>NZ_CP059322.2:2068333-2393055 GCF_013694245.2 Micromonospora ferruginea
CGGCCGGTGCTCAAGCCGCCGGTGTGGAAGTGGGACATCGCCGCCTACCTGTTCACCGGCGGGCTCGCCGCCGGCTCCTCGCTGCTGGCCGCCGGCGGGCAGCTCACCGGGCGGCCCGCGCTGCGCCGCGCCGGTCGGGTCACCTCGCTGGCGGCGGTCAGCGCCAGCGCCTACTTCCT
This sequence comes from Micromonospora ferruginea, assembly GCF_013694245.2. NCBI lineage: Bacteria > Bacillati > Actinomycetota > Actinomycetes > Micromonosporales > Micromonosporaceae > Micromonospora > Micromonospora robiginosa. The sequence continues at coordinate 2,068,513 of NZ_CP059322.2, forward strand.
GATCAACGACCTGGGCCGGCCGAGCCGCTTCCACCACATGCTGCGGGTGGCGAAGGTGACCTCGCCGATGTCCGTCGGCACCTGGATCCTCAGCGCGTTCGGGCCGGCCGCCGGGCTGGCCGCGGTCGCCGAGATCGCGCCCCGGCTGCCCGAGCGGGGCGTGCTCGGGCTGGGCCGGCGGCTGCTGCCCCCGGCCGGGCACGTCGCCGGGCTGGCCGCCGCCGTCACCGCGCCGGCGCTGGCCACGTACACCGGGGTGCTGCTGGCCGACACGGCGGTGCCGTCGTGGCACGAGGCGTACCCGGAACTGCCGGTCATCTTCGCGGGCAGCGCGCTGGCCAGCGGCGCCGGCGTCGGGCTGGTGGCCGCGCCGCCCGGGCAGGCCGGGCCGGCGCGGCGGCTCGCGGTCGCCGGCGCGGCGCTGGAGCTGTGGGGCGCGCACCGGGTGGAGAACCGGCTCGGCCTGCTCAGCGAGCCCTACGCCGACGGCACCCCCGGGAAGCTGCTGCGCGCCGGCCGGGCGCTCACCGCCGCCGGGGTGGCGGGCGCGTGGCTGGGCCGCCGCAGCCGGCTGCTCTCCGTGGCGTCCGGCGGCGCCTTGCTCGCCGCCTCGGTCTGCACCCGCTTCGGCATCTTCCACGGCGGCGTCGCGTCGGCGCGCGACCCGAAGTACACGGTGGTTCCGCAGCGCGAACGCGCGGACCGGCGGGCCTGACACCTCGCCGGGCGGTCGCCGGGCCGCTGTGGTTGACTGCCGGGTGGAGGCGTTCAGGCGGCTGGTGCCCCTCCCGGTCTTCAAAACCGGTGTGGTCCGGGACCCGGGCCAGGCGGGTTCGATTCCCGTCCGTCTCCGCCAAACCGTCCCGGGGGAGCGCCGATGCGTGAGGTCGACCCGCGCCGGCGGGTGCCGCGCACCGACGTGCTGCTCGCCGACCCGGCGCTGGCGGCCGCCGCCGGCACGCTCGGCCGCGACCGGGTCAAGGCCGCGATCGTCGCCGCCCAGCACCGCGCCCGCGACGGCGAGATCACCCCCGAGGGGGTACGCGACGCCGCGCTCGCCGCGCTGGCCGGCCGCACGCCCCGGCCGGTGCTCAACGCCACCGGCGTCGTGCTGCACACCAACCTCGGCCGGGCCCCGCTCGCGCCGGCCGCGGTGGACGCGCTGGTCGCCGCCGCCGGACACACCGACGTGGAACTCGACCTGGCCACCGGCCGGCGGGCCCGGCGCGGCCGGGAGGCGCTCGACGCGCTCGCCGCGGCGGTGCCCGACGCCGCCGCCGTGCACGTGGTCAACAACGGCGCCGCCGCGCTGGTGCTGGCCGCCACCGCACTCGCCGCCGGCCGGGAGATCGTGATCAGCCGGGGCGAGCTGGTCGAGATCGGCGACGGTTTCCGCCTGCCCGACCTGCTGGCCAGCACCGGCGCGCGGCTGCGCGAGGTGGGCACCACCAACCGCACCACCCGGGCCGACTACGCCGCCGCGATCGGCCCGGACACCGGCTTCCTGCTGAAGGTGCACCCGTCGAACTTCGTGGTCACCGGCTTCACCTCGGCCGTGCCGGTCGGCGAGCTGGCCACGCTCGGCGTGCCGGTGGTCGCCGACATCGGGTCCGGGCTGCTCGCGCCGGACCCGCTGCTGCCCGACGAACCGGACGCGGCGAGCACGCTGCGCGCCGGCGCGCACCTGGTCACCGCCAGCGGCGACAAGCTGCTCGGCGGGCCGCAGGCCGGCCTGCTGCTCGGCGACGCCGACCTGGTCGAACGGCTGCGCCGGCATCCCCTCGCGCGGGCGCTGCGGGTGGACAAGCTCACCCTCGCCGCGCTCGCCGCCACCCTGCACACGCCGGCCACCCCGACCGGGGACGCGCTGCACGCCGACCCGGCCCGGCTGCGCGCCCGCACCGAACGGCTGCGCGACAGGCTCGGCGCCGACGGCTGCAAGGCCGAGGTGGTGCCGGCGGCGGCGGTCGTCGGCGGCGGCGGCGCGCCCGGGGTGGAGCTGGACTCGTGGGCGCTGAGCCTGCCCGAGCGCTGGGCCGTGCCGCTGCGCACCGGCGACCCGGCGATCCTCGGCCGGGTGCTGCACGGCCGGCTCCTGCTGGACCTGCGCGCCGTGCCGGAGACCGCCGACGACCGCGTGCGCGCGGCGATCCTGCGCGTGGCGGGCTGAGCCGGTGTGGGTCGTGGCCACCGCCGGGCACGTCGACCACGGCAAGTCCACCCTGGTCCGGGCGCTGACCGGGATGGAACCCGACCGGTGGGCGGAGGAACGCCGCCGGGGTATGACCATCGACCTGGGTTTCGCCTGGACCACGCTGCCCTCCGGCGGCACCCTGGCGTTCGTCGACGTGCCCGGGCACGAGCGGTTCGTGCCGAACATGCTCGCCGGCGTCGGCCCGGTCCCGGCCGCGCTGATCGTCGTCGGCGCGGACGAGGGCTGGATGCCGCAGTCCGCCGAGCACCTGGCCGCGCTGGACGCGCTCGGGGTGTCGTACGGGTTGCTGGCGGTGACCCGCGCGGACCTGGCCGACCCGACGCCGGCGATGGCCCGGGCCCGGCGGGAGATCGCCGCGACGTCGCTCGGCGAGGTGGAGGCGGTGGCGGTCTCCGCCGTCACCGGCGCCGGCCTGCCCGAGCTGCGGGCCGCCCTGGACCGCCTGGTCGCCCGGCTGCCGGATCCGGCCCTCGACGCCCCGGTGCGGCTCTGGGTGGACCGGGCGTTCACCGTGCGCGGCAGCGGGACCGTGGTCACCGGCACCCTCGGCGGCGGCCGGCTGCGTGTCGGCGACGCCCTCGAGCTGGCCGACACCGGGGAGCCGGTGCGGGTACGCGGCCTGCACGCGCTGGGCGAGGCACGCGCCGAGGTCGACGCGGTGGCCCGGGTGGCGGTGAACCTGCGCGGCCTGCCCCGGGACCGGGTCGGCCGCGGCGACGCGCTGCTGCGCCCCGGCCGGTTCGGCCGCACCGACCTGCTCGACGTGCGCCTGACCGGGGACCCGGCCGCCGACCTGCCGGCCACCCTCATGCTGCACGTCGGCTCCGCGGCGGTGCCGGCCCGGGTCCGGCCGCTCGGGGTGGACACCGTCCGGCTGCGCCTGGCCCGCCCGCTGCCGCTGCTGATCGGCGACCGGGCGCTGCTGCGCGACCCCGGCCGGCGGCACGTGGCCGGCGGGGTGACCGTGCTCGACGTCGACCCGCCGCCGTTGCGCCGCCGCGGCGCGGCGGCCGCCCGCGCCGACGTGCTGGCCGGCATGGACGGGCGGCCCGACCCGGCCGGGGAGCTGCGCCGGCGGCGGCTGGTGCGGGCCGGGCAGCTCACCCGGATGGGGGTGCCGCCGACCGCCACGCCGGTGGCCGGGGACTGGCTGGCCGACCCGGAGCACTGGCGGGAGCTGGGCCGCCGGCTCACCGAGGAGGTCACCCGGCACGCCGCCGCGCATCCGCTCGCCGCCGGCGTGCCGGTGGACGCGCTGCGGCACCGCCTCGGCCTGCCCGACCGGGCCCTGGTGACCGCGCTGCTGCGCCCGCCGCTGCGGCTGCGCGACGGCCTGGTCACCGCCGCCTCCGCCCCGACGCTGCCCGACCCGGTGGCCCGGGCGGTGGAGCGGGTCCGGTCCGAGTACGGCGACCGGCCGTTCCAGGCCCCCGAGACGCACCACCTCGCCGGTCTCGGCCTGGGCCCGAAGGAGATCGGCGCCGCGGTACGCGCCGGCGCGCTGCTGCGGCTGGCGGAGAACGTGGTGCTGCTGCCCGGCGCGCCGGACGACGCGGTGCGGGTCCTCGCCGGCCTGCCGCAGCCGTTCACGCTCAGCGCCGCCCGGCAGGCGCTGGGCACCACCCGCCGGGTGGCGGTGCCGCTGCTGGAGCTGCTGGACCGGCGCGGCGTCACCCGGCGGCTGCCCGACGACGCCCGCGAGGTGGTCCGACCGCCCGGCTGAGCGGTTGCGACCGGGTGCCAGAGTGTCGGCATGATCGACGTGCGTCGGGTCGACCGGGCGTGGCTGCGCCGGCGGGCGCTGCCGGTGGCGTTGCTGGCCTGCTGGCTGGTGTGGGCGGCGCTGGCCTGGTGGACCGCGCCGCGCGAGGCCGACGAGACCGGCCTGCAGCGCGACCTCGCGGCCGGCCGGGTGCTCACGCTGACCCGCGCCGACGGCTGGGACGACACCGGGCCGTGGGGTCGCCGCCCGGAGCCCCGGTACGCGTCGGGCGGCTCGACCGTGGTCTGGGCCCGACCCGACGGCCAGTTCCGGTACGCGTACGTGTCCCCGCCGACGTCCGGCGGAGGTGTGGAAGCCGGGGACGGCGCCGACCCGGACCCGGACGTGGTCTCCCCGTCACCGGAGGCGACCGGCGCGTCGGAGGAGCCGGACGGCGGGGTGGCGCCGGACCGGCGGGCCGACCCGCTGGCCGATCCACGCGCCCGGGACGCGACCACCCATCTCGGGGACACCCGGGCGGACGCGCTCGCCGACGCCGCCGCGACGATCGCCCTGGTGCTCGGCGTCGGCTGGCTGCTCATGCTGGTCGCCGGCTCGCCGCCGGTGGTCGGCACCCGCTGGTTCTGGTTCTGGATCGGGCTGCTGCCGCTCGGGCTCGGGGTGCTCGCGTGGGCCTGGCGGGAGCGGTGGCGCGCCGACGTGCCGGCCGGTGGGGCCCGTCGCTCCGGCTGGACCGGATTCGGTGTCTGGCTGGTCGGCGGCATCGCGGTGTCGCTGCTGCTGGCGGTGCCCGGCGCGCTGCTCGGCGACCGCGTCGTGCCGCACTGGTGAGCCAACCGGCGACGACGGCCCGGCCCGGTCACCTACCGTGACGCCATGGACCCTTCCGCGGTCTGGCGGGACAAGAACCACAGGTGGCGGATCGAGGCGTACCGGGCTCCGGACCTGCGGTTCGCCATCTTCGCCACGAACGGCACCACCGAGTCGGCGCCGCTGTGGCTGTTCGGGATGGCGGCGCTGGCCCGCTGGCTGATGACGCACGCCATCTCCCTGGACGACCTGGAGACGGACTGACCCGGATGGGGGACAAGTGCCCCGAAACGGGCCGGGCGGGCCGGCCTCGACCGTACCGTGCGGGGCGTGAAGGACCGAGGACTGCGGACGTTCGTCACCGTGCTCGCCGGGCTGGCGGTGATCTACTTCGGCGCCACCGGACACCGCGAGAGCGGCGGCGAGGGCGGCGGCATCTCCGGCGGCGTGGTGCTGCTCGCGCTGCTCGCCTCGCTGCTGGCCTGGCACCTGACCCGGCCCGGCCCGGCCAAGTAGCCGACCCGGCTCAACCGGCCGCGGCGGTGCGGCTCACCTCGCCGGCCGACTCCTCACCGAGCGCCACCCGCACCAGCGCCGACGCCAACCGCCCGAAGTCGGCCTCCCCGACCAGCCCCACCAGGCTGCCCGGGTTCGCCGGCAGGCCCAGGCGCCGGGCCCCGGCCAGCGTCCGCCGGTCCGCGTACGGGCGCACGTCCGGCCAGACCGCCTGCGCCTCCCGCAGGAAGATGTCCGCGCCGGTCGGGCCGATGCCGGGGAACTCGGTGAGCCGCCGGCGCAGCACCGCGCGGTCCGCGCCCGCCTCCCGGTGCAGCCGCCGCAGGTCGCCGTGCCACCGGTCCAGGCAGAGCCGGGCGCCGGTGCCGAGCATGGTGGCGGTCCGCTCGTCGTAGCGCCGGTAGTGACCCCGGCCCAGCGCGTCCACCCGTTCCTGCCAGCTCGCCGCCTCCATCGCCTGCGGGGTGCGCCACCCGGCGGCGAACAACTCTCGCGCCGCGGCCACCGCCACGCTCGCCCGGATCCGGGTGCTCAGCAGCGTGGTCAGCACCAGCAACTGGTAGAGCGGCCCGGGCCGGTCCGCGAGCGTGATCCCGGCCTCCTCCGCGTACGTGCGGGACTGTCGGTCCAGCAGGGCCCGCGCCACGTTCCGATCGTCCGGCATTGCACCCGGTTACCCACGCACGGCCGGCCCAGACCCGTCGCCGGGCCGGAATGCGCCGGGCGGCGACGGGTACCCGGGCCGGGTGCGCGGTCCAGCGCCGTGCGCTCCCACCGGAAGGAGAGACCTGTGGTCAAGCCGCAGCAGGAGGAACTGCGTCGCAACGACCTCGGCGCGACCAGCCAGGACAGCCGGAAGGCCGCCGCCCGGGGCGGCGACCGGTCGCGCGGCGGGGGCACGTCGAACGCCGACGCGGGGCGGCCGGTGCCGAAGGGCCAGGTGTCGCCGTACGGCCCGGCCGGCGAGCCGGTGTCCGAGGACGCCAGCGACCGCTGACCGGGTCACGACGACGGCCGCAGCCTCCGCCAGGTGGCTGCGGCCGCCAGCCCGTACGCCAGGTGCGGCACCAGGTCGGAGAGCCAGTCGATCCGGCGCCAGGTGCGCGGGTCGGTGACGCCCAGCAGCGTCATCGAGCTGTCCGAGGTGGCCATCACCCCGCCGCCGAGCAGCGTCACGGCCACCGGCAGCGGCATCCGCCGGCGGGCGGCGAGCAGACCGAACGCCGCCCCGGCGCCGATGCCGGTGAGGTAGCCGAGCACCGGACCGAGGCCGGCCCGGCGGTTCGCCGCCTCCTCGACCGGGCCCAGGTCGACGTGCGCCACGTCGGCCAGGCGCCCGGCGGTCGTCTCCGGCGTGGTGCTGGCCGGACGCGCCCGCGCCGCCATGTCCAGATAGCTGACCACGTTGAGCACGGCACTGCCGACGGCGCCCGCGATGGCGCCGTCGACCAGGGGTGCCGCCCTCACTTCGGGTCGCCCGGTTCGCGTTCACCCTTGGGCCCGTAGGTCCGTTCGCCCCGCACGACGCCCCGCTGGCCCCGGTCGTCCTGCAGGATCCGGTTGGCCACCCGGTTCGCCTCCTGGTCGGCGGCCCGCCCGGACTGCTCGACGCGGTCGCGCAGGCGCGCCCGCTGCTTGTCGTACGCGTTGCTGCCCGGCCGTGGTCCTGGCATCGCTGCCTCCTCCGGTCGCTGTGGCTGTCGGCACCGTCTACCCGCCGGGGGCGCGGACAACCGTTCAGCCGGGGGCGCGCACCACCGCGACCGGGCAGTCGGCGCGGTGCAGCAGCGCCTGGCTCACCGAGCCGAGCAGCAGCCCGGTCAGCTCGCCGCGGCCCTGCCGGCCGACCACGAGCAGTTGGGCGTCGCGCGAGGCCGCGGTGAGCGCCGCCACCGGCCGGGCGTGCACCACCTCGCGGGTGACCGGCACGTCCGGCCAGCGCTCCTCGACGCCGGCCAGCGACCCGGCCAGCATCCGGTCCTCCTCATCGCGCACCTGCCCCTCGTCGTACACCAGGGGTTGCATGTCGCCGGGGCCCCGCGAGCCCGGGTGGGTCCAGGCGTGCACGGCGTGCAGCCGGGCGCCGCGCGACGACGCGGTGCCGGCGGCGAACTCGATCGCGTCGCGTGAAAGCGGCGAGCCGTCCACGCCGACCACCACCGGGCCGGCGTCGCGGGCCGCGCCGCGGGCGATCAGCACCGGGCAGTCGGCGTGCGAGGCGACCTGGATCGCCACGGAGCCGACCACCAGCGCGGCGAAGCCGCCGAGGCCCCGGTCGCCGAGCACCACCAGCGCCGCGCCGGGAGACTCGCCGAGCAGCACGGCGGCCGCCTCCCCGTCGATGATCTCGCCGGTGATCCGCAGCCCGGGGCACTCCGCCTCGGCCGCCGCCACCGCGTCGCCGACCACCTGCTCGGCCTGGTGGCGCAGGCCGGCCCCGGGTGGCGCCTGCGGGGGCGCGGACACCGGCACCCGCAGCAGGGGCCAGATGAAGGCGTGCACCACCCGCAGCGGGCGGTTGCGGCGTACCGCCTCCCGGGCCGCCAGGCGCACCGCCCGGCCCGCCGGCTCCGAGCCGTCCACGCCCACCACCACGGCCGCGCCGTTCGCCGAGTTCACCCCGTACCTCCCGTCGCCGGCCGCCCTGGCGCCAGTATCGCGGCCGGCCGGACCGCGCCGGGCTGATACCGCCCGACCCGGCTGGTCGGTACGCTGGCGGTCAGCGCCCAGGGGAGGGAGCCTCGTCGATGGCCGCACCGGACGCGCCGAGCACCGCCCGCATGATCGACCACTGGCTCGGCGGCGCGCACCACCGTCCGGTGGACGTGGCCGCGGCGGCGGCGTTCGAGTCGGCGTACGGGCCGTGTGCGGCGATCTTCCGCTCGTTGCGGGACTTCCTCGGCCGGGCGGTGCGGGCGATCGCCGCCGAGGGCGTCGACGAGTTCCTGGTGTTCGGCGCCGGCGTGCCGACCTGCGGCAACGTGCACGAGGTGGCCCCGGAGGCGACGGTCCTCTACACCGACGTGGACCCGGAGACGGTCCGGCTCGGCCGGTGCCTGCTGGCCGGCAGCGACCGCGCCGGCTACGGCCGGGGCGACGCCACCGACATCGGTACGCTCGATCCGGCCCTGCTGCACCGCTTCGTGCCGGGGTGGGGGCGACGTCCGGTCGGGGTGGTCTTCCTCGGGCTGGCCGCGTTCCTGGACGACGACACGCTCGCCCGCACGCTCGACGAGCTGTACGAGACGGCGGCGCCGGGCAGTTGGCTCGCGATCGACTTCGACAGCGAGGAGCTGGCCGGGCATCCGGAGGCGTTGGCCATGATGGGCCCGGCGTTCCGGATGCGCGCGCCCGAGCGGTTCGCGCCGTTGCTCGGCCGCTGGCGACCGACGGCCGAGGGCGTGGTGCCGGTGGCCCGGTGGCGGCCGGTCGGCGAGCCGGAGCCGGTCCCGGACGCGTTCCACGGCGCGTTGGCCCGGCGTCCGCCCGGCTGACGGCCACCCCCCGTCCGGTGTCGGTGGTCCTCCGTATGATGTTTGCCCTGTAGCAATAGTCGTCATCGGAGGATGAGCACATGCCGGAGGCGTCCGGACCGGTGTCGCGTGCCCTGCGCACGGCGCCACCCGACCAACTGGCGGAGGCCGCGGAGGCGGTGCTCCGGCAGACGCTCGGCGCGGTGCGGGCGGAGGTGTTCGTCGCCGACTACCGGTTCAGCGGCCTCTGGCCGGTGCTGGACCCGGACCGGCCCGACGGCGGCCCGCTCCGCGCCCACGGCGTGGCCCAGCGCTGTTTCAGCAGCCAGCAACCGGTGCTGGACACCGTGGACGACGGCCGCTGCCGGACCTACCTGCCGCTGTCGGTGTGGGGGGAGCGGCTCGGCGTGCTGATGGTCGAACTGCCGGACGCGCCGGATGCGGTCACGGTCGCTTCCGCCGAGGACGCCGCCGGCGACCTGGCGGTGGCGATGCGGGCGGCCGACCGGGAGACCGACCGTTACCGCCGGGCGCGCCGCCGGGAACGGCTCAGCATGGCCGCGGAGATGCAGTGGGACCTGCTGCCCGGGCGCAGCGTCCGGCACGGCGACGTGCTGCTGGCCGGGCAGCTCGAACCGGCCTACACGGTGGGCGGGGACCACTTCGACTGGTCGGTCGACGGCGAGCGGCTCACCGTCACGGTGCTCAACGGCACCGGCAACGGGCTGTCCGCCTCGTTGCTGACCGCGGTCACCGTGAACGCCATGCGCAACGCCCGCCGATCCGGCGGCAGCCTGGTCGAGCAGGCCGAGCTGGCCTCCGACACGATCTTCTACCAGCACCGGGGGGAGCGGCACGTGGCCACGTTGCTGCTGGAGCTGGACGACCGGCAGGGCGTGGTGCGGGCGGTGGACGCCGGCTCGCCGCACGTGCTGCGGCTGCGCGGCGGCCGGGTCACGCCGGTCACGCTGGAGCAGCAACTGCCGCTGGGCATGTTCGCCGAGACGCGCTACGCGGTGCAGGAGTTCGGCCTGGAGCCGGGGGACCGGCTGTTCGTGGTCAGTGACGGGGTGTACGCGGCGGAGCCGGACGAGCAGGAGCCGTACGGGAATCGGGCGATGGCCCGGGCGATGCGGTCTACTCGGTTGCAGCCGGCGACCGAGGCAGTTGGTACGGTGATGCGCGAACTGCACGCGTACCACGCCGACGCGGATCTCCGCGACGACGCGGTCGTCGTCTGCCTGGACTGGCGCGGTTCCAGCCGGTCGGACGACGTCGTCGGGCAGTGACCGCAGCGGCGGAGCGAACACGAGCGAGACGATCGCAGGGGACAGCGGGTGGAGCGACCTCCGAATCTTGCCGCGGCCGTCGAGGCGGCTGCCGAGGCGCTCATCGGTGTGCTCGACTCGGCGACCTCGCGGCACACCGTCAGCGTCTCGCCCACCCAGTTGCGGGTGCTGTCGCTGATCATGTCCCACCCGGACACCAACGTGAACCGGCTGGCCGAGCTGCTGGACGTGGTGCCGTCGTCGGCCAGCCGGCTCTGCGACCGGCTGGAGGCGGTGGGCCTGTTGCGCCGGGTGGCCGACCCGCGGGACCGCCGCGAGGTGCGCCTGCTGCCCACGAACGCGGCCGAGTCGCTCCTGCGTGAGCTGCAGGAGCGACGGCACCGGGCGGTGCAGGCGGTGCTCGACCGGATGCCCAACCGGGTGCAGCACGAGCTGCTGCTGGCGCTGCTCGCGTTCGGGCAGGCGGCCACCATGACGGCCCCGCAGACCGGCTCCGACTCGACCGCCCGGTCCGCCTGACCGGTCCCGGTCGGCCGATCCGGCTCCGGGCATTCAGCTAGTGTCCTAGGACGCCTTAGCGGTTGTGACGGTCGCCACCGTCACGACACTGAGCAGCGGCGCAGCACGGCGCCCGGGACGGACGGGGAAGCCCGATATAGTGGCAGCGCAACTGGCCGGCCCGTGATCGTGTGGATCCCGGGCCGCATCGGGGAGGTCCCAGCCCGGGATCGCAGAAGGGCGCCGGCATCTGACCGGCCGGCAACGCGCACGTTCCTCAGGCGGCCGCTCGTACGGCTGCCGGACCGTGCTGCGGAGGGGGGTTGAGGGTGTCGCGTGGGCCGGCTCCGGCGGAGCACTCGGGGGATCCGTCGACGATCGCGGCCGATCGCGTCCTCACCCTGCCCAACCTGATCAGCTTCGTGCGGCTGCTGGGCGTGCCGCTCTTCCTCTGGCTCTTCCTCGTGGTCCGGGCCGACGTGGTCGCCGTCGTGGTGCTGGCCGTCGGCGGCACCAGCGACTGGGTGGACGGCTGGATCGCGCGCCGGATGCAGCAGGTGAGCCGGCTGGGCGAGCTGCTCGACCCGCTGGCCGACCGGCTCTACATCCTGGCCACCCTGCTCGCCTTCACCGCCCGTGAGGTGGTGCCCTGGCAGTTCACCGCCGCGCTGCTGGCCCGCGAGCTGCTGCTGCTCGGCTCGCTCGGCGTGCTGCGGCGTCACGGCTACGGCCCGCCGCCGGTGCACTACGTGGGCAAGACCGCGACGTTCCTGCTGCTGGCGGCGTTCCCGATCCTGCTGCTGGCGGACGCCGCGCCGGGCGTGGCCACCGCGGCCGGGGCGATCGGGTGGGGGCTGGCCTGGTGGGGCCTGGTGCTCTACTGGGTCGCCGGCTGGATGTACGTGGTGCAGGCCCGCCGGCTGGTGCGGGAGATGCGGGCGCGGCGGGCGGGGGCGACGGCATGACCACGACGCGGCCGCCGCGCGAGGGGGAGCGTGACCCGTCGGCGCGGGTGTACGCGCCGGACTTCCTCACCGAGTTGTTCCGCAACCCGTTGGACCCGGGTTACGCGGATGCGGCGGCGCGGCGCGCGGTGGGTCCGGTGTCGTGGTTGCGGCAGGTGCTGGGCCGGCCGGTGAGCCTGGTGGTGCTGGCGTTGATCGGGTTCCTGTTCGCGGTGGCCTACCGGGAGACGATGGCCGAGGAGCCGAGCCGGGCGACGGCGCGCGCCGGGTTGATCGCCGAGATCAAGCAGCGGGAGACGGAGACGGATCGGCTGACCGCGCGGGCGGAGCAGTTGCGCGAGGAGGTCGGCCGGCAGCGTGACGCGGCGTTGAGCGGCTCGCAGGCGTCGCAGTTGCGCAGCCTGGAGGCGGGTACGGGCCTGGGTCGGGTGCGCGGGGACGGTGTGGTGGTGCGGTTGGCCGACGCGCCGCGGGACAAGGACGCGGTGACGGGTGCCGAGGCGGGGCCGTCGCAGGTGCTCTACTCGGATCTGCAGAAGGTGGCGAACGGCCTGTGGGCGGCGGGCGCGGAGGCTGTGTCGATCAACGGGCAGCGGTTGACGGCGACGTCGACGATCCGGCAGGCCGGTGAGGCGATCCTGGTGGACTACCGGCCGGTGACGAGCCCGTACGAGGTGCAGGCGATCGGGCCGGGTTCGATGCGGGACAAGTTCGACGACGGCCGGGCGGCGGCGTTGATGCGGGAGGTGGCGCGGACGACGGGGTTGTCGTTCGGGGTGAAGGAGGTCGACGACCTCACCCTCCCGGCCGCTCCTGAGCCACGGCTACGCTACGCCGAGCCTCCGGCGAGTCCGAGTCCGTCGGGTTCGCCCGTCGGGGGTTCGTCCAGTCCCGAGCCGTCCGGTTCGGGGGTTTCACCCAGTCGCTCCGGAGGTGGCCGATGATCGCGGTGCTGGCGTTGCTCGCCGGTGTGGTGCTGGGGGTGTATCTGGATCCCACGGTGCCGGCGGCGTTGCAGCCGTATCTGCCGATCGCGGTGGTGGCCGCGTTGGACGCGGTGTTCGGTGGGGTGCGGGCGAAGCTGGACCGGATCTTCGACGACAAGCAGTTCGTGGTGTCGTTCATCTCGAACGTGCTGGTGGCGGGTCTGATCGTCTATCTGGGTGACCAGTTGGGCGTGGGTGGTCAGTTGTCCACCGGTGTGGTGGTCGTGCTCGGTGTGCGCATCTTCGGGAACGTGGCGGCGATCCGCCGGCACCTGTTCCGGGCGTAGGTTGGTGGCGATGAGCGAGGAGCAGCGGGATACGGGCACGGGGTGGCCGCCGCCGGCGGTGCCGGGGCGGCCGTCGGGTCCGGCGGGTGAGCCGGATCCGCGTCCGGACGCGCCGGATCCGGACGAGTTGAGCCCGTTGGCTCCGGTCGAGCCCGCGGAGCCGGCCGAGCCGGTCGCGCCGGTCGCGCCCGGGGAGCCGGCCGAGCCGGTGGAGCGGGAGGACGTGCCGGCGCCGGCGGAGGAGCCGGGGGCGGTGGCGGAGCCCGCGCGGCCGGAGCGTGAGCGGGTGCCGGTGGCGCGGCGGTTCACGTCGGCGGGGGCGATGATCGGCGTGCTGCTGGCGTTGTTGGGGTTCACGCTGGTGGTGCAGTTGAAGACGACGTCGACGGATCCGACTCTCGCGGCGACGCGGGAGGAGGACCTGGTGCGGATCTCGTCGGATCTGGATTCGCGGGAGCGGCGGCTGCGGCAGGACATCGAGGCGTTGGAGGAGAGCCAGCGGCAGTTGCGTTCGGGTGAGCAGGGTCGGCAGGCGGCGTTGCAGGAGGCGACGCGTCGGGCGGACGAGCTGGGCATCCTGGCGGGGACGCTGCCGGCGGTGGGGCCGGGCCTGGAGGTGCGGTTCTCGGGGTCGGACAAGGCGATGTCGTCGACGCGGATCCTGGACGCGGTGCAGGAGTTGCGGGGCGCGGGCGCGGAGGCGATGCAGATCCAGGGTGTGGACGGCGCCGCGGTGCGGATCATCGCGTCGACGTATTTCGTGGACGGGTCCGGTGGTGGTCTGGTGGTGGACGGGCGCCGGTTGAGTGGTCCGTACACGATCCTGGTGATCGGTGATCCGGCGACGATGCGTACGGCCTTGAACATTCCGGGCGGGGTGGTCTCATCGGTGCGGGACAACGGCGGTAACGTGACGTCCGAGGATCGTGAGGTTGTGGAGGTTTCGCAGCTGCACGCGCCGATCAGGCTGGACCACGCCCGGCCGGTCTCCTGACCGGTCGCGGCCGCGCCGGTTTCTCCCGGTGCACCGAGGACGAAGGACGCAGTTGGTGATTCCTGAGGATCTGCGGTACACCGCCGAGCACGAGTGGGTGGTCGGTGGTGACGGTGGTGTCGTCCGCGTCGGTATTACGCACTTCGCGCAGGACGCCCTGGGTGACATCGTGTTCGTGCAACTGCCGGACCCTGGTGCGGTGGTGGCGGCCGGTGAGTCGCTGGGGGAGATCGAGTCGACGAAGAGCGTGTCGGAGATCTACGCGCCGTTGAGTGGCACGGTGTCGGCGCGCAACGAGGCGTTGGCCGACACGCCGGAGGTGATCAACACCGATCCGTACGGTGCGGGTTGGTTGGTGGAGATCACTCCGGAGGATCCGGCGGCGGTCGAGGGGCTGTTGACCGCTGGTGCTTATCGCGAGCTCACCGAGAGCTGAGTTCGTGTCGTTCCGGGCGGCGGAGTTGGTTCCGCGCGTCCGGTTGCCCTGCATTTCGGCGCTGGCTAGGCTCGCCCAGTCGACCGAGAACCAATAGTTTGAGCGTTGCGGAGTGCGCCTTCCCGGGCACGGGGAGCCAGCCGCCGGGTGTGGGTTTGCCCGGCGGCCATTCCCGCCATTCCCCGACGCCGACCGAACAGATCCGTGAGGTGGTCCCATGACGCGCCCAGACGACGAGTTCCCCCCGCTCGACGTCACTTCGACGCTCAATCTCGGTTCGCTCGACGAAGTGCTGGAGGGGCCGGACACCGATGTGGTGCCGAGCCGCATGTCCGGTTCGTTGCCGCCGGGAATGGCGTTGCTGGTGGTTCGGCGGGGCCCGAATGCGGGTGCCCGTTTCCTGTTGGACCACGATGTGACGACGAGTGGGCGGCACCCGGACAGTGACATCTTCCTCGACGACGTGACGGTGTCGCGGCGGCACGCGGAGTTCCACCGTGACGGTGGCACGTTCACGGTGCGGGACGTGGGCAGCCTGAACGGCACGTACGTGAACCGGGAGCGGGTCGAGGCGGCGACGTTGAGCAACGGTGACGAGGTGCAGATCGGCAAGTTCCGGGTGGTGTTCATCGCCGGTCCGCGCCCGGAGGAGGAGGCCGGCCGGGGGTGAACGAGCCTGCGGCTTCGACGCCGTCCGGTGCGGCGCGCTCGCCTGGGCTGATGAGTATCGGCGAGGTGTTGGCGCAGTTGCGGGCGGAGTTTCCGGACGTGACGATCTCGAAGTTGCGGTTCCTGGAGGCCGAGGGCCTGGTGGAGCCGCAGCGGACGCCGGCGGGTTACCGGAAGTACGGCTGGGATGATGTGGCGCGGCTGCGGTTCGTGTTGACCGCGCAGCGGGATCAGTATCTGCCGTTGCGGGTGATCCGGGAGCAGTTGGCTCAGTGGGATGCGTCGGGTGCGTCGTCGGGGCGGTCGCGGCCGAATCTGGTGGCGGTCGGTCCGGGTGGTGAGGTGCCGGGTCGGGAGTCGGTGGAGCCGGTCGAGTCGTCCGAGGTGCGGTTGGGTCGCTCGGAGTTGTTGTCGCGCAGCGGGGTCGACGAGTCGACGCTGGTGGAGTTGGAGCGGCTCGGTGTGCTGGTGTCGGATCCGCCGGGGTGGTACGACGGGGATGCGTTGATCATCGCGAGTGCGGTGGCGGGGTTGGCGGCGTACGGGTTCCAGCCGCGGCATCTGCGGGCGTACCGGTCGGCGGCGGATCGGGAGGTCGGTCTGTTCGCGCAGTTGGTGGCGCCGTTGGCGCGGCAGAGTGATCCGGCGGCGCGGGCGCGGGCGGCGGAGACGGCTCGGGAGTTGATGGCGTTGTCGCAGCAGTTGCACGCGGCGTTGGTGCGGGTGGGGCTGCGGTCGACGTTGGGTCGGTGAGGTGTGGTGGAGGGCCGGGCGCCGTGGGGTGTCCGGCCCTTCGTCGTGGGTGGGCGCGTGCGGTTCGGCGTGGCCGGGCGTGTCGTAGGCTTGCCGGGGTAAGCCTGTCTGTCGGGGTGTGGTGCAGGTAGCGCGTGGGACTTGCGTGTCCTGGTCCGTGTACGGTGCAGGGAAGGCGCGGTGCGAAGGTGACGACGACACGGAGGCGGCGGTGCGCGAGCTGAGCGTGGTCGGAGTTCGGGTGGAGTTGCCCAGCAACCAGCCGATCGTCCTGCTGCGGGAGGTCGAGGGGGACCGCTACCTGCCGATCTGGATCGGTGCGGTCGAGGCGACGGCGATCGCCTACGAGCAGCAGGGGGTCAAGCCGGCTCGGCCGTTGACGCATGATCTTCTGCGGGACGTGTTGGCGGCGGTGCAGGCGCCGTTGCGGGCGGTGGAGATCACCGAGTTGAAGGAGAACGTCTTCTACGCTGATCTGCTGCTGGGTGACGGGGTGCGGGTCTCGGCGCGGCCGAGTGACTCGATCGCGTTGGCGTTGCGGGTGGGTGCGCCGATTCGTTGTGCGGAGCAGGTCCTCAGCGAGGCGGGGATCGTGATCCCGGACGAGCAGGAGGACGAGGTGGAGAAGTTCCGGGAGTTCCTGGATCAGGTGCGTCCGGAGGACTTCGCGGGTTGAGCGGTGCCGGCCTGGTGGGTCGGGTTGCGCGGCGGTTGGCGGTCACGGTGGTGGCGGCTGGCCGCCGTGTGTGCTGTCGGTGGCGCGGCGTGTCGGGTGTCTCCTGCCGGTGTAGTGCGCTCGTCGGCGTTAGGGTTGCCGTGTCGAGGGGCGCGCGGACGGGGAAGCTGACGCGGCGCCGCACGGGCGGGGAGGTTGGTCCGGATGCACGAGCCGCGAGATCCTGGTCCGAGTTCGGAACAGCAGTTCGCCGACGGTGAGGTGGGCTACCGGGGTGTGACCGCGTGTTCGGCGGTGGGCATCAGTTACCGGCAGTTGGACTACTGGGCGCGGACGTCGTTGGTGGTGCCGAGTGTGCGCGACGCGTCGGGTTCGGGGACGTCCCGGTTGTATTCGTTCCGCGACCTGGTGGTGTTGAAGGTCGTGAAGCGGTTACTGGACGCCGGGGTGTCGTTGCAGAACATCCGGAAGGCGATCGACGCGTTGCGTTCGCGTGGGGTGGACGATCTGGCGGGCATCACGTTGATCTCCGACGGGACGACGGTGTACGAGTGCCGGTCGCCGGAGGAGGTGGTCGACCTGTTGCAGGGCGGCCAGGGGGTGTTCGGCATCGCGATCGGTGGCGCGTTCAAGGAGATCCAGGGTTCGTTGTCGCATCTGCCGGCGGAGCCGGTGGGTGGGCCGGAGCAGGAGGCTCCGGAGGTGGAGGTCGAGGTGGAGTCGGTGGGTGACGAGTTGGCGGCGCGTCGGGCGCGTCGGCGGGCCGGCTGATCGATCGGCGTCTCGTGTACGGGATCGCGTCGTGGCGTTTCGCCCGGCGCGATTCGTCGTTTCGGTGACGGACGGTGAGTGTGGTGGGGTGCCGGTGGGCGGGTGGTGGCCGGCGGTGGGTTGGGGGCGGGTGTGCGCAGGTGGCGGTGGGTGTCCGCGCAGTGTCCGAAAGAGACGGTGCGGGGTGTGGTTTGACGGGGTGTGGTCGGCTGGGTGCGCGTCGGTCACCGGTGGGGGCGGCGGCGTTGACTGTCCGTGGTTGACGGTTGTCGGGATTCCGATAGGGCGTGCGTGAAGTGTGGCGGCGGGCGCGCTATGGTCCGTCTCGGTCGTCGGCGTGTTGCGTCACGGTGTGTGACGCCGCGTCGGCTGGCGATGCCCCTGCCGCGGCGCTGCCGCGGCTCCCTGGCGGAAGGACCGAGCATGACGGTGACGAGCGAGACCACCCCGATCTCCCACTACGAGCGCATCGGCGGCGCGGCGGCGGTGAAGGCCGCGGTGGAGCTGTTCTACGATAAGGTGCTGGCGGATCCCGACCTGGCCGGCTACTTCGCCGGGGTGGACATGCCCGAGCAGCGGCGGCACCTGGCGTTGATGCTGGCGGTGGTGCTGGGCGGCCCGAACGAGTACGCGGGTCGGGGGCTGGCCGAGGCGCACCAGCCGTTGAACATTCCGGGTGCGCACTACGCGAAGGTCGGCGAGCACCTGACGGCGACGTTGGTGGAGTTGGGTGTGCCGGCGGACGTGATCGCCGACGTGCAGGTCGTGCTCGGTCAGGTGCGCGAGCAGGTCGTGTCGGCGGGGAACGCCTGAGCGTGGACGCGGCACGGCTCAAGCAGAGTTGGTCGCTGGTGGCCGGGCACGGCGACCAGGTGCCGCTCTATTTCTATTCGACGCTGTTCCTGGCGCACCCGGACACCCGGCAGATGTTCGGCACCGACATGGCCGGGCAGCGGGACCGCCTGGTGTCGGCGTTGGGGCACATCGTGTCGCATGTGGACCAGGTGGACCGGCTGGTCGGGTTCCTGCAGCAGTTGGGCGCCGACCACCGCAAGTTCGCGGTGCGCGCCGAGCACTACCCGGCGGTGGGTGAGGCGCTGCTGGAGACGCTGCGGCACTTCAGCGGCGCGGCGTGGACCGACGAGCTGGCCGCGGACTGGGCCGCGGCGTACGGGCTGGTCGCGCAGGTGATGACGGAGGCCGCGCAGGCGGCGGAGGCGCATTCCCCGCCGTGGTGGGTGGCGGAGGTGCTGGCGCACGAGCGGCGCACGTTCGACGTGGCGGTGTTGACGGTGCGGCCGCAGTACCTGTTGCCGTTCACCCCGGGCCAGTCGATCGGGGTGTCGCATCCGGCGGTGCGGTCGTGGCGGTACTACTCGCCGGCGAACGCGCCGCGCTCGGACGGCACGGTGGAGCTGCACGTGCGGGCCGCGCCGGGTGGTGTGGTGTCGTCGCGGCTGGTGTACGGGTGCGCGGCGGGGGATCAGTTGCACCTGGCGGCGCCGGTGGGGGACCGGTTGACGTTGTGGCCGGCCGGGTCGTCGGATCTGCTGCTGCTGGCCGGTGGGACCGGCTGGGCGCCGGTGAAGGCGTTGGTGGAGCAGGTCGCGGCGGAGGGTTCGGGGCGGCGGGTGGACCTGTACGTGGGGGCCCGTTCGCGCACGGAGTTCTACGACAGCGAGGCGATCGACAAGGTGGCGGCGTCGCATCCGTGGTTACGGGTGTCGTACGTGGCGGGGTCGGATCCGCAGCGCCCGGGTGAGGTGGCGCGGGTGGTGGACCGGGTGCTGGCCGACGGGGACTGGCGGTCGCGGCACGTGTACGTGTGCGGATCGGACGAGATGGTGGGTCAGTCGGTGGCGGCGTTGACGGGGGCCGGTTACCAGCCGGGTCAGCTGCACCACGAGGGTTTCGGCAAGCACTGGTACGGGCCGGCGTGGCGTACCGCGACCGCCCCTGACGGAGGTATCTGATGACGGCTCCGATCAGTGGTTACGACGCCCAGCAGGTGTCCGGGCCGGTGCAGGTGCGGTTGACCTCGGACCGGGTGCGGCGGTGGGAGTTCGGGTCGGCGGCGTTCACCCGCCGCGGCTACGAGCAGGCCGACGTGGACCGGTTCCGGATGCAGGTGGCCGACGAGTTGGATCTGCTGGCCGCGCAGGTGGCGAACCTGCGGGCGGAGAACGAGCGGCTCAACGACCATCTGGAGTTGCACCGGCACGGGGTGATCCCGAGCGCGGACACGCCGGCGATGCCGGCGGCGAAGGAGGTCAACCTGTTGTCGGCGGCGCAGCGGGAGGCCGAGCAGATCATCGCGCAGGCCCACGACTACGCCCGGCGGGTCGCCGAGTACGCGCGCACGCAGTACGAGAGTTATCTGCGGGCGGCGGCGGAGGAGGCGCGGCAGGAGGCCGAGCGGGCGGTGGTGGAGTATCGCAGCGCGGCGGGTCGGAACGCCGACGACGCGGTGGCGACCCGGGAGGCGTTGCGGATCTTCGGGGAGATGATGATGTCGCACATGCGGGCGGCGGCGCGGCACCTCGACGACGGCAGTGAGCAGTTGGCGCGCACGATGGAGCGCATCGCGGGGGAGGCGCCGCCGGTGGCCGGCGGGTCGCAGCCGGCGTTGTCGCGCCACCAGCGCTGAGGTGCAGGCGGGGGCCCCGTCCTGACGCCTGGCGTCAGGACGGGGCCCCGGTTCACAGGGCGGCGACGGCGTCGGCGATGGGGGTGTCGCCGGCGACGAGTTCGACGGTGTGGCCGGCGGTGGCGGGGGTGTCGAGCAGGGCCAGCAGCACCCGGGCGACGTCGGCGCGGCTGACGGCGCCGGGCGCGACGGGTCGGGCGAGGGTGATCCGGCCGGCGGGTTCGTCGTCGGTGAGCCGGCCGGGGCGCAGCACGGTGACGTCGAGGTCCCGGCCGGTGACGTCGTCCTCGGCGGCTTTCTTGGCGCGTAGGTAGGCCGCCCACACGTCGTCGGTGTCGGGGGCGGGCGGCTGGTCGACGCCCATGGAGGAGACCAGCAGGTAGCGGCGGACGGCGGCGCGGGCGGCGGCATCGGCGAGCAGCACGGCGGCGCCCCGGTCGACGGTGTCCTTGCGGTCGGCGCCGCTGCCGGGTCCGGCGCCGGCGGCGAAGATCACCGCGTCGGCGCCGGTGAGGTGGGCGGCGAGGGTGTCGACGTCGGTGTGTTCCAGGTCGCAGACGACCGGTTCGGCGCCGGCGGCGCGCAGCGCGGCGGCGTGCTCGGGGTTGCGGATCAACCCGACGGCGGTGTCACCGCGCCCGGCGAGTTCCCGCTCCAGCAGCTTGGCGATCTTTCCGTGGCCTCCGGCGATGACGACGCGCATGCGGTCAACGTAGCGCGGCGCGGTCCGCCCCGCCGGTCGACCGGCCGGGTCGATCATGGGGTTGGCGGTGCGACACGCCGCCGGGGCCGCCCGCCAACCTCATGATCGACGAGGGTGGGTGGGGTGCGGGGTGGGAGGTACGGGGGTGGGCGAGGCAGCATGGACGGGTGAGTGATGCGTTCGAGGCGTTGACGTCGCTGGTGGCCGCCGGGGGTGTGGTGGTGCTCAGCGGCGCCGGGCTGTCCACCGAGTCGGGCATCCCGGACTATCGGGGGCCCAGCGGCGCGGCGCGGCGGCACACCCCGATGACCTACCAGGCGTTCACGCGGGAGCCGGACGCGCGGCGGCGCTACTGGGCGCGCAGCCACCTGGGGTGGCGCACGATCGCCCGGGCGGCGCCCAACGACGGGCACCGGGCGGTGGCCCGGTTGCAGCACGCCGGGCTGCTCGGCGGGATCATCACCCAGAACGTCGACGGGTTGCACACCGCCGCCGGCGCGGCCCGGGTGATCGAGTTGCACGGGCGTCTCGACGAGGTGACGTGCCTGGACTGCGGCAACGCCACCGGTCGTGACGAGCTGCACCGGCGGTTGAGCGAGGCCAACCCCGGCTTCGACGCGGCGGTGGCGCACGTCAACCCCGACGGTGACGTGGACCTGCCCGACGAGGCGGCGGCCCGGTTCCGCACCGTCGACTGCGCGGTGTGCGGCACGGGCATGCTGAAACCGGATGTGGTGTTCTTCGGCGAGACGGTGCCCGCCGCCCGGGTGGCGGACTGTTTCGCCCTGGTGGAGCGGGCCCGGGCGCTGCTGGTGCTGGGCTCGTCGTTGACGGTCATGTCGGGTCGGCGGTTCGTGCTGCGCGCGGCGAAGCACGGCATCCCGGTGGGCATCGTCAACCAGGGGGCGACGCGCGGCGACGGCTACGCCACGCTGCGGGTGGACGCGCCGCTGGGCGCCACCCTCAGCACGGTGGCGGCCCGGCTGGCCGCGGCGACCGCCCCGGTGTGATCAACCCCCGGGACATGAGCCGGTGACACGGCCGCTGGTAGCGTGGGGGTTGCCGGTACCACCCACGTGGGAGAGACCGTCGATCAGGCGGCGCCGAAGGGGCAGATTCTCCCCGGAACCTCTCAGGCAAAAGGACCACGTGGGCAGGCGCTGTGGAGCGCGTCAGCGCGACTCAGGGGGAGGCCGACCCGTCGACCTCGCCCCCACAAGGAGCGCAGCGCATGACCGCAGAGCAGTTCGCCGACCGGCACATCGGCCCCGGGCCGGACGACGAGCGCCGGATGCTGGAGGCCGTCGGCTACAGCTCCGTCGACGAGTTGATGGACGCGGCGATCCCCGAGGTGATCCGCTGGCACGGCGCCCTGGACCTGCCGGAGCCGGCCAGTGAGCGGGAGGCGATCGCCGAGCTGCGCGCCCTGGCCGCCGGCAACACCGTCGCCGTGTCGATGATCGGGCTGGGCTACCACGGCACGCACACCCCGGCGGTGATCCGCCGCAACGTGCTGGAGAACCCGGCCTGGTACACCGCGTACACGCCGTACCAGCCGGAGATCAGCCAGGGCCGGTTGGAGGCGCTGCTGAATTTCCAGACCATGGTCACCGACCTGACGGGCCTGGCGACGGCGAACGCGTCGATGCTCGACGAGGGCACCGCCGCGGCCGAGGCGATGACCCTCGCCCGCCGCGCGTCCAAGGTCACCAGCCCGGTGTACGTGGTGGACGCCGACGCGCTGCCGCAGACCATCGCGGTGATCGCCGGGCGCGCCGAGCCGCTGGGTATCGAGGTGCGGGTGCTCGACCTGGACGCCGAGGAGTTGCCGGCGGAGTTCTTCGGCCTGCACCTGCAGTACCCGGGCGCGTCGGGTGCGGTGCGCGACCACGGCCCGCTGGTCGACGCCGCGCACGCCGCCGGGGCCCTGGTGACGGTCGCGGCGGACCTGCTGGCGTTGACGCTGCTGCGCCCGCCGGGGGAGATCGGCGTGGACATCGCCGCCGGCACCACGCAGCGTTTCGGCGTACCCATGGGCTTCGGTGGCCCGCACGCCGGTTACCTGGCGGTGCGCGCCGGCCTGGAGCGGATGCTGCCCGGCCGCCTGGTGGGGGTGTCGCGCGACGCCGACGGCAACCCGGCCTACCGGTTGGCGTTGCAGACCCGCGAGCAGCACATCCGGCGGGAGAAGGCGACCAGCAACATCTGCACCGCGCAGGTGCTCCTGGCGGTGATGGCCGGCATGTACGCGGTCTACCACGGCCCGGACGGGTTGCGGGCGATCGCCCGGCGCACCCATGGGGCGGCGGCGCGGCTCGCGGCCGGGTTGCGCGCCGGCGGCGTCGACGTCGCCGGCGGGCCGTTCTTCGACACGGTCACCGCGACGGTGCCGGGGCGGGCCGCGCAGGTGGTGGCCGCGGCGGCGGAGCGCAACGTGAACCTGCGGCTGGTCGACGCCGACCGGGTGGGGGTGTCCTGCGACGAGACGACCACGGCGGCGCACCTTGCGGCGGTGTGGGCGGCGTTCGGCGTCGACGGCGTCGACGGGGAGGTGGACGCGGCGCTGCCGGCCGGGCTGGCCCGCACCTCGGACTTCCTCACCCACCCGGTGTTCGGCACCCACCACTCGGAGACGGCGATGCTGCGCTACCTGCGCCGGCTGGCCGACTTCGACTACGCGCTGGACCGGGGCATGATCCCGCTGGGGTCGTGCACGATGAAACTCAACGCGACCACCGAGATGGAACCGGTGACGTGGCCGGAGTTCGCGCACCTGCACCCGTTCGCGCCCGACGCGCAGACCGCCGGCTACCGGACGCTGATCGGCCAGTTGCAGGGTTGGCTGGCGGAGGTGACCGGCTACGACGCGGTCAGCGTGCAACCGAACGCCGGGTCGCAGGGTGAGCTGGCCGGGCTGCTGGCGATCCGCGCCTACCACCGCGACCGCGGCGACGGGCACCGCGACGTGTGCCTGATCCCGTCGTCGGCGCACGGCACCAACGCCGCGTCGGCGGTGATGGCCGGGATGCGGGTGGTGGTGGTCGGCTGCGACGCCGACGGCAACGTCGACCTGGTCGACCTCGACACGAAGATCGACAAGCATCGGGACGCCCTGGCGGCGATCATGGTGACGTACCCGTCGACGCACGGGGTGTACGAGACGGGCATCGCGCAGTTGTGCGCGAAGGTCCACGACGCCGGCGGTCAGGTGTACGTCGACGGGGCGAACCTCAACGCGCTGGTCGGGTTCGCCAAGCCGGGCAGGTTCGGCGCGGACGTGTCGCACCTGAACCTGCACAAGACGTTCTGCATCCCGCACGGCGGCGGCGGCCCGGGTGTCGGGCCGGTGGCGGTGCGCGCGCACCTGGCGCCGTTCCTGCCCGGCGACCCGGTCGGCGGGCACGTCGACGGGCGGCCGGCGATCTCGGCGGCCCGCTACGGGTCGGCGGGGATCCTGCCGATCCCGTGGGCGTACCTGCGGATGATGGGCGCGTCGGGGCTGGCCCGGGCCACCGGGGTGGCGGTCCTCGCGGCGAACTACGTGGCGGTGCGGCTGCGGCAGCACTTCCCGGTGCTGTACGCCGGCAACAAGGGCCTGGTGGCGCACGAGTGCATCCTGGACCTGCGGCCGTTGACGAAGGCCAGCGGCGTCAGCGTCGACGACGTGGCGAAGCGGTTGATCGACTACGGCTTCCACGCCCCGACGATGTCGTTCCCGGTGGCCGGCACGCTGATGGTGGAGCCGACCGAGAGCGAGGACCTGGCCGAGCTGGACCGGTTCTGCGACGCGATGATCGCGATCCGCGTGGAGATCGACAAGGTCGGCTCGGGAGAGTGGCCGGCGGGGGACAACCCGCTGTCCAACGCGCCGCACACGGCGGCGATGGTGTCCGGTGACGAGTGGCCGCACCCGTACCCGCGGTCGGTGGGCGCCTACCCGGGTGGGACGGACCGGGCGGGGAAGTACTGGCCGCCGGTGCGGCGGGTCGACGGCGCGTACGGCGACCGGAACCTGGTCTGCTCGTGTCCCGCGCCGGAGGCGTTCGAGGAGGACTGAGCGCATCGCGCCGGGGCGGTGGGTGGGTCGCCGCCCCGGCCGGCGCGCCGACGGTCACCGCCGGCGCGTACGCTCACTGACGCTGCGTGATCGCTCAGGCGACGAGGGCGTGGCGGGCCGGTCCCCGGTGCGGGGCGATGGTCCGCCCGTCGGGGAGCAGCTCACCGGTGTCCTCGAAGACGATGACGCCGTTGCAGAGCAGGCTCCAGCCCTGCTCAGGGAAGCAGGCGAGGACGCGGGCGGCTTCGCGGTCGGTCGCGTCGGCGGAGGGGCAGGTGGGCTGGTGCTGACACATCGGGTTCTCCGGACTGTGGGGGCACTGTGTCATGGTTCACATGACCAGTGACGCACAGTACCAAGCGAAACTGCGCGCCATCGAGCAAGGTTGCGGCTTGTTCACCCAGAATCGGCTGAACGGATGAGCCGAAACCGCCCAGATGTCGTGGAAGCGCTCCCACACGTGCCGGTCGACGTCCCCGCAGCGCCGCCGTCCTGCCGGTCCCGGCTGGTCGAGACCGCCCGGCTGCAGTGGCGCCTCGGCGACGGCGGCGACCCCGCCGACCTGGCGCAGGGCTTCCTCACCGCGCACGGCGTACCCGTCGACGACCTGACCCGGCCCGGCCGCCACGACCCGCACGGGGTGTGCGGGGCGGCGCTGTTCCTGTCCGCCGCCGCCGGCGCGTCCGCCATCGGCGCGCCGACCGGCGCGCCCACCCCCGCCCCCGCGCTGCCCGACCTGGCCGTGGTCGTCTACCGGCACGCCGACACCCCGCCGCCGCGCCCGACCCCGACGGGCGGCTGGTGGCTGGGGGACTGGCACGACAGTTGGACGCCCGACGCGCACGCCGACGCGGTCGAGGCGGTCCGCGCCGCCATCGCCCGCGGCGACGTCTACCAGGTCAACCTCGTCGGACACGCCGCCGCCGGATACGCCGGCGACCCGCGCGCCGCGCTGGCCCGCCTCGCCGCGCTGCCCGGCGCCCGCTACGGCGGCACCCTGTCCGGGCCCGGCTGGACGCTGGGCTGCGCCTCACCGGAGACACTGATCGCCGTGCAGGGCGGCCGGCTGGTCACCCGCCCGATCAAGGGCACCCGCCCGGCCACCGCCACCGGCCGCCACGAGCTGCTCGCCTCGGCCAAGGAACGCGCCGAACACGTGATGATCGTCGACCTGGAACGCAACGACCTGGCCCGGGTGGCCCGCACCGGCTCGGTGCGCGTCGACGAGCTGTTCGCCGTACGCCGCTGGTGCGACCTGTGGCAGGCCGAGTCGACGGTGTCGGCGGCGCCCGCCGACGGCCTCGGCCTGGCCGACCTGCTGCGCGCGGTGTGCCCCGGCGGGTCGGTCACCGGCGCGCCCAAGCACGCCGCCCTCGCCGAGATCGCCGCCCGCGAACCGGTCGGCCGCGGCGCCGGCATGGGCGCGCTCGGCTGGGTCGCGCCCGACCGCCTCGACCTCGGGCTGACCATCCGCACCGCGGTCGCCGACGCCGACCGGCTGCACCTGTGGGCCGGCGGCGGCATCACCTGGGGCAGCGACCCGGCTGCCGAGGTCGCCGAGGCCGCCGCCAAGGCCGCCCCGGTGCGGGCGCTGCTCGCCGCCCGCTGAGCCCCCGCCCGCCGCCGCTCAGGCCGCGGCGAACGCGTCCAGGGCGGCGACCACCCGCTCGCCGATGCCGTGCCCGCCGCCGTGCCCGCCGGACTCGACGATCTCCAGCCGGGCGTCCGGCCAGTCCCGGGTCAGCCGCCAGGCGATGTCCGGCGGGCCGCTGACGTCCAGGCGGCCCTGCACCAGCACCCCCGGGATGCCGGCGAGGCGCCCGGCGTCGCGCAGCAGTTGCCCGTCGGTCAGGAAACCCAGGTTCGCGAAGTGGTGGGTGACCAGCCGGGCGAAGCCGTAGCGGAACACCGGGTCGGCGTAGCGGGGACTGGGCGCGTACCCGCCGGCGAGCGAGACGTGCACGTCCTCCCAGTCGCACCAGTCACGCGCCGCCCGCTCGCGCACCGCCGGGTCCGGGTCGTTCAGCAGCCGGCCGTACGCGGCGGACAGGTCACCGTCGCGCTCGGCGGCGGGCACCCCGTCGCGAAAACGCGCCCACTCCTGCGGGAACACCCGGCCCATGTCCCGGGTCACCCACTCGATCTCCCGGCGGGTGTTGGCCACCACGCTGAACAGCACCAGCGCGCTCACCCGCCCCGGGTGGGCCTGCGCGTACGCCAGCGACAACGCCGAACCCCACGACGCGCCGCACAGCAGCCACCGCTCGACGCCCAGGTGCGCGCGCAGCGCCTCCATGTCGGCCACCAGATGCCCGGTGGTGTTCACCGACAGGTCGGTGCCCGGGTCGGCGGCCGACGGGGTGCTGCGCCCGCAGCCACGCTGGTCGAACAGCACGATCCGGTAGGCGGCCGGGTCGAACAGCCGCCGCCACGACGCGCCGGCGCCGGAGCCGGGGCCGCCGTGCACCACCAGCGCCGGACGCCCGTCGGGGTTGCCGCAGGTCTCCCAGTGCACGCGCTGCCCGTCCCCGACGTCCAGGCGCCCCGACGCGTACGGCTCGATCGGTGGATACATGCGCGCGGCCCTCCCCGACAAGATGCAACAGCGCTGTTACATTAGCGGATGTGAGCGCCCCCCACCGCGACGCCCTCGGCACCCTGCTCCGCCACGTCCTGGACACCCTCGACGCCGACGTCGCCGCCGTGCACGCACACCTCGGCCTCACCGACTACCGGCCCCGCTACTCACCCGTGCTGCGGGTCCTCGTCACCGACGGGCCGCTGCCCATCCGCGACCTCGCCACCCGCGTCGGCGTCACCCACTCCGCCGCCAGCCAGACCGTCGCCGGCATGCGCCACGCCGGCCTGGTCACCCTCACCCCCGGCGCCGACGCCCGCCACCGCATCGTCACCCTCACCGACCGCGCCCACGCCCTGCTGCCCGCCGTCGAAGCCGAATGGGCCGCCACCACCGCCGCCGTGCGGCACCTCGACACCGAACTGCCCGTGCCCCTGGCCGACGAGCTGTACGCCGTGCTCGACGCGCTGCACCGCCGCCCACTACGCGAACGCATCGCCGACACCGGCCTGCTCCCACCCCCGGGCGCGGTAAGCAACGGATAACCTTCCGGGCATGACTATGCGCCCGATCCGGATCATCGGCGACCCCGTCCTGCGCACCCCCAGCGAACCGGTCACCACCTTCGACGCCGCACTACGCGCCCTCGTGCAGGACCTGACGGACACCATGCTCGGCGCGCCCGGACGCGCCGCAGTCGCCGCACCCCAGATCGGCGTCAACACCCAGGTGTTCGTCTACCACGCCGACGGACACCACGGTCACCTCGTCAACCCCACCCTGGAGGTGTCCGACGAACTTCAGGACGACGACGAGGGCTGCCTGTCCATCCCCGGGCTCTACTTCCCGACCCCCCGCGCCCTGCACGCCACCGCCCACGGCTACGACCAGCACGGCGAACCACTCACCATCACCGGCAGCGGCTTCCTCGCCCGCGCCCTGCAACACGAGACCGACCACCTGCACGGACGCCTCTACGTCGACACCCTGCGCGGCGACACCCGCCGCCGCGCGCTACGCGAGATCCGCGCCGGACGCTTCGACTCACCCAGCCGCAGCCACTGACGACACCCGCCGCGTCAACGCGCACTCGGTGAACCCCGCCACCCGGGTGAACCCCAACCGCCCGTACAACCGCACCGCCGCCGCGTTGTCCGACCGCACGTTCAACGTGATGTGATCCACCGACCCCGCCAGCCGGGCACACAACGCCGCCACCGCCCCCGCGGCCAACCCGCGCCCCCGCGCGCCCGGATGCGTCGTCACATTGCCCACCGCCGCCACCCGCCACCGCGGCGAGAACACGTGCACCCCCGCCACCGCCACCAGACGGCCCCTCCCGCACCCCCACGTACTGACCCGTCTCCAGCATCCGCGGATCGAACCAGTTCCCCGGATACGCCACCGCGTACAACTCGCGCACCTCCGCCAGATCCGCCGCACCCAACGGCTCACCCGACGGCGCCACCGCCGCCAACCGCCCCGGATCCGTCAACGCCATCCGGTCGTGCGGCGCCGCCTCCGACACCACGAACCACCGCGCCACCGTCGCCTCCAACCCGGGGGACAGATGCGCCCACATCCGCGCCGGCAACACCGGCGCCGCCTGCGCCAACAACCCCGACAACGCCGCCACCCGATCCGGCGCCGCGAACGCCAACAACGTCGGCAACTCCACCCCGTGATACAGCAACACCACCTCGTCGCCGGCGCGGAACCACGACGTGTACGGCCAGAAGAAATCGTCCAGATCACCCAACTGGTAGGCGTGCAACACCGGATCCCGACCCAACAGGCCAGCCAGCACCGACCGGTCGTGCTCCGCCCGCACCGCCATCTCAACCCACCATCCACTGGTCGTACGCCAACCGCGCCACCAACGCCACCACCACCAGCAACAACACCACCCGCACGAACCCGGCGCCCCGCCGCAACGCCATCCGCGCGCCCACCGCCGCACCCGCCACGTTGCACACCGCCATCGCCGCCCCCAACCACCACCACACGTGCCCGCCCACCCCGAACACCACCAACGCGCCCAGATTCGTCCCCGCGTTCACCACCTTCGCCATCGCCGACGCGTGCACGAAATCCGCACCCACCAACGCGGTGAACGCCAGCACCAGGAACGTCCCCGTACCCGGACCGATCAACCCGTCGTACAACGCGATCACCAACCCGGCCACCACCACCGCCGCCACCACCCGCGACCGGGTCCGCCGCGACGGCACCGCCACCGTGCCCAACCGCGGCCGGGTCACCACGAACACCGCCACCGCCACCAACACCGCCAACACCACCGGCCGGTACGCCCCCGCCGGCACCGCCCCCGCCAACGCCGCACCCACCCCCGCCGTCACCACCGCCAACCCCGCCGCCGGACCCGCCACCGCCCAGTCCAGCTTCGTCCGCCGCGCATACGTCACCGCCGCCGTCGACGTCCCGAAGATCGCCGCCAACTTGTTCGTCCCCAACGCCGTCGCCACCGGCACCCCCGGCGCCGCCACCAACAACGCCGGCAACAACACCAACCCACCACCACCGACCACCGCGTCCACCCACCCCGCCAGGGCGGCCACACACAGCAACGTCGTCAACGCCCACGCATCCACGCCGCGCATTCTGCCCACCCCGCCACCACCGGCGAGAACACCTGTGGCCAGCCTCACCGGCCCCGACGCCGCCGCAACCACAACCCCACCCACGCCACCGCCACGAACACCACCATCGAACAGCACAACAGCTTCAGCACCCGGCCAGCCTGCCACGGCGACGTAGGGTGTGCAGGTGCGCCTGGCCACCTTCAACCTGCTGCACGGCCGATCCCTCACCGACGGGCTCGTCGACCCCGACCGGCTCACCGCCGCCGTCACCGCCCTCGACGCCGACGTCCTCGCCCTGCAGGAAGTCGACCGCGACCAGACCCGCAGCGGCCACCTCGACATCACCGCCCACGCCGCCCGCGCCCTGCACGCCCCGCACCACCGCTTCGCCGCCGCCGTCGTCGGCACCCCCGGCGAACAGTTCCGCCCCCTCACCCACGACGACGACGGCCACGGCGAACCCCTCTACGGCGTCGGCCTCATCAGCCGCCACCCCGTCCGCTCCTGGCACGTCACCCGCCTGCGCGCCGCACCCGTCCGCTCACCCATCTACGTCCCCGGACCCGGCGGCGGACTCCTCCTGCTGCGCGACGAACCCCGCGTCGTGCTCGCCGCCGTCCTCGACACCCCCACGGCCCCTCACCGTCGCCGCCACCCACCTCTCCTTCGTCCCCGGCTGGAACATCTGGCAACTCCGCCGCGTCGTCCGCGCCCTACGCACGCTGCCCGCCCCCGGATCCTGCTCGGCGACCTCAACCTCCCCGCCGGCCCCGCCGCCGCCGTCACCCACTGGCGACCCCTCGCCCGCCTCGCCACCTACCCGGCCGGACAACCCCGCGTCCAACTCGACCACGTCCTCGCCGACCCTCACCACCTCGACCGGCTCCCACCCGTCACCGCCGTCGACACCCCGCCGTCCACCGTCTCCGACCACCGGCCCCTCGTCGTCGACCTCGGCTGAACCCACTCACCCCAACCCGGACAACCGCCGCGCCGCCCGCACCGCGTTACGGAACAACATCGCCACCGTCGTCGGACCCACCCCACCGACCCGCGGCGTGATCGCCCCGCCACCTCCGCACACGACTCGTCCACATCCGGCAACAACCGCCGCCCCTCGTACCGCACCCCACCACCGACCACCACCGCACCCGGACGCAC
Organism: Micromonospora ferruginea; assembly: GCF_013694245.2. Taxonomy (NCBI): domain Bacteria; kingdom Bacillati; phylum Actinomycetota; class Actinomycetes; order Micromonosporales; family Micromonosporaceae; genus Micromonospora; species Micromonospora robiginosa. The sequence continues at coordinate 2,099,323 of NZ_CP059322.2, forward strand.
ATGCTCCGGCCGCACGATCCCCGGCACCCCCGCCGCCGCCACCAGGATCTCCGCCCGCCGCGTGTACCGCGGCCAGTCCGCCACCCCCGTGTGCACCACCGTCACCGCCGCGTTCGCCGTCGGCCGCTTCTGCGCCAACAACATCGCCAACGGCCGCCCCAACGTCGCACCCCGACCCAGAATCACCACCTCACGCCCCGACACCGGCACCTGATGAAACGCCAACAACGCCTCGATCCCCGCCGGCGTACACGGCAACGGACCCGGCAACCCCAACGCCAACCGACCCATGTTCACCGGATGCATCCCGTCGACGTCCTTGTCCGGATCCACCTCGGCCAACGCCCGGTCGTAGTCCAGACCCCCCGGAATCGGATGCTGCACCAACACCCCGTGCACCCCGGAATCGGCGTTGAAATCCGCCAGCACCGCATGCAGATCCCCCTGCGACGCCGACGCCGGCAGATGCACGTGCGGCGACGCGAACCCCAACTCCGCCGCCTGCCGCTGCTTGATCCGGATGTAACCCGCGCTCGCGTCGTCGTCACCCACCAGCACCGTCGCCAACGCCGGCGTCACCCCCGCCGCCCGCAGCTCCGCCACCGACGCGGCCACCTCGGCCAACACCTCATCCGCCACCGGCCCACCCGGCAACAACCGCGCGGTCGCCCCGGACACCGAACTCGAAGAAGAAGACATGCGACACCCCGCCCGCGGAGGCCCAGGCGGTCGACCCCCACGACGAGCTCCCCGATGGTTCACCCATCCCCGTGCCGCCAGTCGCGTCCCCTCACCCTGCCACAACCCGCCGCGCCACCGCATCCACCACCGCCTGCCACGCCGGCAACGACGCCAGCACCGCATCCGCCCGCCGACGCCGATCCGCCACCGACCCCACACCCAGATCCGCCAACACCGCCTCAAACCCAGGCCGCCACACCCGCTCCCGCTCCGGATCCACCGCCGCCAACACCGCCAGACACCGCGCGTACGTCACCACCACCCAGAACATCGCCTCCCGGTGCCGCCCCGCCGCCACCAACTCCGCACCCCCACCGAACACCACCGGCCGCCCCGCCGCACCCAGATCCGCCCCGAACGCGAACCGCTCCCGCGGCAGCCGCGCCACCTCCTCGAACACCACCGCCAACCCGGCCAGATGCTCCCGCACCCGCCCCGCGCCCACCCCGCCACCGTCCAACGTCGCCAGCAACTCCGGATACCGCCCACCGAACCCGTGCGCGGCCAACACCTCCGCCGCCCGCACGTACCGCCGCCGCACCGTCGGATCCACCAACCCCGCCACCGCCGGCCACACCGCCAACAACGACGTCGGGAACACCCACGCCAACACCTGATCCGCCAACGACGCCCCCGCATCCAACCCCCGCAACCCGTCCTCCACCCGCCGCCGCACCCCGCGCACCGCCGTCGCACCCACACCGGATCCGCGTACCCCGCCGCCACCCGCCGCCGCACCACCGCCAACCGCCCCGACGGATCCGCGATCACCCCATCGGTACGCAACAACGGCGCGAACACCCACGACCCCAACACGTCCTCCGGGTCACCCACCTGCGCCCACGTCACCGAGCTGACCTCCAGCAGCACCCCCCGCCAGAGGAACTTGCCCACCTTCGGCCCCGCGGAGTCCCGCACCACCAGCACGTCTACGTCCGACGACGCCGGCAACACCGCCTCACCCGGCAACCCCACCGTCGACCCGCTGAACAACGCCCCCTCGACCGACGGATCGGCCCGCATCAGCTCCCGCACCCAGTCGACCGCCACTGCCCGCGCCGCATCCACCCGCATCCGACCGATCCTGCCACCCCGCCGCACGCACTTTCTGTTGCCGATCGAACACGCAACGTTCAGTATTGATGAAGGTGACTGTCGACGGATCGTGTGGGGCGATGCCAATGGCGGACTACTACCCGATACTCAAGGGGCGCAAGGGCGAGCTCGAGGCCATCGGCAACATCGACGACGAACTGGCACCACACATCCTCCCGGTCTTCGACGTGCCCCCCTCCGACAACGGACCGATCAAGGACGCCCGCGCGTTCAGCCGGCAGGCACAACGGACCGTCCCACGGGACATGGCTATCGCTGTCGACATCCGCCACCTGGCCGACCCCACCTCCGGAATCCGCCGGCCCCTACCCGACATCGCCGAAGACCTGCATCAGTGGGGGACACCCTTCCTGCCGGTCGCACACCTGCGCGACACCCCTGGACGGATGGCCGACATCCGCGAGGCCGCCGCGCTGCACGGTCACGGCGCCGTTCTCCGACTCGAGGACGACATCGACCACGACGAGATCGACATCCGACTGAGCGACCTGCTGTCCGCAACCGAGCTGACCGCCGCGGAGTGCGTGCTCATCCTCGACGCCGCCGAGGTCCGCTCCGAGCACGATCTCACCCGCGTCGAACCACTGATCCACAAACGCCTCAACCGGGTCGAGCGCCACCCCTGGAAAGCCGTCGCCCTCGCCGCCGGCGCCATGCCACGCAGCATCTCGCACCTGCCACCCGGCCGCCCGACACCGCTGCGTCGGTGGGACCTCGACCTGTGGCGGCGCCTCCACGACCACGGCCTCGCGTTCGCCGACTACGGCATCACCCATCCACAAGTGGCCTCAGGGCGAGGAAGGCCCGCCCCGAACCTCCGCTACACCGACCACGACGTCTGGTGGGCCTACCGCGCGCACGGCGACAACGACGGCAACCAGGCCATCCACCACCTGTGCCAGGCCCTCGTGTCCGCCGACCACTGGCCAGACGTCGGCCGGCGATTCTCCTGGGGTGATGAACAGATCGCGCTACGCGCCTCCCACCATGCCGGGCCCGGCACCCCCAGCCAGTGGATCTCTTGGGGAACCTCCCACCATCTGGCCCACGTCTCGACCCAACTCGGCCTGTGCCACCCGATCCCGAACACCTAGAAACCACTCAACCCGGACAGGGCGCGGTTCGTGCGGTTCGCCGCCACCGCCGCGCGCTGCTGACCCGCCGTCACCTCGATGTACGTCTGCGACGACGCCAACGACGCGTGGCCCAGCAACCGCATGATCTCCGCCGCGCCCGCCCCGTCCTCCGCCAACCGCGTCGCGAACGTGTGCCGCAACGCGTGCAACCGCGCCCCGCGCGGCACCCGGTCGCCGATGCCCGCCCGCCGGTAACACGACTCCACCAGATACTGCAGGCCACCGCGCCGCAACGGCTCGCCCCGCCGGTCCACCAGGAACGGCCCGTCCGGCCGCACGCTGCGCCCCCCGAACCGCGCCCGCCGGCTCTCCAGGTAGCCGGTCAGCACCCGGTCCACACCCGCCTCGATCGGCACCGTCCGCGGGCGACCACCCTTGCCCGCCACGTCGACGCGCCGCTCGCCGTCCCGCCCGACCACCGACGACACCCGCAACGCCAGCAGCTCCGACAGGCGCAGGCCCGCGCACAGCGCCAGCGCCAGCACCGCCAGGTCCCGCTCCGGCCACGGGTCACGCTGGCGTCCCTCGGACCGCGCCACCGCCGCCAGCAACTCCTCCGGGGTGTCCTCGCCGCGCAGCGGCTTGGGGCGGGGGAGCGGCGTGCGCGGGCGACCCACCGCCGGCATCGGGTTCCCCGGTACGACGCCCTCGGCCACCAGGAACGTGAAGAAGCTGTTCCAGGTGGACCAGGCGCGGTGCACGGAGGCGGCGGCACGGGGAGCGGCGAAGCGGGCGAACGCCGCGCGCATCACCCGGGGGGACAGGGCGGTGATCGGCAGCCGGGCCGGGGAGGGAGTGGCGTCGTCGCCGGGGTCCGCCGCCAGCGCCGCCACCGCGTCCAGGTCCCGGCGGTACGCGGCCAGGGTGTGGGGGGAGGGCTTGCGGGTGGCCCGGGCGGTCAGGAACTCCTCGATCAGGGTCTCGACCATTTCGTCCGGTTTATCATGCATAAGGGATATTATGCATGATTCTCGCGTTCCTGCCAGGGTCGCCGCTCCGGGGGAGAGCGGCGCGGAAAGCGGTTGCCGGGCCCCGCAGACTGGGTTCCATGGTGGAGATCGACGACACGCTCGTCCGCACCCTCGTCGCCGCGCAGTTCCCGCGCTGGGCCCACCTGCCGGTCACCGCCGTGGCGCGGCAGGGGTGGGACAACCGGACCTTCCGCCTCGGCGACGAGTTGCTGGTCCGACTGCCCAGCGCCGAGGGCTACGCCACCGGCATCGCCAAGGAGGACCGCTGCCTGCCGATCCTGGCCCGCCACCTGCCGCTCCCGGTGCCCGAACCGGTCGCCACCGGCGCGCCCGGCGCCGGCTACCCGTACCCCTGGTCGGTGCGCCGGTGGCTGCCCGGCGACACCCTGGCCGCCGCCGCCGCCGGCGACCTCGACCGCGTCGCCGTGGCGCGCGACCTCGGTGGCCTGCTGGCCGCGTTGCGCCGGGTCCCGACCGAGGGCGGTCCGGTCGCCGGCCGGCACTCCGCGTTCCGGGGTTGCCACCCCAGCGTCTACGGCGACGAGGTCGAGCAGGCTCTCGACGTGCTGGGTGACCGGGTCGACGCGGTCGCCTGCCGGGCGGTGTGGGCGCGGGCGGTCACGTCGGCGTGGCCGGACGCCCCGGTGTGGTGCCACGGGGACGTCAGCGCCGGGAACCTGCTGGTCGCGCACGGGCGGCTGGCCGCGGTGATCGACTTCGGGCAGTGCGGTGTCGGCGATCCGGCCTGCGACCTGGTGCCGGCGTGGACGTGGTGCGTCGGCGCGGAGCGCGCGGTGTTCTCCGACGCGGTCGGGTTGCCGGCCGACGCGTGGCGGCGGGCGCGTGGGTGGGCGTTGTGGAAGGCGCTGGTGACGCTCGCGCGCGGGCCGCACGAGGAGCAGGCGCGGGTGTTGGGCGCGGTGCTGGCGGATCCGGTGGCGGGGTGAGGCGCGGGGAGGCCCGGATCCGGTTCACTTGACATAATGTAGATTATCGAATCTGCCACGAGGGCCTGATCGGGGCGGCGGCGTTCGGCGCCGCCGCCCCGGTGCGTTCAGGCGCCGACGTAGGCGGCGAGGTGTTCGCCGGTGAGCGTGGACCTCGCCGCGACCAGGTCGGCCGGGGTGCCCTCGAAGACGATGCGGCCGCCGTCGTGGCCGGCGCCCGGTCCGAGATCTACGATCCAGTCGGCGTGCGCCATGACCGCTTGGTGGTGTTCGATGACGATGACCGACTTGCCTGATTCGACCAGCCGGTCGAGCAGGCCGAGCAGTTGGGCGACGTCGGCCAGGTGCAGGCCGGTGGTCGGCTCGTCGAGGACGTAGACGCCGCCCCGGTCCCCCATCCGGGTGGCGAGCTTGAGCCGTTGCCGCTCCCCTCCGGACAGCGTGGTGAGGGGTTGACCGAGGGTGAGGTAGCCGAGGCCGACGTCGGCGAGCCGGTCGAGGATGGCGTGGGCGGCCGGGATGCGCGCGTCGCCGGCGCCGAAGAACTTCTCGGCCTCGCCGACCGGCATGGCGAGGACCTCGCTGATGTCGCGGCCGCCGAGGTGGTAGTCGAGCACGGCGGCCTGGAACCGCCTGCCCTCGCAGTCCTCGCAGGTGCTGGCGACGCCGGCCATCATGCCCAGGTCGGTGTAGATGACGCCGGCGCCGTTGCAGGTGGGGCAGGCGCCTTCGGAGTTGGCGCTGAACAGGGCGGGTTTGACGCCGTTGGCCTTGGCGAAGGCCTTGCGGATGGGGTCGAGCAGGCCGGTGTAGGTGGCCGGGTTGCTGCGGCGGGAGCCGCGGATGGCGGTCTGGTCGATGGTGACGATGTCGTCGCGTTTGCCGAGTGAGCCGTGGATGAGGCTGCTCTTGCCGGAGCCGGCGACGCCGGTGACGACGACCAGGACGCCGAGTGGGATGTCGACGTCGACGTCGCGCAGGTTGTGGGTGGCGGCGCCGCGGATGGGCAGGGTGCCGGTGGGTGTGCGGACGGTGTCCTTGAGGGCGGCGCGGTCGTCGAGGTGGCGGCCGGTGACGGTGTGGCTGGCGCGGAGGCCGGTGACGGTGCCCTCGTAGCAGATGGTGCCGCCGTCGGTGCCGGCGCCGGGGCCGAGGTCGACGACGTGGTCGGCGATGGCGATGGTCTCCGGTTTGTGTTCGACGACCAGGACGGTGTTGCCCTTGTCGCGCAGGCGCAGCAGGAGGTTGTTCATCCGGGTGATGTCGTGCGGGTGCAGCCCGATGGTGGGTTCGTCGAAGACGTAGGTGACGTCGGTGAGCGACGAGCCGAGGTGGCGGATCATCTTGGTGCGTTGGGCCTCCCCGCCGGAGAGGGTGCCGGCGGGTCGGTCGAGGCTGAGGTAGCCGAGGCCGATCTCGACGAAGGAGTCGAGGGTGTCCCCCAGCGCGGTGATCAGTGGGGCGACGGAGGGGTCGTGCAGGTCGCGTACCCAGGTGGCGAGGTCGCTGATCTGCATGGCGCAGGCGTCGGCGATGTTGATGCCGTTGATCTTGGAGGAGCGGGCTTCGGGGGCCAGGCGGGTGCCGTCGCAGTCGGGGCAGGTGGTGAAGGTGACGGCGCGTTCGACGAAGGCGCGGATGTGGGGCTGCATGGCGTCGACGTCCTTGGCCAGCATGGATTTCTGGATGGCCGGGATGAGGCCGGTGTAGGTGACGTTGATGCCCTCGACCTTGACCTTGGTGGGTTCCTTGTGCAGCAGGTCGTACAGCTCGCGCTCGGTGTAGTCGCGGATGGGCTTGTCGGGGTCGAACATGCCGCTGGCGCGGAAGATGCGGCCGTACCAGCCGTCCATGCTGTAGCCGGGGATGGTGATGGCGCCCTCGTTGAGGGTGCGGTCGGCGTCGTAGAGGACGGTGCGGTCGAAGTCGGTGACGGCGCCGCGGCCCTCGCAGCGGGGGCACATGCCGCCGAGGCGGTTGAAGGTGCCCTTCTTGGTCTGGGTCTTGCCGGGGCCGCGGTCGACGGTGATGGCGCCGGTGGCGCGGACGGAGGGGACGTTGAAGGAGTAGGCGTTGGGTGGGCCGATGTGGGGGTCGCCGAGGCGGCTGAAGAGGATGCGGAGCATGGCGTTGGCGTCGGTGGCGGTGCCGACGGTGGAGCGGGGGTGGGCGCCCATGCGTTCCTGGTCGACGATGATGGCGGTGGTGAGGCCTTCGAGGATGTCGACCTCGGGTCGGGACAGGGTGGGCATGAAGCCTTGGACGAAGGCGCTGTAGGTCTCGTTGATGAGGCGTTGGGATTCGGCGGCGATAGTGCCGAAGACCAGGGAGCTCTTGCCGGAGCCGGAGACGCCCGTGAAGACGGTGAGGCGGCGTTTGGGCAGTTCGACGTCGACGTCGCGCAGGTTGTTCTCGCGGGCGCCGTGGACGCGGATGACGTCGTGGCTGTCGGCGTGGGCCTTGGTCATGGGTCTCCGTCCGGTTGGTGCGGTGTCGGGCCGGCGCGCGGCGGGCCGGCTGACGTACAGAGTACGGTACGCCTTTCCGGTCAGCGTCGTTGGTTGATGCGGATGAGGTTGCCGGTGGGGTCGCGGAAGGCGCAGTCGCGGACGCCGTAGGGCTGGTCGGTGGGTTCCTGGACGACGTCGGCGCCGCCGGCCTGGAGGCGGTCGAACAGGCCGTCGAGGTCGTCGGTGGCGAGGGTGAGGGCGCCGTAGCTGCCCTTGGCGATGAGTTCGTGGATGGTGCGGCGCTCGTCGTCGGTGATGCCGGGGTCGACGGCCGGGGGGTGCAGGACGATGCCGGTCTCAGGCTGCTCGGGTGGGCCGACGGTGAGCCAGCGCATGGTGTCGCCCTGGCCGACGTCGTTGCGCAGGTCGAAGCCGAGGGTGTCGCGGTAGAAGGCGATGGCGGCGTCGGCGTCGGTGTGCGGCAGGAACGCGTAGTGGATGGTGATCGTCATGGTGGTCACGCTAGTGGTGGCGGGCCGGTGCGGGCTTCTCGATTCCTGATCGGTCGGGTGGCCTGTTTGGTCAGGCACGGGGGTGGTTCGGGCGTGTCGGGTGCGTGTCGGGCGCGGTAGGCGCTGGGTGGCTCGCCGACGAGTTCGGTGAAGCGGGTGCTGAACGTGCCCAGGGACTGGCAGCCGACGGCGAAGCAGACGTCGGTGACGTTGAGGTCGCCGCGGCGCAGCAGGGCCATGGCGCGTTCGATGCGGCGGGTCATGAGGTAGGCGTAGGGGGATTCGCCGTAGGTCTGGCGGAACTGGCGGCTGAGGTGTCCGGCGGACATGTGTTCGCCGCGGGCGAGGGCTTCGACGTCGAGGGGTTGGGCGTACTCGCGGTCGATGCGGTCGCGGACGCGGCGCAGCCGGGTGAGGTCGCGCAGGCGTTGGGCGAACGCGGGATCGTCGGGGTGCACGGGTGCATCCTCGCTGGTGGGTGGGGGTGTCGGCCACCTTCTGGGGCGGTGTTTCGCCGTGCGGGGCGGGCCGGCCCCGCGCGGTGGGGCCGTTCAGCGCAGGCGGCGGGCGGTGAATCGGGTGGGTGGGTCGGCGATGGCGTCCTGGGCGGCGACGAGTTGCAGTTCGCGGGTGCCAGCGGCGAGGGTGGCCTCGAGGACCGCGTAGATGGAGTTGGTGGTGCGTTCCAGGGCGGTCTCGGGTGAGCCGGTGGTGGCGAGGTGGGCGAGGTAGAGGGCGGCGGTGACGTCGCCGCCGCCGTTGGGGCTGATCGGCAGCAGCGGGGTGGTGACGGCCCAGGCGCCGTCGCCGGAGACGGCGACGACGTCGAGGTGCCCGGCGGGCAGGTCGCCGTGCAGGACGCTGGTGACCAGGACGTGTTCGGGGCCGGTGGCGCGGACGGTGTCGACGGCGGTGAGCAGGTCGTCGAGGGTGTCGGTGCGGCGGTCGGCGAGGAATTCCAGCTCGAACTGGTTGGGGGTGACGATGTCGGCGCGGGGCACGACGGTGTCGCGGAGGTATTCGGGGATGCCGGGGCGGACGAACATGCCGCGTCCGACGTCGCCCATGACCGGGTCGCAGCAGTAGAGCGCGGCGGGGTTGGCGGCTTTGACCTGGGTGACGGTGTCGAGGATGACGGCGCCGACGGCGGGGTCGCCCTGGTAGCCGGAGAGCACGGCGTCGGCGGTGCCGAGCACGCCGCGGTCGGCGATGCCGGCGATGACCTCGGCGACGTCGGTGGGGGCGAGCAGTGGGCCGCGCCAGGCGCCGTAGCCGGTGTGGTTGGAGAAGTGCACGGTCAGCACCGGCCACACCTCGTGCCGGAGGCGTTGCAGCGGGAACACGGCGGCGGAGTTGCCGACGTGGCCGTAGGCGACCGAGGACTGGATGGACAGGATCTTCACCTGCTCATCGTCGCATCCGGGGTGGGCGTCGACCGTTCGGCTCAGGGTTTCGACCGTCGGGCGCGGGGTGGGTTTGGGCGCAGCGTACGGGCGGGGCATGAAGCGAGGTGTTCTCGCCATCTGGACGGAGGAAGCACTGATGCTTTCCGCACTCGATCGTCGGCACACCGTCGCGCCGCCGGGGTACAGCCGGTGGTTGATCCCGCCGGCGGCGCTGGCGATCCATCTCTGCATCGGGCAGGTCTACGCGACGAGCGTGTACAAGAACTCCCTGATCGCGCACTTCGACACCGGGCAGACGGCGATCGGGGTGATCTTCAGCATCGCGATCGTGATGCTGGGGTTGTCGGCCGCGGTGGCCGGGACGTGGGTGGAGGCGAACGGGCCGCGCAAGGCGATGTTCGTCTCGGCGTGTTTCTGGGCGGTCGGGTTCCTGGTGGGCGCGTTGGGCATCGCGACGTCGCAGTTGTGGCTGCTGTACCTGGGGTACGGGGTGTTGGGCGGCATCGGGCTGGGGATCGGGTACATCTCCCCCGTCTCGACGTTGATCAAGTGGTTCCCGGACCGGCCGGGTCTGGCGACCGGTCTGGCGATCATGGGGTTCGGTGGTGGGGCGATGGTGGCCTCTCCCCTGTCGCGGCAGTTGCTGTCGTTCTTCGACTCCGGGTACGACCCGTCGAACAGCGGGTCGACGGCGTCGGGGTCGGCGCTGGTGTGGTTGTTCGTGACGCTGGGTGTCGGCTACTTCGTGATCATGATGTTCGGGGTGTTCAACGTGCGGGTGCCGGCGCCGGACTGGCGTCCGGCCGGGTTCGACCCGGCGAGCGTGGCGGCGAAGCCGATGGTGACGACCGCGAACGTGTCGGCGGCGAACGCGGTGAAGACCCGCTCGTTCTGGCTGCTGTGGGTGGTGCTGTTCTGCAACGTGACCGCGGGCATCGGCATCCTGGAGCAGGCCAGCCCGATGATCCAGGACTTCTTCCGGGACAACGGCACCTCGGCGGTGTCGGTGGCGGCGGCCGGCGGGTTCGTCGGGCTGCTGTCGCTGTTCAACATGGCCGGCCGGTTCGTGTGGTCCTCGACGTCGGACGTGATCGGCCGCAAGCCGATCTACGTGGTGTACCTGGGCGTCGGGTTGGTGCTGTACCTGCTGCTGGCGTTGGTGGGGCAGAGCGCGACGGCGTTGTTCGTGCTGCTGGCGTGCGTGATCCTGTCGTTCTACGGCGGCGGGTTCGCGACCGCGCCGGCGTACCTGCGGGACCTGTTCGGCACGTTCGAGGTGGGCGCGATCCACGGCCGGCTGTTGACCGCGTGGTCGGCGGCGGGGGTGGCCGGTCCGCTGATCGTCAACGCGTTCCTCGACGCGCAGGGCGAGCCGGGTTCGTTGACCGCGTCGGCGTACCGGCCGGCGCTGTTCACGATGGTCGGGGTGCTGGCGGTGGGGTTGGTGGCGAACCTGCTGATCCGGCCGGTGCCGCAGCGGTTCCACGAGCCGGCGTCGGGCCGGGACGAGATGGCGGACGGGCAGCCGGTGACGGCGGAGCGGAGTGGGTCGTGAACGAGCGCAGCGGTGGCGGGCAGCAGGTCCGCCTGGTGGTGTCGTGGCTGGTGGTGGCCGTGCTGCTGGGTTACGGCGTGGTGCAGACGGTGATCACGGCGGCGAAGTTGTTCACCCACTGAGCGTCGGCGGGTGGGCGGCGGTCCGGGGGTGTCCCCCGGGCCGCCGTCGTCGTCAGAGGCCGCCGGCGACGCGTAGGACCGCGCCGGTGGTGTAGGAGGCGTCCGGTCCGAGCAGGTGCGCGATCGCGCCGGCGACCTCGTCGGGTTCGCCGGCGCGGCCCAGCGGGATGCGCCCGGCGGCGCGGTCGGGGCGGTCGGGCACGCCGGAGCGGGCGTGGATGTCGGTGCGGATGATGCCGGGGGCGACGGCGTTGACGCGGATGCCGCGCGGCGCGAGTTCCTTGGCCAGGCCGACGGTGAGGGTGTCGGTGGCGGCCTTCACGGCGGCGTAGTGGATGTATTCGCCGGGGCTGCCGAGGGTGGCGGCGGCGGAGGAGACGTTGACGATCGCGCCGCCGGCGTTCATCCGGCGGGCGGCCCGCTGGGCGCAGAGCACGTAGCCGACGAGGTTGACGTCGACGACCTCGCGCAGGTCCTCGGCGCGCAGGTCGGTGAACGGGCCGATGGGGCTGGTGACGCCGGCGTTGTTGACCAGGCCGGTGAGCGGGCCGAGCCGGTCGGCGGCGGCGAAGAGCCGGTCCACCTGCGCGGGGTCGGTGGTGTCGGCGGCGACGGTGACGGCGCGGCGGCCGGCGGCGCGCACGTCGGCGGCGACGGCCGCGGCGGCGTCGTGGTCGGCGCGGTAGCCGAGGACCAGGTCGTGTCCGTCGGCGGCGAGCCGTCGGGCGGTGGCCGCGCCGATGCCGCGCCCGCCACCGGTGACGATGGTGATCCAGGTCAATGCGTTCTCCCCTGCCCTGCCGGTGGGGGCGACGTTACCGTGGGCGGGACCACCGGGGACGGAGAGGACTGTCACATGGGGCGGGCGTTGGTGCTGGGCGGCGGTGGGGTGACCGGGGTGGCCTGGGAGCTGGGGTTGCTGGCCGGGCTGGCCGAGCGGGGTGTGGCGTGCGACGAGGCGGACCTGGTGGTGGGCACGTCGGCGGGGTCGGTGGTGGGGGCGCAGGTGTGCTCGGGTGTGCCGGCGGCGGAGCTGTACGAGGCGCAGTTGCGCCCGCCGCGCGACGAGGTGCCGGCGCGGCTGGGCCTGGGTGTGTTGGCGCGGTGGGCGTGGGCCGGGGCGCGGGGTCGGGACGCGGCGCGGGCCCGGGCGAGGGTGGGTGCGTTGGCGTTGTCGGCGCGTACCCCGTCGGAGGAGTCGCGGCGGGCGGTGATCGCGGCGCGGCTGCCCACGGCGGTGTGGCCGGCGCGGCGGCTGCTGGTCACCGCGGTCGACGCGGCCTCGGGTGAGTTCGTGGTGTTCGACGCCGGCAGCGGGGTGTCGTTGGTGGAGGCGGTCGGGGCGAGTTGCGCGGTGCCCGGGGTGTGGCCGCCGGTGACCATCGGTGGGCGGCGCTACGTCGACGGTGGGGTGCGGTCGCCGGTGAACGCGGACCTGGCCGCCGGGGCCGAACGGGTGGTGGTGCTGGCGCCGACGAGCGCCGCGGTGGGGCCGATGCCGCGGTTGTCGGCGCAGGTGGCGGCGTTGCGGTCGGCGGGGGCGCGGGTGGCGGTGGTGGCGCCGGACCGGGCGGCGCGCGCGGCGATCGGGCGTAACGTGCTGGACCCGACGCGGCGGGCAGCGTCGGCGCGTGCCGGGTTCGCGCAGGCCGCGGTCGTGGCCGACGAGGTGGCGGCGGTGTGGGTGTGATCGCCTAGGCTCACCGCATCGGTCGTGAGGTGTGGGAGGTCTGTGGTGGGTGTCGGTGTCGGTGACCTGGTCGAGGACTTCACGCTGCCGGACCAGACGGGCACGCCGCGGCGGCTGTCGGAGTTCCTGGCCGCGGGTCCGGTGGTGTTGTTCTTCTACCCGGCGGCGATGACCCGTGGGTGCACGGCGGAGAGCTGCCATTTCCGGGACCTGGCGGCGGAGTTCACGGCGGTGGGCGCGACGCGGGTGGGGATCAGCCGCGACGCGGTGGAGCGGCAGGCGGAGTTCGCCCGCCGGCACGACTTCGACTATCCGCTGCTGTCGGACGTCGACGGCGCGGTGGCCGACGCGTTCGGGGTGCGGCGGCGGCTGCCGCTGGGCGCGTTGAGCACCCGGCGGATGACGTTCGTGATCGGCGCGGACCGGCGGGTGCTGGCGGTGGTGCACAGCGAGCTGAGCATGAACGAGCACGCCGACGCGGCGTTGCGGGCGCTCGGGGGTTGATCGTCGCGCTGTCGCCCCGGCCTGGTATCAAGGGCGGCAATCAGACAGGTGTACGGAAGAGGGCGTGGCGTGATGGCGGTTCAGGGTTTGTCCACTGACGAGGTCCAGCAGATCCGTGAGTCGTTGGCGGCGGGCCGCAAACCGCGGGTGGTGTTCACCGAGGCGGCCGGGCAGATGGCCGGGCAGCTCGGGCAGGTGGTGGAGTTGACCGACCCGGCGGCGTCGGAGGAGTTCGTGGTGGTGCGTTTCGGCCGCGACGAGTTGCCCTTCTCCCCCGCCGACGTGGCGATCGCGCCGCGGGGCGCCGGGCGTAAGCCGGCCGCCGAGGCGAAGCCGCAGCCGGAGCCGCCGAGCGCGCCGGCGGTCGCGGAGCCGGAGTTCGTGCTGGACACGCCGCGGGTGCCGGCGCCGCGGCGGGAGGAGCCGAAGGTGGAGCAGCAGCAGGCGGAGCCGAAGCCGGCGAAGCGGGCGGTGAAGGCGGCGAAGGCGAAGAGCCCGGCCGGGTTGACCGTGACGCTGGCCTACGCCGACGGTGAGTGGACCGTGGCCGCGCAGCAGGGCACGAAGGCCCTCGCGCGGCCGTACGTGGTGAAGCCGGCGGAGGCGCTGCGGATGGTGGCGCTGGTGGACGTGCCGGGGGTGCAGGAGGCGGTGGAGCAGATCCTGGCCGCCGAGCGGGCCGAGGCGGAGCAGCAGGCGGAGAAGCTGCGCGCCGAGCTGGCCGAGATCGAGGCGCGGCTGGCGGAGCTGCGCGAGGCGCGCTGAGCGGGGTCCGGACGCCCCGCGGGGCCGGTGCGACCCCCTCGCACCGGCCCCGCGTACCCCTGCGCCCACAGGTCCATCAGTGTTGCGGAATGTTCTGTACCCCGATTCGGCGGCGGAACACCCAGTAGGTCCAACCTTGATAGGCGAGCACGATCGGGGTGAACACCACCGCCACCCAGGTCATGATCTTCAAGGTGTACGGGGTGGACGCGGCGTTGACGGCGGTGAGTGTGCCGGCCGGGTCGGCGGTGGACGGCAGCACGTTGGGGAACAGCGCGGCGAACAGGGTGGCCACGGCCAGGGCGATGGCCACGGCGGTGCCGGTGAACGCCCAGCCCTCGCGGCGTACCCGGGCCGCGGCGAGGCCGCCGAGCAGGGCGAGCGCGGCGCCGGCGGCGAGCACGACGGCGGCGGCGCTGGAGCGGATGGTCAGCGACCAGCCGAGGAACGCCACCGCGGCCACGGCGGTGCCGGCGCCGAGCTTGACGGCGAGGGCGCCGGCGCGCTCGCGGATGTCGCCGGTGGTCTTGAGGGCGAGGAACACCGCGCCGTGGGTGAGGAACAGGCCCAGCGTGGTCAGGCCGCCGAGCAGCGCGTACGGGTGCAGCAGGTCGAGCAGGCCGCCGACGTACTCGTGGTCGGCGTCCAGCGGCACGCCGCGGAAGATGTTGGCGAACGCCACGCCCCACAGCACGGCCGGCACCGCTGAACCGGCGAAGATGGCCTGGTCCCAGCGGCGTTTCCAGGACGCCTCGGGGCGCTTGTGCCGGTATTCGAAGGCGACGCCGCGGGCGATCAGGGCGAGCAGGATGAGCAGCAGCGGCAGGTAGAAGCCGGAGAACAGGGTGGCGTACCACTCGGGGAACGCGGCGAACATGGCGCCGCCGGCGGTGATCAGCCACACCTCGTTGCCGTCCCACACCGGGCCGATGGTGTTGATCAGGACGCGGCGTTGCCGGTCGTCGCGCCCGAGCACGGGCAGCAGCATGCCGACGCCGAAGTCGAAGCCTTCGAGGATGAAGTAGCCGGTGAAGAGCACGGCGACGAGGAGAAACCAGACGGTCGTCAGTTCCACGGTGGGCTCCGGGTCAGTAGGCGAACGCGAGCGGGCGCTCGGCGTCGTCGGTGTCGTCGTCGGCGGGTTGCGGGTCGACGTCCGGCACGCCGGCGCGGGCGTAGCGGACCAGCAGCTTGAACTCGATCACCGCGAGGGTGGCGTAGATGAGGGTGAAGGCGGTGAAGGAGGTGAGCACCTCGGTCAGCGAGACGCTGCGGGACACGCCGTTGCGGGTGAGCATCTCGCCGAAGACGATCCACGGTTGGCGGCCCATCTCGGTGAAGATCCAGCCGAAGGAGTTGGCCAGCAGTGGCAGCACCGGCATGACCAGGCCGGCGCGCAGCAGCCAGCGGCTGGTGGGGGTGCGGCCCCTGCGTTGGCTCCAGAGCACCAGCAGGGCGATCGCGGCGGCGGCCAGGCCGAAGCCGATCATGAAGCGGAAGCTCCAGTAGGTGACCGGGATGATCGGGGCGTAGTTGCCGGGGCCGTACTGGCTGGCGTACTGGGCCTGCAGGTCGTTGATGCCCTGCACGGTGCCGTTCGGGTCGCCGGTGCCGAGGAACGACAGCAGGTAGGGGATCTTGAGGGCGAAGACCTCGCGGCTGCCGTCGAGGCTGCCGACGGTGAGTACGGAGAACGAGGCGGGGCTCTCGGTGGTGTAGAGGCCCTCGGCGGCGGCCATCTTCATCGGCTGCACCTCGGTCATGATCTTGCCTTGGATGTCGCCGGTGAGCACGACCAGCGCCGAGGAGACCAGCACCACCCAGGAGCCGAACTTCGTGGCGAAGCGGTAGGCGCCGGTGTCGGCGCTGCCGCGGTTGCGCATCACGTGCCACAGCCCGACGGTGACCACCAGGGACCCGGCGACCAGGAACGACCCGGCGAGGGTGTGCGGGAAGGTGACCAGCGCGACCTTGTTGGTGAGCACGGCGACGAAGTCGGTCAGCTCGGCGCGGCCGCTGTCCGGGTTGATCCGGAAGCCGACCGGGTTCTGCATGAACGAGTTCGCGGCGAGGATGAAGTAGGCCGACAGGTTGGTGCCGATGGCGGCGGCCCAGATCGCGGCCAGGTGCAGCCGCTTGGGCAGCCGGTCCCAGCCGAAGATCCACAGGCCGATGAACGTGGACTCCAGGAAGAACGCGACGAGCGCCTCGATCGCCAGCGGCGCGCCGAAGATGTCGCCGACGAAGCGGGAGTAGTCGCTCCAGTTCATGCCGAACTGGAACTCCTGCACGATGCCGGTGACCACCCCCATCGCGAAGTTGATGAGGAAGAGCTTGCCGTAGAACCTGGTGAGTTTGAGGTAGCGCTCGTTGCCGGTGCGGTGCCACATCGTCTGCAGGATGGCGACCAGCACGGACAGGCCGATGGTCAGCGGCACGAACAAGAAGTGGTAGACGGTGGTGACACCGAACTGCCAGCGGGCGACGTCCAACGCGTCCACCTGAAACCCCCAGCCTTCGTACTACGAGACGTAGTAAATACTACTCGGCGTCGTAGTAAGAATGTGAGGGCCGCAGGTCCCGAACCGACCCGGGACCAATGACCCTGATCACCTTTGCCGGAGGGCCCGTCCCGGGCCCGGGGATCACCTGGCGACGTGCGACCATCCACCACTGATGGACACCTCCCCCTGGCGCGCGCCGCTGCTCTGGCGCGGCGCGCAGATGCTCGCCCACGCCGTCGTGGCGCTGATCGGCCGCCTCGAGGTCACCGGCGACGTGCCGGCCGACCTGCGCCGCGGGCCGCTGATCCTGGCGGCCAACCACATCAGCCCGTTCGACCCGGTGGTGCTCGCCGCCGCCTGCCGCGCCCGGCGGGTCGCCCCCCGGATCATGGCCACCGGCGGACTGTTCCGCGCCCCGGTGCTCGGCGCGCTGATGCGCCGCGCCGGGCACATCCGCGTCGACCGGGGCACCACCGCCGTGCACCGCTCCCTGGAGATCGCCGCCGAGGCGGTGGCCGGCGGCTCGGTGGTGCTGGTCTACCCCGAGGGCCGTATCGGCCTCGACCCCGGCATGTGGCCCGAGCGGGGCAAGACCGGCGCCGCCCGGCTCGCCTTCGCCAGCGGCGCCGCCGTCGTCCCGGTCGCCCAGTGGGGATCGCACGAGGTGCTGCCCTACCGCGCCCCCAAGGGCATGCTGCGCGGCCTGGCCCGGGCGCTGCGCCGCCGCCCGGTGATCCGGGTGCACTTCGGCGCCCCGGTGGCCCTGCGCGACCTGCGCCCCGGCGTGCCCGGCGCGGCCCGGCACGCCACCGACCGGATCATCGACGCGATCACCGACACGCTGGCCCCGCTGCGCCCGCACGAGCCCGACCGGCCCCGCCACGTCGACCCGGGCCGCCCGGTCGACCCCAGCCGCGCGCACCGGCGGCACCGAACCGGCTGAACCCCGGGCGCGGGCGCCGCCGGGGTGAGACCGTGGCAGGCGTGAGCGCACCCGTCGTGTTGATCACCGGCACCTCCACCGGCATCGGCCTGGCCACCGCAGTAAGCGCCGCCCGCGCCGGCTGGCGCACCGTCGCCACGCTGCGCGACCCGGGACGCGCCGGCCCGCTGCGTGACGCCGCCGACGCCGCCGGGGTCGGTGACCTGCTGGAGGTACGCCGGCTCGACGTCGTCGACGAGGCCTCGGTCACCGCCTGCGTCGCCGACGTGGTGGACCGCCACGGCCGGCTCGACGCGGTGGTCAACAACGCCGGCGCCGGACACGTCGGCACGCTGGAGCAGGAGACCGTCGACGACGTACGGGCGGTCATGGAGGTCAACTTCTTCGGCGTCCTGCACGTCACCCGCGCCGCCCTGCCGCACCTGCGCGCCGCGAACGGGCGGCTGATCACCGTGACCAGCGTCGGCGGGGTCGTCGGACAGCCGTTCAACGAGGCGTACTGCGCGGCGAAGTTCGCCGTCGAGGGGTTCATGGAGTCCCTGGCCCCGCTCGCGGCCACCGTGGGCGTCAGCGTCTGCGTGGTCGAACCCGGCGCGGTGGCCAGCGAGTTCGTCGCCAACGTCGGGCTCGACCGGGACACCGCGGTCGCCGCCGCCGGGCCGTACGGGCCGGCGCTGCGCGCGTACCTCGAACGCAGCGCCGCCGCGTTCGCCGCCGCCCAGTCCCCCGCCGAGGCCGCCGCGGCAGTGGTGGCGACGCTCACCGACCCGGAGCCCGCGCCCCGGGTGCAGACCTCGACCGCCGCCCGCCAGTTCGTCGCGGTGAAGCTCGCCGACACCGACGGCCTCGGCGTGACCGCCCTGACCGCCGGCTGGCTGCGCTGACCCCCGCACCCCCGTCCCCGTCGCCGCCGCCGCGATCTTGCACTTGCTGCCCGGGCGTATCGGGCGGAACCGCCTCATAACGAGGGCCGAAAGTGCAAGATCGCGTGGGGGTTACCGGGCGGCGGCCAGGCGCACGTCGAGGGCGGCCAGGTCGGGGACGAACCACACCTGGTCGTGGCGGTTCGACTCGGCGACCAGGGCGCGCAGCGCGCCGCTTTCGGCCAGGTGCGCGGAGATGTCGCCGACGACCACCAGGCGCAGCCGGTAGTTGACGAACTTCTGCATGACCTCCCCGGCGAACCGGGTGCCCAGCGTGAAGAAGCTCGGGTCGAACCGGGCGGCGGGCACCGCCACCACCGTGGCGCCGGCGAACGCCGCGCCGATCAGCTCCAGCGCGTCGGCCTCGGTGGCGATCGGCGGGCCGGCCGGATCGCACAGCAGCACCGTGACGCCGGCGCGTTCGGACAACTCGTCAGCCATTGCCCGCCTCCCCCGCGAACAGGCCGTTGTCGCCGTCACGCACCGCGTCGAGCAGCCGCAGCAGCTCGGCGGTGGCGCCCAGGTCGCCCAGGACCACGATCGTCATGCGCTGTCGCTCCTCGTCGTGGACCGTGCGCACCTGCAGCGGACGGTCCGGGTCGTGGTGGGTGTTGACGCCGGCCAGCACCAGCGTGGCGAGCCGGTCGGCGCCGGCCCGGTCCACGCCGTCGAGCGTCACGATGCTCGACACCTCCGCCGCCGGGGCGGGCGGCGGCGCCGGCCGGCCGGTGAACGCGTCGAGGTCGGCGCGGGCGATGCGATATTGCTTGCCGATGCGGGTGGCGCGCAGCCGGCCGGCGCGGATGTAGCCGCGCACGGTGCGCGGGTGCAGCCCGAGCACCTCCGCCACCCGATCCACCGAGTACATGTCGTTACTCATCGCACCCTATGGTAGGCGCAACAGGGAAGGATAGGGAATTTGGGCGGCCGGCCATCCGGACGTCGCCTCCGCCGGGCATACTGCCGGCGTGCAGCCCCGACACGGCTATCTCGACGCGCCCGTGCCGCTGGCCTTCGCCCACCGCGGCGGCGCGGCCGACGGCGACGAGAACACCGCCGCCGCGTTCGCCCGCGCGGTGGCCATGGGCTACCGGTACGTGGAGACCGACGTGCACGCCACCGCCGACGGCGTGCCGGTGGTCTTCCACGACCCGACGCTGCGCCGCGTCACCGGCGAGCCCGGCCGCATCGCCGACCTCCGCTGGGCCGACCTCGCCTCGGTGCGGGTCGGCGGCGCCGCCGTGGTGCCCCGCCTCGACGACGTGCTCGCCGCCTGGCCGGAGGTCCGCTTCAACGTCGACGTCAAGGCCGACGCCGCGGCGGCGCCCACCGTCGAGGCGCTCGGGCGCGCCGGCGCCGCCGAGCGGGTGCTGCTCGCCTCGTTCAGCGACGCCCGGCTGAGGCGGCTGCGCGCCCTGGCCGGGCCGAAGGTCGCCACCAGTCTCGGCATGGGCGCCGTGGCCCGGCTGCGGCTGGCCTCGCTGCACGGGCGCCCGCACCGGCTGCCGCCGTCCGTGGTCGCCGCCCAGGTGCCGGTCGCCTACCGGCGGATCCCGGTGGTCGACCGGCGGTTGATCGCCTACTGCCACCGGATCGGGTTGCAGGTGCACGTCTGGACGATCGACGAACCTGCCCAGATGCACCACTTACTTGATCTTGGTGTGGATGGCATCATGACCGATCACGTCGGCGTGCTCCGCGACGTCTACCGCAGCCGCGGCCACTGGGCCGCCTGAGCCACCGAGGACCGCCCGATGGCCGATACGGTCACCCCCGCCGTCGCCGAGCCCGCGCAACCGGGCAGCACCCGCCGCGAACGCACCGGCTGGTACCTCTACGACTGGGCGAACTCCGCGTTCCAGACCACCGTCATCACGGTCTTCCTCGGGCCGTTCCTCACCACCGTCACCGAACTGGCCGCCGGCTGCGAACTGGGCGCCGACAGCTGCGACGGGGTGGTGCACCCGCTGGGCATCCGCGTCGCCGCCGGCTCCTACTACCCGTACCTGATCTCGCTGTCGGTCTTCCTCACCGTGTTCGTGCTGCCCGTCGTCGGCGCCGTCGCCGACCGCTCGGCGCACAAGAAGCGGCTGCTCGCCGCCGCCGCGTTCACCGGCGCCGGGGCCACCATCGCGTTCGCGTTCGTCACCGGCGAGCGCTACCTGCTCGGCGGCGCGCTGTTCCTGATCGCCAACATCAGCTTCGGCGCCGCCGTGGTGGTCTACAACTCGTTCCTGCCGCAGCTCGGCGGCCCGGACGAGCGCGACGGCATCTCCAGCCGCGGCTGGGCCATCGGCTACCTCGGCGGCGGGCTGCTGCTCGCGCTCAACCTGGTCGCCGTCACCGCGCTCAGCGAGGAGGGCAACGCCCAGCGCACCCTCGACCTGGCCCGCTGGTCGATCGTCTCGGCCGGCGTGTGGTGGGCCGCGTTCACCCTGCTGCCGCTGCGCTGGCTGCGCGAACACCCCACCGCCGCCGCGCTGCACGGCGGCGGCGGCAACGTGCTCACCGACGGGTTCCGGCAGCTCGGACGCACCCTGCGCGAGGTCAAGGCGTACCCGCTGACGCTGTTCTTCCTGCTCGCCTTCCTGGTCTTCAACGACGGCATCCAGACCGTCATCACCCTCGCCAGCCAGTACGGCACCGAGGAGCTGCGCCTGGAGCAGAGCACGCTGATCGTGACCATCCTGCTGGTGCAGTTCCTCGCCTTCGGCGGCGCGCTCGCCCTGGGCGCGCTCGCCAAGCGCATCGGCGCCTGGAAGACCGTGCTGCTGTCGCTGGTGCTCTGGACCGGCGTGATCATCGCGGCGTTCCGGCTGCCCGCCGAGGCCCCGGTGCCGTTCATGATCCTCGGCGGCTGCATCGGCCTGGTCCTCGGCGGCAGCCAGGCGCTGAGCCGCTCGCTGTTCAGCCAGCTCATCCCCGCCGGCAAGGAGGGCGAGTACTACGGCTTCTACGAGATCAGCGACAAGGGCACGAGCTGGCTCGGCCCGCTCGCCTTCGGCCTGGTCTTCCAGCTCACCTCCTCCTACCGGGTCGGCCTGGTCTCCCTGCTGATCTTCTTCGTGGTCGGCTTCGCGCTGCTGGCCGCCGTGCCGATGCGCCGGGCCATCATCGCCGCCGGCAACACCCCGCCCCGGGTGCTCTGAGCACCCCCGGTCGATCATCGCGGCCGGTATGCGGCGGCGTCGATCGGCTAGGCTGCCCCGACGTGACCGACGACGCCGCTGCCGCCCCGACCTGCCTGGCCCGCCCCCTGCCGGGGCCCGGCGACGACCGCGCCGGCGGCTGCGCCGCCGCCCGCGGCGTCGACGGCCGGCCCCTGCACGCCGCCGCGCTGAAGTTCTTCTGGGGTCCGATGGACTGCGGCAAGTCCACCATGGCGTTGCAGATGAACTACAACCACGCCCGGCAGGGCCGCCGCGGCCTGGTCACCACCCGCATCGACCGCTCGCTGGGCCCGCAGGTCACCACCCGCATCGGCCTGGCCCACGAGGCGATCGAGGTCACCGACGGCCTCGACCTGCGCGACCTGGTCCGCTCCGCGTGGGCCGAGGGGGTACGCGTGGACTACCTGATCTGCGACGAGGCGTCCTTCTACGACCTGGAGCACGTCGAGCAGATGGCCGAGCTGGTCGACCGGTTCGACGTCGACGTCTACGCCTTCGGCCTGGCCACCGACTTCCGCTCCTGCCTCTTCCCCGCCGCGCAACGGCTGTTCGAACTGGCCGACGAGGTGGCCCGCATCCAGGTCGAGGTGCTGTGCTGGTGCGGCCGCGAAGGGCTGCTCAACGCCCGGGTGGTGCAGGGCCGCGTGGTCCGCGAGGGCGCGCAGGTCGTCATCGGCGACACCGTCGACACCGCCGACGTGCGCTATCAGGTGCTGTGCCGGCGACACTACCGCTCCGGCGACCTCGGTCCGCGGGCCTGAGAGTCAGAACGGATCCCCGCACACCCGCCAGCCGCCGTCCTCCGACACCACCGGCAGCTCGCGTTCCTCGCTGCCGCCACCGTCGCGGTTCAGGCGCACCACCACCGTGGCGCGCGGACGCCCGGCCCGGGTCTTCACCGACACGTCGACGATCTCGTAGCCGCTGACCAGCGGCGGAGTGCGCACCCAACTGTCGAACCCGGTCCGGCTCCACCGGCCCCGGGCCTCGGCGCACAGCCGCTCGTAGGCCCGGTCGGTGTCCCCGGCGGCCACCTCGCGGAAGAACCCGTCCGCGGTCTCGCGCACCGGCCCCCCGGCCTGCAACACCACCTGGGCGTTCCACGCCGCCAGCCCGGCCACCCCGATCAGGCAGGTGCCCAGCCCCAGCCCGGCGACCAGCACACCGGCGCGCATCGGCCGGCGACGCCGGACCGGTCGGTGCTCCACCCGCTGCCTGCCCATCACCGTCGACGGTAGGCAACCGGCGACCGGCGCGCAGCCGGTTACCGGGCTATTTGCGCAGCAGGACCAGCAGGTCGATCAGCGAGCCCGCGACGAACAGCACCAGCGCGGTGATGCGGACCGGGCGCACCGGCCGGGCCAGGAACCCGAGCAGGCGCGCCGCGACGCCCAGCAGGTGCCCTTCCAGCACGCCGGGCACCGCCAGCGGCATGGCGGCCAGGGTGAGGACCGTCAGGCAGAGCGCCAACAGTCCGGCGGCCGAGAGGATCTTCACCGGGAGCGGCTGGTCCGCCAGTCCGGTCAGTTCGACGGCGTTGACGCCGACGGCCAGCACGATCGAGGCCAGCATCAGCAGTACGAGGGCGACGCCGAAGCTGCGCTCCGTCGCGTCGGCGGCGCTGCCGACCAGCCGCCGGTCGCCGTCGGGCAGCTCGCGGGCGAGGAACTCGTCGATGCGGCGCTCCACCAGCGCGCTCGCCGCCAGCATCGGGTCTCCTGCCTGCTCGTCGCGCGAGTCGTAGGTGTCGCGCGCCTCGTCGCTCACGGCGTGCCAGAAGGCGAGGAAGGCCGCCTCGTCCACCCCGTGCGGGGCGCCGGTGGGTGGGGTGTCGACCAGGCTGGAGTGCGGCACCACCCCACCCACCGTCGCGACCGAGGTGTTCGCGACGAAGTACCGGCGGGCGTCGGCCCGCAGCGCCGCGACCCTGGCGATGCCGCGGTACTCGGTGCGGCGTCGGGCGTACGCGTCGGCGCGTTCACCCCACCGTCGCAGCCTCGCCGGAGAGATGAGGTCGACGATCGCGCTCAACCCGGCCAGGAAGAGCGCCACCTTCCCGGCGATCTCGAACACCCGCACCCGGGCAGCATAGGCGCGCCGGCGTCACCGCCGAGGCCCCGAGAATCGCCCGCACGTACCTGACAGCAGGTGGCAGGTACCGGCGGCAGACTGCCCGGCATGACGACACACGCCAACCTCGCGATGGTCAACCTGGACAGCTCCGACCCGGCCGCCCACGCCGCCTTCTACGCCCACGCCCTCGGCGGGGAGATCACCCACAGCCAGGCCGAGTACGCCATGGTCGTCGCCGGTGGCACGTCGATCGGCTTCGGGCTGGTGCCCGGGTACGCGCCGCCGGCCTGGCCGGACGAGACCGGCGCCAAGCGCTACCACCTCGACCTGGTCGTCGACGACGTGGCGCTCGCCGAGAAGGACCTGCTCGCCGCCGGCGCGACCCGCCCCGAGTTCCAGCCCGGCGGCGAGGGCTGGACCGTCCTGCTCGACCCGATCGGCCAGCCGTTCTGCCTGTGCCCCCGCCGCAAGGACTGACCTCGGGTGGGGTCGGGGGTCAGCCGCGCCGACGGGCGCGGGCCGCCCAGATCGCGTACGCCGGGTCGCGGTCCAGGTTGTGCCGGTCGCGGTCGTAGCGGCGGGTGGTGCGCGGGTCAGCGTGGCCCATGGCGTCCTGCACGTCCTCCAGCGGCACCCCCTCCGAGCGGGCCGTGGTGGCGAACGCGTGCCGCAGCGAGTGCGGCGACAGCCGCGCCCAGGCGGCGATCCCGGCGCTCTGCGCGAGGCGGCGCACCAGCCGGAACACGGCGTGCCGGTCCAGCCGCCCACCGGTGCCGGTGACCAGCAGCGGCCCGGTCAGCTCCGGCACCGTCACGCCCTGCGCGGCGGCCCGGTCGGCCAGGTAGGCGTCGAGCGCGTACGCGGTGCCCGGGGTGAGCGCGCGGCGGCGTACCTTGCCGCCCTTGCCGACGAAGCGGACGCTGCGGTGCCCGCGCTCCGCGCCCAGGTCGGCCAGGTTGAGCGAGACCAGCTCGCCGACGCGCAGCCCCAGGTCGGCCAGGAGCGCCAGCGCGGCCCGGTTGCGCGCGGCCGTCGGGCCGGTGTCGGCGTCGGCGGCGGCCAGCAGCGCGTCGACCTCCTCCGGACTCAGGCCGACGGTGGCCGAGTGGTCCCGGTCGACCCGGGGCCGGTCCGCCGCGGCGACCGGGTTGGCCGGCACCGCGCCGAGCTTGACCAGGAAGTCGTACCAACTCGACAGCGCGGACAGCCGGCGGGCCACGGTGGCCGGGGTGAGCGGACGCCCGTCCCGCCCGCGCGGGGTGGACTCCAGGTCCCGGCCGTACGCGTTGACGTCGAGGAAGGTGACCCGCAGCGGCTCCACGCCGCGCTCGGCGCACCAGCGCAGCCAGCCGGTGACGTCGCGGCGGTAGGCGTCACGGGTGTGCTCGGACAGGCGCCGGTTGCGCAGCCACGCCTCGGTGAAGTCGGCCGGGCCGCCGGGCAGGGCGGGACGCGCGCGGGGCAACACCTCGGGACGCAACATGTGAGAAAGGCTCTCAGTCGGTGGCGTGTTTCGCGACGAGGCGCGCCCGAGAAGGATTTCCGGCGCGGGCTACCGTCGGCGGATGCGCGCCAGCCGACTGGTCTCCCTGCTGCTGCTCCTGCAGACCCGGGGGCGGATGACCGCCGGGGAACTCGCCGAGGCCCTGGAGGTGTCGGTGCGCACCGTCTACCGCGACGTCGAGTCGCTCGGCGCCGCCGGCGTCCCGGTGTACGCCGACCGGGGCCCGGCCGGCGGCTACCGGCTGCTGGAGGGCTGGCGCACCCGGCTCACCGGGCTGACCGGGCCGGAGGCCGACGCGCTGTTCCTCGCCGGCCTGCCCGGCCCGGCCGCCGAGCTGGGCCTGGCGTCCGCGGTGGCCGCCGCCGAGCTGAAGGTACGCGCCGCGCTGCCCGACGAACTGGCCGACCGCACCGGCCGCATCCGGCAACGCTTCCACCTGGACGCGCCCGGCTGGTTCCGCCACCCCGAGCCGGTGCCGCACCTGGAGACGCTGGCCGGGGCGGTGTGGACCGACCGGCTGGTCCGGCTGCGCTACCGGCGCTGGCGCGCGCCGCGCGAGATCACCCGGCTGGTCGCCCCGCTGGGCGTGGTGCTCAAGGCCGGCCGGTGGTACCTGGTGGCCCGCTGCGACGACGACGTGCGCACCTACCGGGTCGGCGCGGTGCTCGACGCGAGCGTCACCGACGAGCACGCCGAGCGGCCCGACGGGTTCGACCTGGCCACCTACTGGCGGGAGTGGACCGCCCGCTACGAGCGCGACGTCTACCGCGAGCAGGCCCGGATCCGGCTCACCGCCGCCGCGCTGGAGTTCATGCCGTACGTCTTCCCGCCGGAGATGAGCCGCGCGGCCCGGGCAGCGGCCGGCGAACCCGGCCCGGACGGCTGGCTGGAGACCACCGTGCCGATCGAGTCGGTGCGCCACGCCCACGGCGAGCTGCTCAAGCTCGGCGCCGAGGTGGAGGTGCTGGCGCCGGCGGAGCTGCGCGCCCGGTTCACCGCCACCGCGCACGCGCTGACCCGGCTCTACCCCGACGCCGACGCGGGGGCCGCCGGCGTACCGGCCTCCCCCGCGTCGGCATGAGGCGCGCTCAGGCGGTGGTGAGCTGACGGTGGCCGTTGCCCTCCGTCGCGGTCACCGTGATGCGGCGCGGCTTGGCGCGCTCGGCGATCGGGATGCGCAGGGTCAGCACGCCGTTGTCGTAGCCGGCCTCCAGCCGGTCGGTGTCCAGCGTGTCGCCCAGGAAGAGCTGCCGCGTGAACGTGCCCATCGGTCGCTCGGCGGCGACCAGCTCGACCTGCTCGCCGGTGGGGCGGCGACGCTCGGCGCGCACGGTCAGCACGTTGCGCTCGACGGTGCAGTCGATGCTGTCCGGGTCGACGCCGGGCAGGTCGAACGCGGCGTAGAAGTGGTCGCCGTCGCGGTAGGCGTCCAGGTGCATCACCGCCGGCCGGGTGGTGGTGCCGAAGAACTGCTCGGCGATCCGGTCGATCTCACGGAACGGGTCGGTACGCATCAACATGGCCGTTGCCTCCTCGGTTCTCCTGGCCCAAGGTCTCCGGTTGAGTCGAGGGGACTCAACTTCTCGGTTTCTGTTTTAGCGCGACGCCGCGGCGTCGTCAACCCGGGCCGGCAGTGACTTCTCGAACCAGTGCTGCGCGTACGGCCCGGCGTTGAACGCGGGGATCTCCCGGTAGCCGTGACGCGCGTAGAGGGCGCGCGCCTCGACCAGGTCGGAGCGGGTGTCCAGCCGGATCCGGTCCGCGCCGGCCGCACCCGCGCCCGCCTCCACGGCGGCGAGCAGAACGGCGCCGCCCCCCGAACCCCGGTGCGCCGGACGCACGTAGACCCGGGTCAGCTCCGCCCAGCCCGGCCGCCGGCGCAGCCCGGCGCACCCGGCGAGCCGGCCGTCGCGGCGGGCCAGCACCAGCAGCCCCGTCGGCGGGACCAGGTCGTCGCTGGGCATCTCGGCCAGCGCGGCGTCCACCTCGCCGGGGCGCTCCGGGCGGCCGTACCAGCGGCGCACCATCTCCGCCATGTACTCGCGCAGCAGCGCGGCCGCGTCCGGATCGTCGGGCCGGGCGAGGTGCGTCGTCCAGCCGGTCACGGACCGGTCCGCCAGTAGACGCCCTGCTCGCGGGTGAGCAGCATGTCGTCGATCAGGTAGCGGCGGAGCGTGACGTGGTCGGCCTCGCCGCCGTCGCACCAGGGGCGCAGGGCGTCGTCCACCGCCCGCTCCGGGTAGCGCAACCCCGGCTCGAAGGTGCGCTCGGTGATGTGTTCCAGCACCACCCGACGCCGGCCGCGCTGCGCGGGCAGCCGGACCAGCGCGCCGTCGCGCAGGAACGTGCGCAGGATCGTCTCGCGCGGGTCGGCCGCCGGCGTCGCCGGAGCCGCCGACGCGGCCCGGGCGAACTCGCGCAGCCGCTCGCCGTCGACCCGCAGCCCGGCCGCGTCGTCGGCCAGCACCCCCGCGTCGGTGAGCCGGCGCACCGCGGTGGCGGCGTCCCGGGCGGGCAGGCCGGTGCGGGCCACCACCGAGGGCACGTCCCGGGCGCCGAGGACGATCGCGGCGAACACGACACGGCGGCGCTCGTCGGCGAGCGCCCCCGCCAGAGCTTGTGCGGTCATGGGCGGCAGCCTGCCAGCCGCCACCCGGGGCGGCCAGGCGTTTTCGCCGCCGGCAGGCGCGGCGCGCGACGGTCAGGCCGCGACGGTGGCGGCGAAGTCGACGTCGGTGGCCTCGACCGTGCCGGCGGTGCGGCCCGGGGCGCTCTGGAACCCCCAGTAGAGGTTGGTGTGCGCGATGACCTGCGCCGGCGGGGGCGCGCCGTAGGCGGACAGGTCCTCGGTGGTGTGCGCGTCGGCGACCAGGACGGCGTCGTAGCCGCGGGTGAAACCGCCGTGCAACGTCGAGCGGATGCACGCGTCGGTCTGCGCGCCGGTCACCACGAGCCGGCCCACCCGGGCGTCGGCGAGCACCCGCTCCAGGTCGGTGTCCTCGAACGAGTCGCCGTAGGCCTTGTGCACCAGCGCCTCGTCGTCGCGGCGCGTCAGCTCCGGCACGATCTGCCACGGCTCACTGCCGGCCGGCAGGTCCTCGGCGCGGTGCTGCACCCAGACCACCGGGACGCCGGCGGCGCGGGCGCGCTCGACCAGGGCGGCGATGGTGGCGACCACCCGGTCGCGGTCGTGGGCCTCGGCCACCACACCGTTCTGCACGTCGACGACGAGCAGGGCGGTGCGCGGGCGGTCGGGAAGCGTGGTCATGGCGGGACTCCTTCGGCGGCTGTCGTCGCGACGAACCTAACCGTGGTCCCCGACACTTCCGGCCGGGTCAGAGGCGGTGCCCGGTGGTCGCGTCCACGTGCCCGGGCACCGCGTCGTGCCGGTCCCCGACGCTCGACGTGCCGGACGGCTCGAACATCAGGATCGACGCGCCGTCCGGCGCGTACGGCCGGTGCGCCACCCCGCGCGGCACCACGAACACCGCGCCGCGCGGCAGCGTGACCTCGCGCTGCCCGCCGTCGGCGCCGTCGCGCAGCGCGATGCGCAGCTCCCCGTCGAGCACCAGGAAGAACTCGTCGGTGTGGTCGTGGCTGTGCCAGACGTGCTCGCCGGCCACCTTCGCGATCCGCACGTCGTAGTCGTTGACCGTGGTGACGATCCGCGGACTCCACAACTGGTCGAACCGCGCCAGGGCGGCGGCCAGCTCGATCGGTTCAGCGCTCATCCGGCCATCCTCGCGCACCGGCGCCGGTCAGAGGAACCGGTGCATGACGTGCAGGCCCACCCGACCCTCGCGCGGATGGGCGAACGCCTGCGGCACGGTGCCGACCACGGTGAAGCCGAGCCGCCGGTAGAGCTCCACCGCCGCGGTGTTGGTCTCCACCACGGCGTTGAACTGCATCGCGGCGAAGCCCTGCCGGCGCGTCCAGTCCAGCGCGTCCTCGCACAGGGCCCGACCGACGCCCCGGCCGCGGGCGGCGGCCGAGACCATGAAACTCGCCGTCGCCACGTGCGAGCCCGGGCCGGGCTTGTTGGCGCCCATCTTCGCGGTGCCGAGCACGACGCCGTCGTCGTCCACCGCCACCGAGGTACGCCCCGGCGGGCGTTCCAGCCACACCTCGCGCGCCACCTCGGCGGGCCAGGTCGGGTCGTAGACGAACGTGTCGCCGGCGGTCAGGACGTCCTCGACGATCGGCCAGACCTGCGGCCAGTCGGCGTCGGTGCAGTCACGGATGCGCATCGCCGGCACGCTAGCGCCGACCGGGCCACCCCGCCACCGCATTCCGGCGGGGCCCGGCACGCCTCCTGATCACCGGGCCGGGCGGCCGGGCCATACTTGTCGCCATGCTCTGGGGTGTCAGCGGGCCGCTCTTCCTCCTCGACTACCTGGGCGCGGTGGCCGTGGCCGTCGCGCTCGCCCTGGCGGTGCGGGAGCTGACCGGGCGCCGCGCCCGCGGCGCGACGCCCGACCGGGTCGAGCTGGCGTACCTCACCGACCGGGCGCTGCTGGCCTGCCAGGTCGGCGTGGCCGCGCTGCGCCGCACCGGCGGGGTGACCGTGGGTGAACTCGCCACCCTGCACGCCGACGGCCCGCCGCCGCCCCGCTCACCGGCGCTGGTGCGCGCCCTGCACACCGCGCTGCGCCGCCCGCAGACCTGGGCCGCGGTCCTCGCCGACCCCGACGTCGGCCGGGCGCTGCGCCGCACCGTCGCCCGGCTGGCCCGCGACGGCTGGCTGCTCACCCCCGCGCAGCGGCGACGCGTCGCGCTGGGCACCCTGCCCCTGTTCGTGGTCGCCGCCGTCGGCGTGACCCGGCTCGTGGAGAGCGCGGTCGAGGGACGCGCCGCCGGCGGCCCGGCGTCGGTCGCCGGGCTGCTGCTGTGCTGCCTGGCCACGGCGCTGGGCGGCTGGTGGCTGACCGAGGTGCCGGAGACCGGCGCCGCCGCCCGCCGCCTGCTGCGCCTGCTGCGCCGGCTGCGCCGCGAGCACGCCGACCTGGACCCCGAACGCCGCCCGGTCTGGCAGGGGCGCGACACCGACGCGCTGCTGACCGCCATGGCGCTGTTCGGCCCCCGACCGCTGCTCGCCGTCGACCCGGCCTTCGCCGTGCAGGTCGGCGTCGACCCGGAACGCGGCCGACCCCGACCCGAGCGTCGGCCCGCCCGCCGCTGAGCGCGGCGCTCAGCCGCGCCGGCCCACGCCCCCCGGGGGTACGACGCCCTGGTGCCACCGCGGCGAGCGGCGCGGGCCGCCGGGGCGCCGCGACAGCGACCGGATCAACCCGGCGTGCACCCGCTGCTCGTCGCGTGCGGTCAGCCCGAGCTGGTTGTGCAGCACGTGCACCATGCCGAACGCCGCCGAGCCGTCGTAGCCGGGCGCGTGCCGGTGCGTCTCCAGCAGCCGCGACCAGCAGGTCAGCGGGTGCTGCTCGGTGGCCAGCGCGGCGGCGATCCGCCGCCACCGGGCCGGCGGCACCACCGCGACGTCCCGCGTGCCGGCCACGACCGGGGCGTCGGCGACGCGCAGCGCGGGACAGGTGCGGACCGCCGCCACCATGGTCAGGTCGACCGCGGCGCCGAGTCGGGCCGGCCGGTCCGGCGTCATCCCGATCAGCTCCACCGCCACGTCGACCAGCCGCAGGTCGGGCGTCGGCGGCCCGGAGAGCTGCGGCAGCCGCGTCGGGCCGTGCGCGCCGACCGCCGCGCAGAGACCGGCCAGGCGCGCCGCGAGCAGCGCCGGCGAGCCACCGAGCAGGTGGATGTCGACCATCCGCGGCGACTGGCGGGTGAACGACCAGCCGGACACCTCACCGACGGTTTGCAACTCGCGCAGGAGCGGGCCGACTCCCCGCGTCACGAACGCGTCGGCCACCGCGGCGCGCGGGGGCAGCAGGCACCGGAACACGTGCCAGCGATCGGGTGTCCTCTCGACCCCGGTCGCCGACGGACCGTCCAGACAGGATCGACCATGCATCGTCATGAACCGTTCCCCCAACGTAGGCGTCGCACCGCCGCAGTCGACGGTAGGCCACGCCCGTCGAAGCGACAGTAGGGAAAACCCGACAGTGAGGTGAACCGATCGCGATCGCGGCGGCGCGCCGGGCGACCGGAGGGATCCGGGCGCGATTGGTTGACCACGGTCGATTCCTCTTCCAAGACGGTCAGATCCGGCCACTCTCGCGATCGTCACAGTTGTTTCGCGATCGTAGAGTGACACCGGGTGCTCGCCCCGACACCGGCGACGTTCCGGGCGGGTCGGGCACGCCGCACGGTCCACAAGGGGCGGAACTGGGGGGCGGCTGATGCGGGACCTGAGCGTGTCACCTGGCGCCGCCCCACCCGGTCGCGTCGAGGCGGGCCGGGCAGCGGTGCGCCGGTGAGCGGCGTCGAGCCGGTGGCGCCCGGCGGACCCCTGGAACCGCTGGTCGGCCGCAACTGCGCGCTCGACGTGTTCGACAAGGCGCTGTGCGCGGCCCGGGGCGGGCAGCCGTCGATGCTGGAGTTCGCCGCCGATCCGGGCTGCGGCAAGACGCGCCTGCTGCGCGAGCTGGCCGTCCGGGCCGGCCGGGCCGGCGTGCCGGTGCTCGCGGCGGCCGGCCGCGACGGGGACCGGGTGCTGCGCTCGCTCACCGCGCTGGTGGACCCGGCCGCACCGGCGGCGGGCCGGCCCGAACCGGTCGCGGGCGCGTCGGTGGTGCTCCTGGACGACCTGCACCTCGTGCCGCCGGCGGTGGCGACGCTGCTGGCCCGGCTCGCGCAGGCGCCGCCGGCCGGGCTGCTGCTGGTGGTCGCGTACCGGCCGCGGCAGATGCCCGGCTGGGCGACGGCCACGTTCGGTGGCGTGGTCCAGCTCAACCGGCGCACGTTCACCCTGTCGCCGCTGGATCCGGCCGGTGTGGCCGCGCTGCTCGGGCTGCCCGACGGCCGGGCCGGGCAACGCGTGCACCGGCTCTCCGGCGGGGTGCCCCGCTACGTGCTCGCCTACCGGCCCGAGGCGCTGGACGGCGCGGTCGCCGCGCTGCGCGGCCTGCCGGCGGAGCTGCCGTTCGAGGTCACCGCCGCGGTGCAGCTCGACGTGGACGCGCTCGAGGTCGACCAGCGGCGGATGCTGGAGGCGGTGTCGGTGTGCGCGGAGGGGTTCGAGCCGGCGCTCGCGGGCACGCTCGCCGGCCGTGACCCGGCCACCACCAGCGACCTGCTGGACGGGCTGGTCGCGGCCGACCTGCTGCGCACCGACCCGGCGCTCGCGCCGACCCTGCGCTTCCGGCACGAGGTCGACCGGGCGGTGGTGTACCGGTCGCTGTCCCCCGGCCGGCGACGCCACCTGCACGCCCTCGCCGCCGGCCTGCTGCGCGACCTCGGCCACCCGGTGACGCGCTACGCCGAGCACCTGTGGGCCGGTGGGCAGTGCACCGACCCGGCCACGGCCGACGCGCTGATCGAGGCGGCGGAGAACCCGCAGACCCCACGGCTGGACGCCATCCGGTGGCTGACCGGCGTCCGCCGGCTACTGCCCGACGCCGGACCGGCCGACCCGTGCCGGATTCGCCTGGACTTCGCCACCGCCGACGCGCTGGTCGGCGCGGGCCGGCTGCGCCAGGCCCGGACGCTGCTGCAGGACCTCAGCCGCCGCCCGCTGCCCGACGACGACCAACGGGTCCGGGCGCTGGTGGCGCGGGCCCGCGTCGAGCGCCTGCTGGGACGGCCGTTCGACGCGTACGCCCTGCTGCTGCCGCGGCTCGACGCGCCGGCCGGGCCGCGCGCCCGGTTCGACCTGAGCGTGGAGGCCGCCGTGTCGGGCGCGCTCTGCGGCGCGGCCGGCGCCGGGCAGCACGCGTACGCCCTGGGCCGGCTCGCCGACCAGCTCGACGAGCCCGGCTGCCGGACCACCGCGGCGGTGGTCCGCTGCTTCGTCGCCGCGCACGTCGACTGCGGCCTGCCGGTCGAGGAGGCGTTGGGCCGCGCGTCGTCCGAGGTGGACGCGCTCGCCGACGACGAACTCGCCCGCCACCCGGACCTGCTGGCGCTGCTGGCCTGGGCCGAGCACCTGCTGGAGCGGGACCGGTCCGCGCTGCACCACCTCGACCGGGCGCTGGAGATCTGCTGCCGCGCCGGCCTGGTCGCGTTGACCCCGTGGCTGCTGATCGGCCGCTGCGCGGTGACGTGCCGGCTGGGCAGCCTG
This sequence comes from Micromonospora ferruginea, assembly GCF_013694245.2. Classification (NCBI taxonomy): domain Bacteria; kingdom Bacillati; phylum Actinomycetota; class Actinomycetes; order Micromonosporales; family Micromonosporaceae; genus Micromonospora; species Micromonospora robiginosa. The sequence continues at coordinate 2,132,543 of NZ_CP059322.2, forward strand.
GACCGGGCGCTGAGCGAGGGCGAGGACGCCGAGGAGGTGGCCGTGGCGATGGGCGTCGAACCGATGGTCGGGTTGGCCCGGGCGCACCGCGCCATCGCGGTGGCGTGGCGTCGCGGTCCCGCCGCGGCCCGACAGCTCGCCGAGACCGCCGTCCTGGACGCGTCCACCCGGCGGTCCAACTGGTACGACGGGGTGAGTCAACGGGTGGCGGTGCGGCTGCGGTTCCTGGCCGGCGACCGGGTCGGCGCGGCGCCGGCCCTGCTGCGTGCCTGCGGTGGCGCCGACCTCGGCCAGGTGGAGGTGTCCGGCCGGGCCTGCTGGGCGTCGTCGCTGGCCGAGATGACCCACCGCGGCGGCCGGCGGGACGAGGCGCTGCACTGGCTGGCGGTGGCGGGGCGGCACGCGCAGCGGGTGCGGCTGCGCGGGCAGAGCGCCATGGTGCGGATCAGCCGCGCCCGGCTGACCCTCGACACCGATCCGCGCGGCGCGGCGGAGCTGGCCGGCGCCGCCGCCGACAGCTTCGCCGACATGGGCTGGCGGTTGGACGAGGCGTCGGCCCGGCTGGTGCGGGCGCGGGCGCTGTGCGACGTCCGGGAGTGGACGGCGGCCGAGGTGGAGCTGGCCGAGGCACGCCGGATCGCCGACCTGGTGGCCTCGCCACCGTTGCGGCGGGCGGTGGCCGCCGTGCAGAGCCGGGCGGCCGGCGCGGCCGGCCGCCGCCCCGACGGCGCGACCCGGGGCGAGCTGACGCTGACCCGGCGGGAGTGGGACATCGCCCGCCTGGTCGCGGCGGGGGCGAGCAACGCCGAGGCCGCCGAGCAGGTGTACGTGACGGTGAAGACGGTGGAGGCCCACCTGACCCGGATCTTCCGCAAGACCGGGGTGTCCTCCCGGGCCGCGTTGGCGGCGCTGCTGGCCACCGGGGCGCTCAACTATCGGGGTCCGGCCTGACACCCCGGTTCTCTCGGTTGGACCGAAGAGAGATGAAGGATAGGCGACCGCATGATGGTGTCGGACATCTTGGCTCCTGTCATACTGAGGTCCGATATCTTGTCTCCCACCATCAGCACCCCCCGTTCAAGCAGATCGGACGGCCTCGCTGCCCCACCGGACATGCGCAGGAAGGCATCGCCGTGAGCCAATACATCATCACCATCGTCCCGGTGGAGGACGACGGCGAGGAGATCACCGGTCCGGTGGCCCAGACCGTCGTGCGGCTGGACACCGGCGACGGCCACCCCGTCGTCCGGGAGCTGACCGTCCGTGCTCCGCAGAGCGCCGGCCTGACCGGCGAGCTGCCGTACGTCGACTTCGACGCCCTGCTGCGTGCCTTCGTCCCACCGCAGGACCGCGAGCGTGGCCGGCCGGCCGGCTCCGGCGACCGCCCCGGTCCGGTCGTCGGGCCGGTGCCCGCGGCCGTTCCGGTCACCCCGGCGGTCGCGCCGGGACCGCCGCCGCCGCGACCCGCCCGACGCCCGGCCGAGCCGGAGCGCCTCAGCCGGCTCAAGAGCGGGCGCGCCTACCGGCGGGCGCCCGACCCGGCCGACCTGGAGGCGGTCTACGAGCAGGTCGGCACCATCAGCCGGGTGGCCGAGCACTTCGACGTGCCGGTGCACACCGCGCAGGGCTGGATCAGCCGGCTGCGGCGCAAGCACGACGCCGAGGTGAGCGCGGGCTGATCGCCGGCTCAGGCCAGCTCGGCCAGCGCCTCGGCGACCGCCGGGGCGGCGCCGTCCAGCCACCGGCCGATGCCCACCTCGGCGGTGTCGAACTCGCGTTCGAGCACGCACAGCCCGGGCGTCGGCACGCAGGCGCCCACCTCGGCCAGCAGCGCGCCCAGGTGGGTGTCGACGACGCGGCGGTGCCCGGACCGGGCCGCGGTCATCAGCGGCACCGCCACCACGCCGGCCAGCGCGCCCCGGGGCAGCACGTCCACGAAGAGCTTCAGCAGGCCGCTGTACGCCGCCTTGAAGGTGGGGCTGGCCACCAGCAGCAGCCCGGGACGGCGGACCGACTCCAGCACCTCGTCCAGCGCGTCCGGGCGGCTGCCCTGGCCGACCAGCTCCGCGGTCAGCTCGGACAGGTCGATCACGCCCGGGGGCCCGACCGGGGTGGGCCCGCCGGCCAGCCGCCGGTGCAGCGCCGCCGCGGCGCCCAGCGCGACGGTCCGGGTCCGCGAGTGCGGTTTCGGGTTGCCGATCACCACGGTCAGCGGCAGGTGCCGCGCCGGCGCCGCCATCACCGGGCCGCCATCTCGGGCGTACGGTCGGTGTCCGGGGCGAGCAGGCCGTCGTGCCGCAGCAGCGGCAGCACCCCCTCGCCGACCCAGTACGCCTCCTCGAGATGCGGCTGCCCGGAGAGGATCAGGTGGTCGACGCCGGCGGCGTGGTACTCGGCGATCCGTTCGGCGACCTCCTCGTGGCTGCCCACCAGCGCCGCGCCGGCACCCGGCCGGACCAGCGAGTAGCCGGCCCAGACGTTCGGGTGGACCTCCATCCGGGCGTTGCCGCCGGCGTGCAGCGCCGCGGCCCGCCGCTGCCCCTCCGACTCGGTACGGGAGAACCGCTTGCGCGCCGCGTCGATGCGCGCCTGGTCGACGCCGGCGAGCAGTCGTTCCGCCTCGGCCCAGGCCTCCCGCGCGGTGTCCCGGCTGATCACGTGCAGCCGGCTGCCGGTGCGCAGCGTCCGCCCCGCCTCCGCCGCCCGGTCGCGTGCCTGTGCCAGCAGCTCACCGAGGAGGGCGGGGGTCTCGCCCCAGGCGAGGTAGACGTCGGCGTGCTGGGCCGCCGTCTGCTGGGCGGCGGGCGACGAGCCGCCGAGGAAGACCGTCGGCGCGGTCTCCGGCGGCCGGGCCAGCAGCGCGCCGCGTACCCGGTAGTGCTCGCCCTCGTGGTCGACCGGCCGGCCGGACCAGAGCTGGTTGAGGATGGCCAGGAACTCCCCGGCCCGGGCGTAGCGGGCGTCGTGGTCCAGCCAGTCGCCGTAGCGGTGCTGCTCGTCCGGGTCGCTGCCGGCGACGATGTTGAGCAGCACCCGGCCGCCGGTGACCCGGTCCAGGGTGGCGGCCATCTGCGCAACCAGCGTGGGTGAGACGAGTCCCGGCCGCAGCGCGATCATGAACTTGAGCCGTTCGGTCTGCGCGGCCAGCGCGGACGCCACGATCCACGGGTCCTCGCAGAACAGGCCCGCCGGGGTGAGCACGCTGGCGAAGCCGAGCCGGTCGGCGGCCTGCGCCACCTGGGCCAGATAGCCGACGTCCGGCCGGCGGCGGGTGATGCGCGCCGGGCGGCTCCCGCCCCGCGACGGCTCGGCCAGGTCCCGGCCGTCGCCGTGCGAGGGCAGGAACCAGTGCAGTTCCAGTGACATCGGGTCAGTCCCCCCTCGGCGCGGTGTCGAAGCGCGCGGGCATCGCGGTGATCGCGTTCATGAAGTTGGTCCGCATCCGGCGGACCGGTCCGGTCAGCCGCAGTCCGGCCAGGTGTGGGCGGACCGCGGTGAGGAAGGCCGCCATCTCCAGCCGGGCCAGGTGGGCGCCGAGACAGAAGTGCGGGCCGATGCCGAACGCCAGATGGGGGTTCGGGTCGCGGCCCAGGTCCAGCCGGTCCGGGTCGGCGAACGCCTCCGGGTCCCGGTTGGCCGAGCTGTAGTAGACGACCACCTTGTCACCGGCGGCGATCCGGGTGCCGTCGAGCACGGTGTCGCGGGTGGCGGTCCGCCGGAACTGCATGATCGGGGTGACCCAGCGCAACAGTTCCTCCACCGCCGGCCCGGTCAGGTCCGGCTCGGCGATCAGGCGGTCCCGCTGCGCCGGGTGCGCCAGCAGCGCCTGCACGCCGCCGGAGATCAGGTGCCGGGTGGTCTCGTTGCCGGCGATGACCAGCAGCAGCCACAACTGGCAGAGCTGCGCGTCGGTCAGCCCCCGGCCGTCGGACTCGGCGTGCACCAGCAGGCTCATCAGGTCCTCGGTCGGGTGGGCCCGCCGCTGCGCGGCGAGCTGCCGCACGTAGGCGAAGGCGGCGGCGAACGTGTCCCGGTAGCGCGGCACGCTGCCGCCGCCGTGCTCCGGGTCGTCGAAGCCGACCAGGTTGTTGCTCCACTCGAACAGCAGCTTGCGGTCGGTGGCCGGCATGCCCAGCAGGTCGGTGAGGACCAGCAGCGGCAGTTCGGCGGCCAGGTCGGCCACCACGTCGATCGCACCGGCGGTGACCGCGCGGGAGACCACCTCCTCGGCGTGCCGGGTGACCAGCTCGCGCAGGCGTCCCACCGCGCGCGGGGTGAACGCGCCGGCCACCAGGCGGCGTACCCAGGTGTGCTCGGGAGCGTCCATGTTGATCAGAAGCTGCCGGTTGCGTTCCAGGTCGGCCGGGGTGCGCGGGTCGGCGAGGAACGCGCCGCCGGCGGCCGAGGAGAACAGCGCCGGGTCACGCGAGACCGCCGACACGGCGGCGTACCGGGTGACCGCCCAGAAGCCCCGCCCCCGCGACGTCGTCTCGCCGTCGCGGTCGGTGCGGGTCAGCGCGACCTCGTCGACCCAGGCGACGGGGGCCTCCCGGCGGCGCCGGGCGAACTCGGCGTGCGGCACGCCGCTGAGGTACGTCCGCGGGTCGGCGAGCACGTCCGGCGGCGCCGGCGCGTGCCGGTGGCGGTCCCGCAGCGCCGCGCGGGGCACCTTGCCGGTGGGCTCGCGGGGGATCCGGTCGACCAGCTCGTAGGAGCGCGGCACCTTGAACCCGGCCAGCCCGGCCCGGCAGTGCGCGTCGAGGACCGCCTCGACGCCGTCGGCCGGCCACGCCGGGTCGAGTTGCACCAGTGCCCGGACCTGCTCGCCGAACTCGGCGTCCGGCACCCCGACGACCACCCCGTCGGCCACCGCCGGGTGGGTCAGCAGCACCGCCTCCACCTCCGCCGGGTACACGTTGACGCCGCCGGAGACGATCAGTTCCGCCGAGCGTCCGGTCAGGTAGAGGTAGCCGTCGCCGTCGAGGCGGCCGAGGTCACCGAGGGTGAAGGTGTGCGGGGCGACGTGCGCGTTCTCGGTCTGCTCCGGGGCGTTGTGGTAGTGGAAGCCGCGACCCGGGGGACGGCGGACGGCGACCCGGCCCTCCCGCCCGGTCGGCACCGGGCGGCCCTCGTCGTCCACCACCAGGACCTCGGTCGGCGGTGCCGGCCGGCCCACCGTGCCGGGTCGGGCCAACCAGGTGTGCGAGTCGGCGAGGGTGACGATGCCGGCCTCGGTGGCGGCGTAGTACTCCACGAACACCGGGCCCCACCAGTCGATCATCGCGCGTTTGGTCTCCGGCGGGCACGGGCCGCCGCCGTGCCAGATGCGGGCGAGGCTGGCGCCGGAGAACCCGGCGCGGGTGGCGTCGTCGACCCGCAGCAGGCGGATGAACTGCGTCGGCACCAGATGGCTGATGGTGATCTTCTCGTCGTCGATCACGCGCAGCACCTCGGCCGGGTCGAACCGCCGGCGCATCACCAGGGCGCAGCCGCGCAGCAGCGGGAACTGGGCGAAGAACAACTGCGCCGAGTGGTACCACGGGCCCACCAGCAGGGCCCGGCCGTCGGTCGGGATGCCGAGCCCGGCGCCGAGCGCGGCCGTGGTGGCGGCCACCCGTTCGATCGGCGCGCCGACGCTGAGCAGCGGGTTGACCACGCCCTTGGGACGACCGCTGGTGCCCGAGGTGTAGAGCAGGACACCGCCGGAGACGGCCGGCGGCGGCGGGCCGGCGGGCAGGTCGGCGAACGGGGTGAAGCCCTCGCCGGAGTCCACCGTGACCAGCACCTCGGGGGCGTCCGGCACGCGGTCCACGGCGGCGCGCACGCCGGGCGCGTACGCGGCCTCGGTGAGCACCGCGCGGGCGCCGGAGTCGGCCAGGATGTGGGCGATCTCCGGCGCGGTCAGGTGCCAGTTCACCGGCACCGCCACCAGCCCGGAGTGCACGCAGGCCAGCAGCGCCTCGAAGGTCTCGCGCCGGTTGCCGAGCACGAACGCCACCCGGTCGCCGACGGCGAGGCCGGCGCCGTGCAGCGCCGCGATCCACCTGTCGACCGCCCGGTCCAGCTCCGCCCACGTGCGGGTGCCGTCCTCGTCGACGAGCGCGGTGTCGCCGCCGGCGTCGCGCACCATGTCCTGCAGCAGCTCGGCCACTCGGAGCCTCCTGTCTGTGCGTGGTTCAGGCCGTCAGGTCGGGGCTGACGGCCAGGACGTGCTCGGCCACCGGCCGGAAGTTGAGCCGGGCGATCCCGGCGGTGCCGATGTCCGCGCGCGCCGCCCGGGCCGCCTCGGCGGGGATCAGCACCAGCTCGCCGGCCGCCTGGGCGAGCAGTTGCACCTGGCAGCAGCGGTCCATGGCGAGGAACCACCAGGCCGCCTCGGCGACCGAGCCGCCGACCGTGAGCAGGCCGTGGTTGCGCAGCACGACCGCCTTGCCGGCGCCCAGCGTGGCGGCGATCCGGTCGCCCTCCGCCCCGTCGAGCACCACCCCGCCGTACTCGTCGTGGACCTCGTGGTCCTCGAAGAACGCGCAGGCGTCCTGGGTGATCGGCGCGAGCGGCCGGCCCAGCGCGGAGAACGCCCGGCCGTGCACCGAGTGGGTGTGCGCGGCGGCCACCACGTCCGGCCGGGCCTTGTGGATCGCGGAGTGGATGGCGTAGCCGGCCGGGTTGACCCGGCCCGTTCCCTCGACCACCTCGCCGGCGTGGTCCACCCGCAGCAGGTCGTCGTCGCGGACGTGGCGGAAGTGCCGGCCGAACGGGTTGATCCAGAAGGTGTCCGGGTCGATCGGGTCCCGGGCGGTCACGTGCCCGCCGGCGCCCTCGTCGAAGCCGGCCAGCGCGAAGGCGCGCGCGGTGAGCACCAGGTGCCGCCGCCGGTACGCCCGCTCCTGCTCGGGGGTGCGTCGCTCAGCCACAGCCGCCTCCGGTGTCGGTGTCGTACCCGCCGGCGCCGGCCGGCACGGGCTCCGCCGGGCGCACCGGCGCGCCGGCACGGTCGGCGTACGCGGCGAGGAAGTCGTCGACCCGGTCGAAACCCCAGAACCGGTGCGGGCCGATCCGCAGGTAGGGGATGCCGAAGATGTCGTCGTCGTAGGCGCGCATCAGGCAGTCCACCCCGGCGGCGCGGATCGCGTCGTCGTCCACGGCGCCGAGCACCACCTGCGGGTCGACGCCGGCCCGCTCGGCCACCCCGGCCAGGACCTCCGGCGTGCAGACGTCCTCGCCGCGGTGCCAGCGCGCCGCGATCACCTCCCGGTAGAACGCCTCCCCCGCACCCCGTTCCCGGGCCGCGAGGAAACCCAGGTGCGGCAGCTCCCACCACGGGTCGATGTCGATCGGCCAGCGCATCGGCACCTCCAGCCGCCGGGCCAGCCGCTTGGCGTCCTGCAACAGGTAGAGGTGCTTCGGCTTGCTCATCTGCACGTAGTGGAACGCGCCACCGGCCGCGGTCAGCGCCGAACCGGTACGCGGATCCGGGTCCCAGTAGGGGATGAACTCCAGCGCCTCCTGCGGGCGGTGCAGCGCCCGGGTCAGCCGTTCCACCGCCAGCCAGCTGTACGGGCTGCGGAACGAGAAGTACAACCGGGGCGGTCGGGGCGCCATCATCGCCCTCCGCCGGTGAGGGCGGCCACGGTCTGCCGGTCGAGGGTGGCCAGGCTGCCGGCGTCCGGGCCCCGGCTGGCCGCGTACCCGTGCAGGATGGTGGCGGTGGCCACCTGCACCAGCCGGCCGTCGCGCACCACGTGGCAGGTCATCCGGGCGTCGTAGGTGACGTCCTTGAGCACGTCGGTGACCGTGAAGGTGATCCACATCGGCTCCTCGACGCGCGCGTCGCCGCGCACCTCGACGCGGGCCCGGGAGACCACCGGGATCCAGCCCCGCTCGCGCAGCATCCGCCCGACCGACAGGCCCCGGTCGGCGAGGTAGCGGTCCACCACCTCCTCCAGCAGCCGGACGTAGCCGGCGTGCTGCATGCGCTCGGAGTACTGGCAGTAGAAGTAGGGCACCCGCCAGGCCCAGACGAAGCCGGCGCCGCCGGCCCGCAGGGTGGCGGCCGGGTCGGCCCCGGCGGCCGGGCCGGGCTCGCCGGCGCCCGGCTCCTCCAGCAGCCCGGCCAGGTCCGCCGGCAGCGGCGCGGCGGCCGGCGCGTCCGACGCGCGCACCAGCGCGACCCGGACCCGGGCCCGGCAGGCGGTGACCGGCTCGGCCGGGGCCGGGCCACCCGGGCGGGTGATCCGCACCGCGAACCGGCCGCCCGCGCCCGGCGTCGCGGTCACGCTCACCTCGTCGTCGACCTCCAGCACGGCCGGCAGCAGCAGCGAGCAGTCCCGCACCGACAGACCCACGCCGTGCTCCAGGTAGAGCCGGCCCGGGCCGTACCCGCGCTCCCGGAACCACTGCAGGACGCCCTGCTCGACCAGGTACGCGAAGTGCTTGAACCCGATCCAGGTGCGGATGTTGGCGCCCTCGAACCCGGGCCGGGCGGACAGGGTCACGGGCTCGTGCTGGACCGCCGTGGTCACGGCGTACCTCCTCGGATCGCGGGATCGGGGCAGACCTGCTCGACGAAGACCGTGATGTGCCGGGCCACCTCGGCCGCGCGGTCGAGGTGGCAGAAGTGGTGGAAGTCCGGCTCGACGACGATGTCGGCGTCGGGCAACTGGGCGCGCAGGGCGCCCGCGCACGGCCCGTCCAGGCTGGGGTCCCGCCCACCGGTCAGCACCTTCGTCGGCACGGTCACCGCGTGCAGCGGCAGCCCGGCCGTGGCGGTGAAGTGGTCGAACAGCGCGGTGAACCCGACCGGGCCGATCCGGTCGACCATGATGTCGCGCATCGACGCCAGCGTGGCGGCGTCCAGTTCGGCCAGCCGGGAGCCGAGCCGGTTGCGCAGCCCCTCGTCGATGATCTGGACGAAGTTGGCCTGCGCCCGCTCGTGCACCGCCCAGGTGATCGGCAGGTCGGGCGGGCAGTAGAAGGGCGCGATCAGCATCGCGCCGCGCGGCGCCACCGCCGGCTCGGTGGCCAGCATCTCCAGCACCGCGTTCGCGCCGAGCGAGTGGCCGACCACGATGTCGGGCGGCGTGGTCATGGCGTCGACGGTCGCGGCGAGCCACCCGCCGGGGGTGCCCCGCCGCCGCCAGTGGTGGTCGGTGCCGGCCTTCCACGGCAGTTCGGCGGCGAACAGCCGCCAGGTGGCCGGCAGCCGCGCCACCAGGTGCCGCCAGCTCTGCCAGGTGTCGGACATGCCGTGCACCAGCAGCACGGTCGGCGCGCCGGAGTCCGGACCGGCGACCTGGTGCACCGGCGCGGCGGGCGCGGCGCGGGTCATCGGGGCACCGCCCGCACGGTCAGCTCGCGTACGCCGTCGACCGGGTCGCCGCAGCGCACCGCGACGGCCGGCGTGCCGCCGGTCAGCCGGACGGCGAGTGCGGTGTGCACGACCCCGGCGGCGCCGTAGTGGTCACCGCCCAGCCGGGCCTCGTCGACGATCGGACCGTCGCCGGACGCGCCGTCGCGGACCGCCCCGAGCAGCGCCAACGGCCGGCCGGCGGGGTCGCGCGGCGCAGGTGGCCGCTCCGCCGCGTCGGTCGGGCCGCGCGGCGCGGACCGCCGTTCCGGCGTCTCGGCCGGGCCCAGCAGCAGGCAGGCGGCGCCGGCCCGCAGCGGCCGTCCGGGCGTGGCCCCGCGCCGGGCCGCGTGCAGGGCGCGGGCCTGCGGGTCGTCCGGTTCGGTGCCGACCACCACCACCCGGTCGGCGCGGCCGGTGCGCAGCAGCACGCCGGCCAGCCAGATCGCGTCCAGTCCGGCGGTGGCGCCGGAGCAGACGGTGAGGTTGGGGCCGCCGAAGCGGAACCAGATCGCGATCGCCCCGGCGATGACGTTGCTGGAGGCGTTCGGGGCCTCCAGCGGGCCGACCTCGCGGGGCCCGCCGTCGCGCAGCCGCCCGGCGATGTCGCCCACCGTGGCGACGTTGCCCAGGTTGGAGCTGACCACCACGGCGGTACGCGGGTCCGCCGGGCCGGTGCGGCGGGGCGCCTTCGGCGGCAGGCCCAGCGCCCGGTGCACCGCGCACAGCGCGAGCCGGGTGGCCGGCTCCTTGGCCAGCAGGCCCTTGCGGCCGAGCAGCTCGGCGGCCCGCTCCGGTGGCCAGCCCGGCCCGTCGGCGGCGGCGTCGTCCGGCGCGGTGACCCCGCCAGGAGCGGGGCGCGCGCCCCGCGTGCCGAGATCCGGTGCGGGCAGGCCGGTGCCGACCAGCAGGGTCGGCACGTCGAGCCCCGGCACGTTCAGCGCGGCGCTCAGCACCGCGGCCACCGGCCGGAAACCGGTCGTCGCCGGGGACGGCACGGCGTGGACGGTCGTCACGACGCCTCCAGGAGGGTGACCGCGTTGAGGCCGCCGAAGCCGAACGCGTCGACCTGGGCGACACGCGGTCGCGCCACCACCGCCCGGTCCCGCACGAGTCGCAGCCCCGCCGCCTCGGGTGTGGGCCGGCGCAGCCCGATCACCGGGGGAACCCGGCCGGTGCGCAGCGCCTCGATCGCGACGGCGACGCTGAGCAGCGCCGACCCGCCGGAGGTGTGGCCCACCGCGCCCTTGAGCGCGGTCACCAGCGGTCCGGGCGCGCAGCCGGCGAAGACCTCGGCGAGCACCCCGGCCTCGGTCTCGTCGTTGAGCGCGGTGCCGGTGCCGTGCGCCAGCACCAGGTCGACCTGCTCGGGCCGGCGGTCGGCCCGGCGGTGGGCGTCGCATACCGCCCGGAGGATGCCGTCGCGGTCGGGCGCCGTCTCATGCCCGGCGTCGCAGGACAGCCCGGTGCCCAGCAGCCGGGCCAGGCCCGTGCCCGGCCGGTCCGCCTCGACGACCAGCACCACCGCGCCGTCGCCGAGCAGCACCCCGGCGCGGTCGGCGTCGAACGGCCGCACCCGATCGGTCGGGCTGGCCGCCACCCGCCCGATCATGGCCAGCATCGACGCGGTGCTGGCGTCGGTGCCGCCGACCAGCACCGCGTCCGCCTCGCCGGTCTCCACCAGGTCCTGGGCGAGCGCGAGGGCGTGCCCGCCGGCGCTGCACGCGTTGGCCAGCGTGACCACCCGGCCGACGCCCGGCGCCGCGTCGGTGACGGCCGGGCCGAAGTGCAGGCGCTCGGCGGGAAAGTCCACCGTGCCGCCCAGCGCGGCGCGTTCCACCTCGGCCGACTCGCGCAGCCCGGTGCCGACCAGGCTGACCACCCGGCGGCGGCGAGGATCGACACCGGCGGCGGCCAGCGCCTCGGTGACGCAGTCGGCGAGCCAGCGGCCGGGCCCGAACGGCCGGTCGTCGGCGATCGGGTAGCCGTGCTCCACCCCGACGCGGCGCGGGTCCACCCGTCGCAGCGGCGCGACGCCGCAGTCGCCGCGCAGCAGCGCGTCCCAGGTGGCCGGCCCGTCGCCGAAGCAGGTGCGGACCGCGCTAGCGGTGATCGTCGCCGCCACCGGCCCACCCCCTCACCACGGCCGCGGCCACCCCGCCGTCGCGGGAGCGGCCGGTGACCAGCGCCGGACGGCCGGCGGACGCCGGCTCCTCGGCGTACCGGGCCAACAGCGCGCCGAACGCCAGCGCGCCGGCCGCGGCCTGGCAGTCGCCCAGTGCCGGGCGCACCGGCAGCCGTTCCGCCGTGGCGGGCACGGCGTCCCGCAGGCCGTCGCCGTCGTCGCCGGCCAGCGCCCAGACGTCGGCCGCCCGGACGCCGGCCGTGGCCAGTGCCCGGCGGGCGCAGCCGGCCAGCCCGGCGTCGGCGTCGTCGGGCGCGAAACCGGTGGCCACCGAGAGCACCTCGGCGCGGGCGCCGGTCGCCTCGGCGCCGCGCCGACGCAGCAGGTAGACGGCCGACGCCTCGCCGGCCGGTCCGGCGTCGGTCAGCCGGGCCGCCCAGGCGGTGTTCGGCGTGTACTCCTCCACGCCGCCGACCAGCAGGGCGTCGGCGTAGCCGCGCCGGATGGCGTTGAGCGCGTAGCGCAGCGCGTACAGGAAGGCCAGCGGGCCGCCGGCCACGGTGGCGTTGACGCCGCGCAGGCCGTGGCGGATGGCCGCCTGACCGGCGGCGCAGTTCATCACCGTGTTGGGGAACAGCACCGGGTTGACCAGGTACGGCTTCTCCTGCACCAGCGTCTCGCGGGAGAAGTCCATGGTCGACTTCAGGCTGCCGGTGGTGGTGCCCAGCACCACCCCGATGCGGTGCCGGTTGTCGTCGTCGGGGGTCAGTTCCCCGTCGGCGAGCGCCCGCCCGCAGGCCACCATCGCCAACGCGGTGGCCCGGTCCAGGAAGCTGGTGCCCTTGCGCCCGAGCAGGCCCCGTACGTCGAAGTCGGCGATCGCCGGCGCCTCGACCTCCGGCAGCGGCTCGGCGAACCGGTCCCGCACGTCGGCGCGCACCGCCGCGCCGGCGCGGATCGCGGTGAGCACGTCGGCGACGGAGTCCCCGGCGGCGGAGACGACACCGCAGCCGGTCACCACCCCGCTCACCGGATCGCCCCGAAGATCGTGATGGCGTTGTTGCCGCCGAAGGCGAACCCGTTGTTCTGCGCCACCCGGACGGTGGCCGGCCGGGCCACGTTGGGCACCGGGTCGATCCACGGCAGCTCCGGGTCCGGGTTCGCCCAGTTGATCGTCGGGGGCAGGAACCCGTGCCGGATGGCGAGGGTGGTGGCGATCGCGCCGAAGCCGCTGGCCGCGCCCATGGTGTGCCCGAGCATCGACTTGATCGAGCTGACCGGCGGCACCCGGTCGCCGAAGACCGCCCGGATCGCCCGGGCCTCGCACAGGTCGTTCGCCGGGGTGCCGGTGCCGTGGGTGCTGACGTAGTCGACGTCCACCGGCTTGATCCCGGCGTTGTCCAGGGCCAGCCGCATGCAGGCGGCGATGCTGTCCTCGTTCGGCGCGACCATGTGGTGGGCGTCGCAGTTCAGGCCGTGGCCGAGCACCTCGGCGTAGATCCGCGCGCCCCGGGCGACGGCGTGGTCCAGCGTCTCCAGCACCAGCGCCGCGCCACCCTCGCCGGTGAGGATGCCGGAGCGGTCCCGGTCGAACGGGCGGCACTGCCGCTCGGTCAGCGCGCCCAGGCGGAAGAAGCCGGCGTGCGCCCACCGGCACACCGAGTCCGCCCCGCCGGCCACCATCACGTCCGCCTCGCCGGTGTGCAGCAGGTCGTAGGCGTAGCCGATGGCGTAGTTGCTGGCCGAGCAGGCGGTGGTGAGCGTGACCGACTCACCGGCCAGGCCCAGCTCGGCGCTGACCGCGTAGGCCAGCCGCTCGGCGGGCGCCTGGCGCAGCGAGTCCACCGACATGCTCGGGTAGCCGCCGGCGACGAGGTCCGCGACGAGTTGCTCCACCACCGTCGACTCGCCGCTGGTGGTGCCGATGACCGCGCCCGCGCGTCCCGGGTCGGCCAGCGGCAGCGGCAGCCCCGCGTCGGTCGCGGCCAGCCGGGCGGCGGCCGCGGCGAGCAGCGCCGACCGGCCCCACTGCTCGACCCGGACCCGTCGCAGCACCTCCGCCGGCCGGAACGCGGGCACCTCGCCGGCGTACCGGTGCGGGAAGCCGGACGCGTCGAAGCTGGTGATGGGCGCGGCGGCGGAGCGCCCCCGACGCAGCCCGTCGGTGAACTCGTCGACGCCGATGCCGATGCCCGACACCGGGCCGAGCCCGGTGACGACTACCCGGTGCACGCCTCAGTCCTGCCAGCCGGCGTACCGCGCCACCACCTCGTGCACGGCCTTGAGGCTGCGCATCTCGTTCAGCTCGGCCTGCGGGATCTCCACCTTGTACCTCTTCTCGATCCGGGCCAGGATCTCGATCGCCCGCAGCGAGTCCGCCTCGTACTCCTCGACGAAGTCGGCCGTGTCGGCGACCTCCTCGGGCTCCATCTCGAGCACCTCGGCGACGATCTCCCGCAGTTGCTCCAGGTGCTGGTCGCGTTCACTCATCGCGGTTCCTCTCTCTCAGTCTCGCGGCTCGGCGACGGCGTCGACCGGTCGGACGACGGCCATCATGGAGTCGAACTCGGCCACCCGCCGCTCCCCGACCCAACTGGATCCGGAGGCGAACGCGGCGCCGTCGACGACCTGGTCCAGCCGGACCCGGTGGTGGACCACGTCACCCGGGTGCACCGGGTGCAGCAGCACCACGTCGCGGGCCGCGGTGAACATCGGCAGCCCCGCCGTGCCCGACCGGCGGGACAGCAGCCAGAGCACCGCCGCCCCCTGGCCGAACGACTCGATCAGCAGCGACGCCGGGTAGGCGTACCGGTCGGCGGGCTGGTCCTCGGCGATGCCCCGGTAGCAGGGCTCGCAGCCGCTCACCGCCTTGACGCCGGTGAGGCTCTCGCCGGGCTCGACGTCCTCGACCCGGTCGAGCAGCAGCATCGGGTAGCGGTGCGGCAGCAGGGCGCGCAGCGCGGCGTGGTCCAGTCTCATCGGCCGTCGTCCCCGTCGGTCGGCCAGCGGAACACGGCGCGCACGGTCGCGGTCCGCACCCCGTCGCCGCGTACGCACCGGGCGGTGACCTCGAAGGACTGGTCCTGCGCGACCGGGCCGACGGACGCCTCCACGGTCAGCGTGTCGCCGGCCAGCAGCGGGGCGAGGAACCGGGCCGAGTGCAGCCGGTGCAGCTCCGGCGGGCGGCCGGCGCAGTGGCCGACCGCCGCGCTGACCGCCTGCCGCAGGGTCTCCAGGGTGAACACCCCCGGATAGACGGTCAGCTCGGGGAAGTGCCCGGTCAGGTAGAGGTCGTCCGGGTCGACGGTCGTCTCGGCGCGCAGGGTGATCCCGCCGCGCGGGCCGGCGGCGACCTGGACCGACGCGACGGCCGGCAGCGGCGCGGCCGCCTCGGCGTACGTCTGGGCGGGGGTGCGGTCCGGGGCGAAGGCGGGTACGACGGCGGTCACAGCACGATCCCCCCGTCCACCCGCACGACCTGGCCGGTGACGTACGCGGCCCGGTCCGACAGCAGGAACTCGACCAGCTCGGCGACGTCCTCCGGGGTGCCGAAGCGGCGCAGCGGGATCTGCGTCAACGCCTGCGCGCGCTGCTTCTCCGTCAACGCCGCAGTCATGTCGGTCTCCACGAAGCCCGGCGCGACCACATTGACCCGGATGCCGTACCCGGCGACCTCCTTGGCCAGCGAGCGGCTGAGCCCGATGATGCCGGCCTTGCTGGCCGCGTAGTTGGTCTGCCCGGCGTTGCCGGTGACCCCGGCGACCGAGGAGAGGTTGACCACGGCCCCGCGGCGGCGCTTGAGGAACCGGAACGCGACCGCGCGGCAGGTGTTCCAGGTGCCGGTCAGGTTGGTGTCGACGACGTCGTGCCAGTCCTCCGGGCCCATCAGCACCATCGGCCGGTCCCGGGTGATGCCGGCGTTGTTGACCAGCGCGGTCAGCGGGCCGAGGCGTTTCTCGGCGGTGGCGACGAAGTCGTCGACCGCCGCCCGGTCGGTGACGTCGCAGGGGGCGAACCAGCTCGGCACCCCGTACGCCTCGACCTCCGCGCGGGTCTTCTCGGCGGCCTCGCCGGCGGTGCTGAAGCACCCCGCGACCGCGTAGCCCTCGGCCGCCAGCCGCAGCGCGACCGCCCGCCCGATGCCCCGTGACGCGCCGGTCACCAGCGCGCAGCGCGGCGTCTCACCCGCCGTGTCCATGCCACCTCCGGTCATCCGATCGCCCGTTCCGCCCGCAGCCGCGCCCGGGTGGCCGCGTCCACCTTCAGCTCGTCGAGGATCTGTTCGGTGTCGGCGCCCGGTTCGGGGGCGCCGGCGCGCACCGCCGTCGGCGTGCGGGAGAACTTCACCGCCGGCCCGGTCAGCGGCGCGGTGCTGCCGTTGGCCAGCACGGTCTCCTGCACCATCGCCCGGGCCCGCACCTGCGGGTCGGCGGCCGCGTCGGCGAAGGTGCGGACCCGCTCGGCGGTGATCCCGGCGTCGTCGAGCACGGCGACCACGTCGGCGCAGGTCCGTTCGGCGCACCAGCCGGCGAGAACGGCGTTGACCTCGGCGCGGTTGTCCCGGCGCTCCTCGTTGGTGGCGTATCCGGGCGCCCGGGCCAGCTCGGGCCGGCCGACCACCTCGGCGAGGCGCCGCCAGGAGCGGTCCAGCGCGACGGCGACGTAGACGTGCCCGTCGGCGCAGCGGAAACAGCCGGCCGGCACCACGAAGTCGGCCTGGTCGCCCCAGCGGCGCAGCGGCACCCCGGTCGCGCCGAGGGTCAGGTAGCCGTTGCTGGAGAACAGCAACGCGTCCAGCATGCTCACGTCGACGTGCTGGCCCTCGCCGGTGCGGTCGCGGTGGCGCAGCGCGGCGAGCGCGCCGATCACCGCGTGCAGGCCGGCGATGTCGTCGGCGAGGAAGGTGGGCGCCTTGAGCGGGGCGCCGTCGGGTTCGCCGTTGAGCGACATCCACCCGGCGGCGGCCTGGGTGGTCGGGTCGTAGCCGGGCCGGGCGGCGTCCGGGCCGTACTGGCCGTAGCCGGAGATGGAGACCAGCACCACGTCGGGGCGAACCTCGCGGCAGGCCCGGTAGCCGACGCCCC
The DNA here is from genome assembly GCF_013694245.2 of Micromonospora ferruginea. Lineage (NCBI taxonomy): Bacteria > Bacillati > Actinomycetota > Actinomycetes > Micromonosporales > Micromonosporaceae > Micromonospora > Micromonospora robiginosa. The sequence continues at coordinate 2,149,098 of NZ_CP059322.2, forward strand.
AGGCGTCCAGGGTGCCGGGCTTGTAGTTCTCCACCACGACGTCGGCGGTGGCGACGAGCCGCAGGAACACCTCGGCCGCGCCGGGGCGCCGCAGGTCCAGCCCGATGCTGCGCTTGTTGCGGTGCACGCTCTGCCGGAACCAGGACAGCCCGGTGCCCGGGATGTGCGGCGGCATGAGCCCTTCCCGGTTGCCGGGCATCTCCACCCGCAGCACGTCGGCGCCGAGGTCGGCCAGCACGCAACTGGCGACCGGGCCGGACCAGACCTTCGTCACGTCGAGCACGCGGACGCCGTGCAGCGGACCGGGCAGGTCGGCGCGCGCGTCGGCGTAGAACGCGGCGGCGTCGGTGGGAGCGCTCGTGTCGGTGTCCATGCCGTTCACTCCCGTACCAGCAGCGAGGCGGTGCCCAGCGAGCCGCCGCAGCACATGGTGACCAGCGCGCTGTGCCGGTCGCGGCGCTCCAGCTCGTGCAGCGCGGTGACCAGCAGCCGGGTGCCGCTGCTGCCCAGCGGGTGCCCGAGCGAGATGGCGCCGCCGTTGACGTTGACCCGGTCCAGGTCGGCGTCGTGGTGCGCGGCCCAGGACAGCACGACCGACGCGAACGCCTCGTTGACCTCGACCAGGTCGACGTCGGCGAGGCTCATCCCGGCGCGTTTGAGCAGCTTTCGGGTCGCCACGACGGGCCCGTCGAGCAGGTAGTAGGGGTCCGCGCCGGTGACCACCTGGTGGGCCAGCCGGGCCCGGGGCCGCAGCCCGAGGGCGGTGGCGCGCTCCCGTGACATCCACAGGATCGCCGACGCGCCGTCGGAGATCTGCGAGATGGTGGCGGCGGTGTGCCGGCCGTCGGGGACCACCGGGCGCAGCGCGGCCAGGCCCTCGGCGGTGCTCTCGCGGATGCCCTCGTCGGTGGTGACGAGCGTGCCGTCGGGCAGCGGCACCGCGCTGGTCTCCCGGTCGAAGCGGCCCTCGTCGCGGGCGCGGGCGGCGAGGCGCTGCGAGCGCAGGCCGTAGGCGTCCAGGTCCGCGCGGGTCAGCCCCTGCCGGGTGGCGATGCGTTCGGCACCGCCGAACTGCGCGCGCGGCGGATCGTCGTACGGGTAGTCGGGCGTCTTGTAGTGGCCGGGCCCCTGGTAGAGGTTGGTCCCGACCGGGACCCGGCTCATCGACTCCACGCCGCAGGCGATGCCGACGTCGATCGCGCCGGCCGTGACCAGCGCGGCGATCAGGTGGTTGGCCTGCTGCGCGGAGCCGCAGGAGGTGTCCACCGTGCTCGCCGCGACCTCGAAGTCGAGGCCGCTGTTGAGCCACGCGTTGCGGGTGACGTTGAGGCTCTGCTCGCCGACCTGGGTGACGCAGCCGCCGATGATCTGGTCGACGTCGCCGGGTTCCACCCCGGCGCGGCGCAGCACCTCGACCTGCACGTGCCGCAGCAGTTCCACGGCCTTCAGGCCGGACAGCGCCCCGTCGCGCCGGCCGATCGGGGTGCGGACCGCCTCGACGATCACCGCCTCCGGCATCGTCCCCCCTTTCTCGGCTGTCGGCGTGTGGTGGTGGCTGTCTCAGGCGGGCACGAGCCGCACCCGCAGCTCCTCCAGCCCGCGGAAGGTGCTGCTGTGCCGCCACTCCAGGTCGATCTCGTCGATGTCCGGGTCGGCCAGCTCGACCACCGCGAACCGGTCCACCAGGCGGCGGAACGCGATCTGGCCCTCGGCGCGGGCGAGCTGGGCGCCGAGGCAGTGGTGCGGGCCCCAGGCGAACGACAGCGGCGTCTCCGGGGGTTCGGCGCCGGCGAAGCGGGCGATGTCGAGGGTGTCCGGGTCGGCGTAGCGGGCCGGGTCCCGGTTGGCCGCGCCGATCAGGGTGATCACGTGTTCGCCGGCGCGCAGCGGGGTGCCGTCGAGGAACGCGGTGTCCTCGACCGCGGCCCGGCCCAGCACGTGCACCGGGGAGTCGTAGCGCAGCAGCTCCTCGATCGCCGAGCGGGTCAGGTCCGGCTCGGCGCGCAGGCGGTCGAGCTGGTCGGGGTTGCGGCACAGGGCGTGGGTGCCGAGACCGATCAGGTCGGTCATGGTCTGGAACCCGGCGCCGAAGAGCAGCACGATGACCTGGATCAGCTCGTCGAGGCCGAGCCGGTCGCCGTCGATCTCGACCTGCCCCAGCGCGGAGGCGAGGTCGTCGCGGGGGTTCTCGCGGCGCTTGCGGACCAGGTCGGTGAAGTATTCCTCCATCTCACCGAGCGCCTGGTCGGATGCCTTGAGCACCTCCTCCGGGGCGAAGATCTCCAGGCCGGCGGAGGCGGCGCGGGTGAGCCGGCGCAGCAGCGGCCAGTCCTCCGGCGGCACGCCGACCAGCTCGCCGATCACCATCACCGGCAGCGGGAAGCCGAACGAGCCGACGATGTCGACCTCGCCGCCGGTCGGGCCGACCTCACGGGCGACGTCGTCGAGCAGCCCGTCGACGAAGCCGGCGAGCCGGGGGCGCAGGGTCTCCACCCGCCGGGGGGTGAACACCCGGCTGACCAGCCCGCGCAGCCGGGTGTGCTCCGGCCCGTCGAGGAAGAGCAGCGTACGGGCGCCCTGCCGGCCACGGGAGTCACCCATGCGGGGACGTTGCGCCGACTTGTCCAGCGCCGGGTTGCGCAGTTGGGCGCGGCACTCGTCGTATCCGGTGAGCACCCAGCCGATGCCCTGGCCGGGCTGCTCCATCCGGTACTTCGACGCCGCGGCACGTAGCGCGTGGTAGTGCGGGTAGGGGCTGCTGACGGTGGCCGGGGCCTTCATCAGCAACTCCATCGCGATGATCTGGGGATCAGCGCTCGCCACGGTCTCGGTCATGACACCGGAGCCTAATCGCGTTTCCCGTATCTCGGAAGCACTTGTTTCTCGTATCTTTGGTTGCGCATACTGGCGGGCATGACGTCGGCCCGTACCCGCATGCCGCCGAGATTCGACGCGCGCGACCCGGCCGTGGTCGCCGACCCCTACCCCACCTACGCCGCGCTGCGCGCGGCCGGGCCGTTGTGCCGGATGGGGCCGGGAAGCTGGGGCGTCACGCGCTACGCCGACGTCGCCCGGCTGGTCCGCGACCCGCGCCTGGGCAGCGAGTTCCCGGCCGACTACCACCGCATGTCGGCCGGCGACGGCCCCGCCGGGTCGTTCTTCGGCAGCATCATCCTCTACCGCGACCCGCCCGAGCACGGCCGGCTGCGCCGGCTCATGGCCCGGGCGTTCACCCCCGCCCTGGTACGCCGGCTGCGCCCCACCATCGAGGCCATGGTCACCGAGCTGCTCGACCCGGCGGAACGCGCCGGCCGGTTCGACGCGGTCTCGGATCTCGCCTTTCCGCTGCCGGTGATGGTGGTGTGCGCGCTGATGGGCATCCCACCGGCCGACCACGAGAAGATCCGGCCGCACGCGCTCGACCTCAGCAAGGCCTTCGCCGCGATCGTGCCCGACGCCGACCGCCCCGCCGCCGATCGGGCGGTCGAGTGGCTGCGCGGCTACCTCGGCGAGATCCTCGACCGGCGCCGGGCCGAACCCGGCGACGACCTGCTGTCCCGGATGCTCGCGGCCACCGACGACGACGGCGCGGTGCTCGCCGCCGACGAGATCGTGGACAACGCGGTGTTCGCGTTCTTCGCCGGCTTCGAGACCACCACCAACCTGCTCGCCACCGGCGTCGCCGCGCTGCTGGAGCACCCCGACCAGCAGGCCCTGCTGCGCGCCGACCCGACGCTGGTGCCCCGGGCGGTGGAGGAGTTCCTCCGCTACGACGGCCCGATCCAGGGCGTCGCCCGGCTGGCCCGCGAGGACGTCACCGTCGGCGACCGCACCATCCGCGCCGGGCGGGTGCTCATCCTGCTCCTGGGCAGCGCCAACCGCGACCCGGAGCAGTTCACCGACCCGGACCGCCTCGACGTCACCCGCGAGGAGAACCCGCACCTGTCCTTCGGCGGCGGCATCCACCACTGCCTCGGCGGCTACCTGGCCCGCGTCGAGGCGCAGGTGACGTTCGAGACGCTGCTGCGCCGCTTCCCCACGCTCACCGCCGCCGGCCCGGCGCGCCGGCAGACCGACGGGACGCTGCGCTCGTACGCCAGCGTGCCGGTGGCGGTCGGCCGGTGACCCGCGCCGGCCGGGTCCTGCCGGCGCGGATGGACCCGCTCTCCCCCGAGGTCGTCGCCGACCCCTACCCCACGTACGCGCGGATGCGCGCCGCCGGCCCGCTGTGCCGCTTCGGGCCGGCGAGCTGGGGCGTCACCCGCCACCGCGACGTGGTCGCCCTGCTGCGCGACCGCCGGCTGAGCAACACCTTCCCCGAGGAGGACCCGCAGTTCCGGATGGCGCCGGACCTGTCCCGCGACGTGTTCCGGCGGATCATCCCGACCCGTGACCCGGACGACCACAGCCGGCTGCACCAGCAGATGGTGCGCGCGTTCAGCCCCGGCGTCGCCCGGCGCAGCGCGGAGCGCATCGGCGCGATGGTGGACGAACTGCTCGCGCCCGCGTGCGACACCGGCCGCCTGGACGCGGTGGCCGACCTGGCGTTCCCGGTCGCCGCGAGCGTGGTCTGCGAGCTGATCGGGCTGCCCGTGGCGCGCACCCGGGCGGAGGTGTGGCCGCGCGCGTCGGCGCTCGGTCGGGCGTTCACGCCGTTCCTGCCGGCCGCCGACCGGCCGGCCGCCGACGCCGCGCTGAGCTGGCTGCGCGGCTACGTGCGCGACGTGCTCGCCGAACGGCGCGCCGACCCCGACGGCGACCTGCTCGACCGGATGCTCGCCGTGGCCGACCCGGCCGAGGGCGTCGAGGAGGTCGTCGACAACGTTGTCTTCCTCTGCTTCACCGGCTACGAGACCACCATGAACATGGTCTGCACCGGCGCCGTGGCGCTGGCGCGGCAACCCGAGCAGTGGCGGCGGCTGCGCGCCGACCCGTCGCTGGCCGGCACCGCCGCCGAGGAGTTCGTCCGGTTCGACGCGCCGATCCAGTACACCGCGCGGCTGGCGCTGGAGCCGGTGCCGGTCGGCGATCGGGTGATCCGTCCCGGTCGCTCGGTGTTCCTGCTGCTGGGCTGCGCCAACCACGACGAGGAGGTGTTCGCCGACCCGGGCCGCGTCGACGTCGGTCGGCGGCCCAACCCGCACGTCGGGTTCGGCGGCGGCGTCCGGGGTTGTCTCGGCGCGGCGCTGGCCCGCATCGAAGGAGCGGTGATCTTCGACCGGCTCGCCCGGCGGCTCGCCGGGGTGGAGCTGGCCGCGACGCCGGAACGGGAGCCCAGCGCGCTGTTCCGGTCCTACGCGTCGATCCCGCTCGCCGTCACCCCGGCCTGAGCCGGCATCGCGAGGAGTCGCCGCATGTCCCTGATCGGCCGCCCGGTCCGGCGTACCGAGGACCGTGTCCTGCTCACCACCGGCGGGACGTACGCCGACGACGTCATCGTGCCCGGCGCCCTGGAGCTGGTCTTCGTCCGGTCCACTGTGGCGCACGGCCGGCTGCGCGGCGTCGACGTGGCTGCCGCGCGCCGGGCGCCGGGCGTGGTCGCGGTGTTCACCGCCGCGGACGTCGACCTGCCGCCGCTGCCGCCCGAGGCCGGCGTGCTCAACCAGAAGATGACCACGCCGGTGCTGGCCGACGGCGTGGTCCGGTTCGTCGGCGAGCCGGTCGCCGCGGTGGTGGCCACCGGCCGGGCCGAGGCGGTCGACGCCGCCGCGCTGGTCGAGGTCGACATCGACCCGTTGCCGCCGCTGGTCGACCCGGACGAGGCGCTCACCGACGCGCTGGTGCTGCACCCCGACGCCGGCACGAACATGGTGCTCAAGCTCGGTTTCCGCCGCCCGGCCGGGCGGGCCGAGCTGCACGAGGGCGCCGAGGTGGTGATCCGGCAGCGGATGACCAACCAGCGGGTCGCGCCGTGCCCCCTGGAGGCGCGGGCCGGGCAGGCCGTGTGGGGGCCGGACGGGCTGCGCTACCGGGCCGGCAGCCAGGCCGTGCACCTGTGGCGGGCGCAGTTGGCCGCCGCGCTGGGCGAGCCGGAGGACCGCGTGCGGGTGGTCAACGGCGACGTCGGCGGCGCGTTCGGCTCGAAGGCGTTCGCCAGCCGCGAGGACGTGCTGCTGGCCTGGGCGGCCCGGCGGCTGGACCGGCCGGTGCGCTGGGCGGAGACCCGCAGCGAGAGCATGGTCGCCGCCGGGCACGGGCGGGCGCAGCGGCAGAGCGCCGAGCTGGGCGGCACCCGCGACGGGCGGATCGTGTCGTACGCGCTGGACGTGGTGCAGGACGCCGGCGCGTACCCGCGCATCGGGTCGATCCTGCCGTTCTGGACCCGGACCATGCTGACCGGCCCGTACCGGATCAGCCGCGCCCGGTTCTCCTCGGCCAGCGTCACCACGACCACCACGCCGGTGGTGTCCTACCGGGGCGCCGGGCAGCCCGAGGCGGTGGCCGCGCTGGAGCGGATGATCGACCTGTACGCCGCCGAGATCGGCCTGGACCCGGCCGAGGTGCGGCGACGCAACCTGCTGCCGCCGGAGAGCTTCCCGGTCACCACCGTCACCCGCGCCCGCTACGACAACGGCGACTACCCGGCCGCGCTGGAACGGGTGCTCGCCGAGGCCGACTACCCGGCGCTGCGGGCCGAGCAGTCGGCCCGCCGCGCTCGCGGCGACGTGTGCCAGCTCGGCGTCGGACTGTCCACGTTCGTGGAGCTGACCGGCGCGGACACCCGCAGCGAGTACGCCTCGGCGCGGGTCGGCCCGGACGGCCGGGTGGAGGTCCGCTCCGGCACCTGCCCGCACGGGCAGGGCCACGGCACCGCCTGGGCGATGCTCGCCGCCGACGTGCTGGGCGTGCCGGTGGAGCGGGTCGACGTGGTGTTCTCCGACACCGGCACGATTCCGGCCGGCGGCGGCACCGGTGGTTCCCGGTCGTTGCAGACCGGCGGGATGGCGGTCCGCGAGGCGGCGCTGGCGCTCGTCGACCGGGGTCGGGAGGCGGCGGCCGGACGGTGGGGCGTACCGGCCGAGGCGGTCGAGTTCACCGGCGGCCGGTTCCGTGCCGCGTCCGGCGACGAGGTCGGCTGGACCGACCTGGCCGACGGCGACGGCCTGTACGCCGAGGCGACGTTCCAGCCGTCGGCCGCCACCTGCCCGTACGGGGCGCACCTGGCGGTGGTCGAGGTGGACGTGGAGACCGGCCGGGTGACCCTGCTGCGGGTGGTGGCCGTGGACGACGCAGGTGTGCTGCTCAATCCGCTGCTGGCCGAGGGGCAGGTGCACGGCGGGCTGGCGCAGGGCGCCGGGCAGGCGCTGGTGGAGGAGGTCCGCTTCGCCGCCGACGGCACGCCGCTGCACGGCGACCTGCACCGCTACGCGATGGTCGGCGCGGCGGAGCTGCCCTCGTTCGACACGGTGGCGATGCAGACGCCGACGCCGGTGAACGCGTTGGGCGCCAAGGGCCTCGGCGAGTCCGGCGCGGTGGGGCTGCCCCCGGCGGTGCAGAACGCGGTGCTCGACGCGGTCCGCCACCTGGGCGTGCGGCACGTCGACATGCCGCTGACCGCGGAGCGGGTCTGGTCGGCGATCCGGTCCGCGACCGCCTGACCGGCGGGCGTGCCCGGGTCACCGCGGCCCGGGCACGCCCGCCGACGCTCAGTCGTCGACGACGGAGAGGGCCTGCTTCGGGCAGCGGCGGGCGGCCTCGCGCACCCGCCGGCCCAGCGATCCCTCCAGCGGCTGCTCGGTGACGTGCAGCAGGTCGTCCTCACCGACGTCGAACACCTCCGGCGCCTGCCCCACGCACACGGCGTTGCTCTCGCAGCGGGAGTAGTCCACGACCAGTCGCATCGCTCAGGCCTCCGTCTTCGGCACGATCTCGAGGATGGGGAACATCATGGTGGGCAGGCTGCGGGCCAGCTTCAGGTCGGCGACGTCCAGCAGCCGTTCGATGTGCTCGCGGGAGCGGGCGCCGCCGCCGACCATGGCCAGCAGCAGCAGGTCGTAGAGGCGGCCGACGTCGAACCGGTCGCCGGGCTCGACCACCGGCTCCAGCACCAGCAGCCGGCTGTCCGGGCGCATGGCCGCGCGGACCGCGCGCAGCAGCCGGACCGCGCCGTCGTCGTCCCAGCCGTAGAGGATGCGCTTGAGCATGTAGGCGTCCGCGCCGGCCGGCACCGTCTCGAAGAAGCTGCCGCCGGTGACCGTGCACCGCTGCGCCACGCCGAGCTTCTGCAGCACCGGCTCGGCCTCGGCGACCACGTGCGGCAGGTCGAACAGGGTGCCCCGCAGGTTCGGGAACCGGGCCATGATGCCGCCGAGGAAGGCGCCGTTGCCGCCGCCTACGTCGACCATCGTGCCCAGGTCCCCCCACGGGTACGCGGGCAGCGCGGCGCGCAGCTCCAACCGGGTGGCCGCCTGCTGGGAGGCGTCGAAGCGGGCGCTGTCGCGCGGGTGCGCGGCCATGTAGGACCAGTAGCCCTCGGGGTGCACCTGGTCGAAGGCGGCCTTGCCGGTGCGGATGCTGTGGTCGAAGTGCGCCCACGCCTCGATGTCCGGGGCGAGCAGCGGGTAGGCGTCGCGCAGCGACAGCGGGTGGTCGGTGCGCAGTGGTTCGGCGAGCGGGGTGAGCGCGAAGACCTCGGGCTCGACCTCGGTGAAGATGCCCTTGCCGGCCAGCGCGCGCAGGGCCCGCAGGAGCGAGGGCGCGTGCGCGCCGGTGGCGTCGGCCAGCTCGGCCACCGGGCGGGGGCCGTCGGTGAGCTGGTCGGCGATGCCGAGGTCGGCGACGGCGCGCACGGTGAACGGCACGATGTAGTCGGCCAGTTCGGTCAGTCGGAACACCGACTCGATGTCGATCCGGGGTCGGCTCGGGGCCATCGGAAACCTCCTAGGGGGTGGTCGGCCGCGCCCCGGCGGGACCGGCGGCGATCACGGTGAGCGTGGGGGTGCCGACGACGCGGTCGAGCCGCAGGCCGGCGTCGGAGAGCAGGTCGAGAAGTTCCGCGTGGGTGCGGTGCCGGCCGGCGGTGAGGACCAGGGTGTGCACGTCGACCAGCTTCGCCACGTCGAACGCGTCGCCGGCCGGGACGATCGCCTCCAGCAGCAGCAGCCGGCTCTCCGGCCGCATCGCCTCGGCGACGCGACGCAGGATGGCGGTGGCCTGGGCGTCGTCCCAGCCGGGCAGGATCGTCTTGAGCACGTAGAGGTCTGCGCCGGCCGGGAGCGGGTCGAAGAAGCTGCCGGGCACCACCCGGCAGCGGTCGGTCACCGCCGCGCGGTCGAGCAGCGCCGGCGCGGCGGCGACCACGTGCGGCAGGTCGAGCAGGACGCCGCGCAGGTGCCGGTAGCGGGTCAGCAGGCCGGCGAGGAACGCCCCGTCGCCGCCGCCCACGTCGACCACCTCGCGCGCCTGCGCCCACGGCCAGGCCGGCAGCACGGTGCGCAGGTGCAGCTTGGTCAGGCTGGACATCCACCGGTCGACGGCCAGGCTGTCGGCGGGGTGCCGCTCCAGGTAGGACCAGTAGTCGGCGCCGTGCACGCGCGGGAACGCGGCCTCGCCGGTGCGCAGGCAGCGGTCCAGCCCGGCCCAGGCGCGCACGTCGGCGGCGAGCAGCGGGTACGCGTCGCGCAGCGACAGCGGATGGTCGGCGCGCAGCGGTTCGGCGAGCGGGGTGAGCGCGAACACCTCCGGCTCGACCTCGGTGAAGATGCCCTTGCCGGCCAGCGCGCGCAGGGCCCGCAGCAGCGCGGGCGCGTGCGCGCCGGTGGCGTCGGCCAGCTCGGCCACCGGGCGGGGGCCGTCGGCGAGCTGGTCGGCGACGCCGAGGTCGGCGACGACGCGCACGGTGAACGGCACGATGTAGTCGGCCAGTTCGGTGAGCCGGGTGAGGGCCTCGAGATCGGCGCGGGGCCGGGCCAGCACCATCAACCGCCTCCCCTATCGCGTGTCTTGTATCTCGTGTATGTGCACACTAGCTTGTGTGGGGATCGCTGTCACCGTCGTCCCGGGAGGCTTCGATGCTTGACGGTTGCGTGGGCTGGCCGGAGCACCTCGCGGCGCGCTACCGCGCCGAGGGCTACTGGCGCGGTGAGGTGCTCGGCGACCTGGGCCGGGAGCTGGCCCGCACCGATCCACAGCGGACCGCGCTGGTCGCCGGCGAGCAGCGGATCGGCTACGGCGAGCTGGACCGCCGCGCCGACCGGCTGGCCGCCGGGCTGCGCGGGCGCGGCATCGGCCGGTACGACCGGGTGGTCGTGCAGTTGCCGAACTCGGTGGAGTTCGTGGTGGTCTGCCTGGCGCTGTTCCGCCTCGGCGCGCTGCCGGTGCTGGCGCTGCCCGCGCACCGGCGCGCCGAGATCGGCCACCTGTGCGCGCACACCGAGGCGGTGGCCTACCTGACCGTCGACCAGAGCCAGGGCTTCGACCTGCGCAAGCTGGCCGCCGACGTACGCGCCGAGACGCCGTCGCTGCGGGAGGTGTTCGTCGTCGGCGACCCCGGTGAGTTCACCGCCCTCGCGCAGGTGGACGCCGACCCGGTGCCGCTGCCCCGACCGGACCCGTCCGACGTGGCGTTCTTCCTGCTCTCCGGCGGGTCGACGGGCGTGCCGAAGCTGATCCCGCGCACCCACGACGACTACGCGTACCAGTTGCGGGCGACCGCGGCGGCGATGGGCTTCGGCGCCGACGGCGTCTACCTGGCGGCGCTGCCGGCCGCGCACAACGCGGCGCTCGGCTGCCCGGGGGTGCTCGGCGCGTTGCGGGCCGGCGGCACCGCGGTGCTCGCCGGCAGCCCCAGCCCCGACGAGGCGTTCCGGCTGGTCGCCCGGGAGAAGGTCACGCTGACCACGCTGATGCCGGCGTTCCTGCCGCTCTGGACCGACCTCGCGCCGCTGCTGCGCGCCGACCTGTCCGGCCTGGTGGTCGAGGTGGGCGGCGCCAACCTGAGCCCCGAGGTGGCCGCCCGGGCGGTGGACGAGCTGGGCATCCGGCTGACGCACTTCTTCGGCATGGCGGAGGGTCCGATCGCCTGCACCCGGCCCGACGACCCGCCGGAGCGCGCCGCGCACACCCAGGGCCGGCCGCTGTCGGCCGCCGACGAGTTCCGGGTGGTGGACGACACCGGCGCGCCGGTGCCCGACGGCGACGTGGGCGAGCTGGTCGTCGGCGGGCCGACCACGCTGCGCGGCTACTACCGCGCCGCCGACTACAACGCGCACGCGTTCACCCCGGACGGCCTGCTGCGCACCGGTGACCTGGTGCGGTGGACCCCGACCGGCGAGCTGGTCGTGGTCGGCCGGATCAAGGAGGTGGTGAACCGCGGCGGCGAGAAGGTACCGGCCGGCGAGGTGGAGGAGCACCTGCTCGCCCACCCGGGCGTGCGCGAGGTGGCGGTGCTGCCGGTGCCCGACCGGGTGCTCGGCGAGAAGACCTGCGCCGTGGTGGTGCCGCACGGGAGCGCACCCACGCTGGGCGAGCTGCGGGAGTTCCTCACCGGGCGGGGACTGGCCGGCTACAAGCTGCCGGACCGGCTCCAGGTGCGCGCGGAGCTGCCGTACACCGGGGTGGGCAAGGTGGACAAGCGGGCGCTCGGCGCGGAGTTGACGGCCTGAGCCGTGGGGCCGCCGGTGCGTCCGGCGGCCCCACGGCGGTCAGCCGGTGAGCTGGTAGAGCCGGTGGAAGCGGTCGTCCACCGGCACGATCTGCACGTCGGCGAACCCGGCGTCGGTGGCGAAGCGCCGCACCTGGGCCGGGCGCAGCGCGGTCCCGGTCGCCGACGAGTCCGGCCCGGCCAGGCCCGCCGGCAGGCAGTGCAGCACGCTGGTGGCGTACTGGAACCGTTCCACCTCGTCGCCGGGCGCGACGAACCGGTGGGCCACCTTGGCGTCGAGCACCAGCACCGCGCCCTCCGGCCCGCGCAGCCGGCGGCAGGCCCGCAGCACCGGCACCGGCCGGCTCATCTCGTGCAGCGCGTCGAAGACGCAGACCAGGTCGAAGCCGCCGGCCGCTTCCGCCTCCGCCGCGTCGCGACGGTGGAACCGCACCCGGTCCGCCACCCCGGCCGCCGCGGCGTGCTCCGCCGCCGCGGCCAGCGTCGGCGCGTCCAGGTCGAAGCCGTCGACCTCGGCCAGCGGGTACGCGCGGGCCAGCGCGATGCCCGCCCAGCCGGCCCCGCAACCGACGTCGGCGATCCGGCTCGGCCCGGCGGCGAGCCGGTCGTGGACCGCCGGCAGGTGGGTGGCGAGCCAGCCGGGCAGCGCGTGCGTGAACAGCGCCCGGTTGGCCCCGGAGTGCCCGTGACGCCAGTCGTCGCCGAACAGCTCGTCCGGCACCCCGGCCCCGGTGCGGTACGCCTCCAGCAGCGCCGGCAGCGCGCCAGCCACCCCGCCCAGCGGCAGCATGGTCAGCGACACCAGCGACAGCGGGCTGTCCGAGGCGAGCAGCACCTCGGCGTGCCCCTCCGGCAGCCGGTAGACCCGCCGCTCGGGCGGCGCGGTCACGTCGTCGACGTCGAGGAAGCCGGCCACCGCCTGCTGTTCCAGCCACTCCCGCGCGTACCGGGGGGCGATCCCGGCCCGCGCGCCCAGTTCGGCGGCGTCGGCCGGACCCCGGCTCAGCGCCTCGTACAGGCCCAGCTTGGTGCCCAGGTAGCCGGCGAGCAGCTCCTGGGTGTGCAGCATGGCCAGGAACAGCCGCAGCGACAGCGCGCGGGCGCGGCGCTGCGCCGCGTCGTCGGCCGGCGCACCGGGCGCCGCCGGCCCGGGGGCGGGCCCGGTGCGGGTGGTCAACTGGCCAGCTCGCCGCGCTCGCGCAGGATGCCGCTGACGTGCTCGACCACCGCGTCGATCGTGACGATCTTGCGGGCCGTCGTCTCGTCGATCGGCGGCAGCTCGAACTCGTCCTCCAGGGTGAACGCCAGCTCCAGCAGCGCCAGCGAGTGGAAGCCAAGGTCCTCGACCAGCCGCGAGTCACCGGCCCCCTCGATCTGCTCCGGGTTGGGTGCCAGCTCGGTGACGATCGCCGTCACCGACTCGCGCACGTCCTCCACGGTCCGTACCTCGGTCGGGGTCGACCTGGTCGCCTCGGTCATTGCCGCCTCCTGTCCGGACATCCCTCAGGACGCCGTCGTGTGTTCGGTGGTCTGCTGCCGGTGCCCGGCGGTCGGGGTGACCACGGTGCCGGGCAACCGGTCGTCGACGAACGCCTGCCACATCTGGCGTCGCCGGGGCTTGCCGCTGGAGGTGCGGGCGATGGTGCCGCGCGGTGCGTCCACGATGACCACCTGCGCGCCCTCGGCCCGCCGGCGCAGCTCCTGCGACGCCTGCGCCAGCCACTCGGGGCGCGCCTGCTCGAAGACCGCGACCACGGTCGCCGCGCCGGCCCGGTGACCCAGCAGGGCGGCCATCCGCTGCGCCGGCACCCCGGGGCGGCAGACCGCCCATTCGAGGTCCTCGGCGAAGACCGCCCGGCCGCGCACCTTCATGCTGTCGCCGAGGCGCCCGAGCACGTGCAGTTGGCCCTCGTGCAGGAAGCCGGCGTCGGCGGTGCGCAGCACGCCGTCGTCCAACGCGGTCTGCGACGCCGAGTCGCCGTCGGTGACGTAGCCCCGGGCGACCGACGGACCCCGCACCTCGATCTCGCCGACCACCCCGTCGGGCACCGGCGCGCCGTCGGCGTCCAGGATCCGCACCTGGACCCCGGTCAGCGGACGGCCGCAGCCCACCACCGGCTGCGTCGGCCCGTCGTCGGCCGGCTCGTCGGGTCCGGCCACCACCCGCGCGCCCGGGCGCAGCCGGTCCGGCCGCAGGTCGACGGCGGCGTACCGCTCCTCCAGCGGGAGCCCGGTCACCGCCAGGGTGGCCTCGGCCAGCCCGTACGCGGGCAGCAGCGCCCGCGGGTCGAAGCCGTGCGGTTCGAGCAGGTCGCAGAAGCGGCGCAGCGCGTCGACGTCGATGCGTTCGGCGCCGACGATCACCGCCCGCCAGGCGGAGAAGTCCATCCCGTCCAGCGCGGCCGGGCGCACCCGCCGGGCGACGTACTCCAGCCCGAAGTTCGGCATCGAGGTCAGCCGCGCCCCGTGCCGGCCGAAGCAGCGCAGGTAACGGGCCGGGTCGCGGACGAACTCCTCGGACGGCATCAGCCACAGGTCGCTGGTGTTCACCACCGGCGTCACCAGGCAGCCGATCAGGCCCATGTCGTGGTGCACCGGCAGCCACGAGGCGGTGGGGTCGTCGGGGGTCATGGCCAGCCACCGCCGGATCGACGCGACGTTGGCGGCCAGCGCGGCGTGCGGCACGCGCACGCCCCGGGCCCGGCCGCTGGAGCCGGAGGTGAACTGGAGCAGGGCCAGCGGGCCGGGCTCGGCGACCGTGCCCCGGGCGCCGCCGCCGGCGGAGACCAGCTCCTCGGCGCTGAGCACCCGGGTCACGCCGGCGGCCGCGGCCAGCGGCCCGATCGTCGCGGTGAGCCGCGGCGCGCAGACCAGCACCCGGGGCGCGGCGGCGCGCAGCAGCCCGAGCACGTGCTCGCGGTAGACGTCGCGGTCTCCGAAGGTCAGCGGCGGGGCGATCGGCGAGGGCGCCGCACCGGCGGCCATCGCGGCGAACAGCGTGGCCACGAAGTCCGGCCCGGCCGGCTCCACGACGGACACCACGTCGCCGGGGCCGACCCCGGAGGCGGTCAGGCCGGCGAGGACCGCCCGGGTGCGGTCGGCGAGTGCGGCGTAGGAGTGGAAGTCCCACTCGTCGCCGGCGGCGGCGAAGTGCACCCCCCGGTCCGCGCGGGGTCGCTCCAGCCAGCTCAGCAACGGCGAACCCGGCGTGGCGTCTGCGCTCATCGGCCCGTCACCTCCTCCCTCAGTACATGTATCTGAGATTGATAGCAGATACAAGGCTAAACAAGATACGAGTGAGCGGATAGAGTGCGTTCGTGACCAGTACGCTGCCCCGGGTCGACAGCCTGCTCCCCGACCTGGCGGAACGGGCGCCGGAGATCGACCGCACCGGCCGGATCCCGGACGACGTCATCGCCGGCCTCGCCGCGGCCGGCTGCCTGCGCATGCTGGTGCCCGCCGCGCACGGCGGCGCCGACCTGCCGCTGGTCGAGGCGCTGCGGGTGGTCGAGCAGCTCTCCGTCGCCGACTCGTCCACCGGCTGGCTGGTCGGTCAGGTCGGGCTGGCGCACCTGCTGTTCGCCTGCTTCCCCGAGGCCGCCCGGCAGGAGATCTACGCCGCCGGCCCGGACGTGCTCGGCGCCGGCGCGGTCGCGCCCAAGGGCCGGGCCGCCCCGGACGGCGCGGGCGGCTGGCAGGTCAACGGCCGGTGGCCCTTCGTCACCGGCGCCCCGCAGGCGAGCTGGATCTACCTGAACTGCATCGTGCTCGACGGACGTACGCCCCGCACGCTGCCCAACGGCGCGCCGCTGACCCGGATGGTGCTCTTCCCCGCCGCCGAGCTGGACCTGGTCGACACCTGGCAGGTGCTCGGCCTGCGCGGCACCGCCAGCCTCGACGTCCGGGCCGCCGCCCGGACCTGCCCGGAGCACCGCGGCTTCAGCCTGGTCGGCGGCGGCGACGAGGTGCACCGCACGGTGTTCCGGATCGCCCAGGCCGGGCTGCTCATCGCCGCGGTCGACCTCGGCATCGCCCAGGGCGCGGTGCGCGACGCCGCCGACCAGGCCGCCGCCGGCCGCCGCCGCACGTTCAGCACCCGCTCACTGGCCGACTCCCCGGTCTTCCACGACCGGCTCGGCGAGGCCCACGTGGCGCTGCGCGCCGCCCGCGCGCTGCTGCACGCCGAGGCCGAGAACGCCTGGGAGACCGCCCGCCGCGGCGAGGTGCTCAGCCCGCTGGAGCGGGCCTGCCTGCGGGCCACCGCGGCGCAGGTCACCGCCGTCGCGCACCAGGCCGTGCAGGCGGCGTACGCGCTGGCCGGGGCGTCCACGGTGTTCGACGGCTCGCCGCTGCAGCGACGGCTGCGCGACATCAACACCGCCACCCAGCACTTCGTCAACGGCCGGGACAGCTACGGCACGGTCGGCGCGCTGCTGGCCGGCGCGCCGGTCGACACCACCATGTTCTGAGCGCCCTCAGGCCGAGGCGGGCTCCAGCGCGGGCACCCGGGGCGGCACCGGGGCGCCGGCACCGAAGTAGCGCTCCCGCAGCGTCCGCTCCGCCGGGTCGTACGCGGTGCGGAACAGCCCGCGCCGTTGCAGCTCCGGCACCAGCAGGTCGCAGATGTCGGCGATCCCCTGGGTGGTCGGGCAGGGAATCAGGTTGAAGCCGTCCACGTCGGCGACCTCCATCCACTGCTCCATCCGGTCGGCGACCTGCTCGACGGTGCCGAAGAGGGTGACCGGCGCGTTGGTGCGCGGCCGGCGCGCGGTCGCCACCAGGTAGCGCACGTCGCCGACGGTCCAGGCGCGCTCGGGTCCGAGCCGGCGCAGGAAACCCAGGAAGCTGTGGCTGCCCTGCCCGGCGATCTCGCCCACCGGCGTCTCGTCCGGGTACGCGCCGAGGTCGACGTCCATCCAGCCGCACCACTTGGCCAGTTGGCCCTCGCCGCTCCACAGCGCCACGTACTCCTCGGCGCGGCGGCGGGCCTCCTCGCGGGTCGGCGCCACCATCACCATGCTGCCCTGCAACGCCTTGACCGAGCGCGGGTCGCGCCCGTGCGCGGCCACCAGCGAGCGCAGCTTCGCCACCTGCGGCGCGCCGTCGGTCGGCTCGGCCATGGTCAGGAACACCACCTCGGCGTGCCGGGCCGCGAACGTCAGCCCCCGCCCGGACGCACCGGCCTGGTAGAGCACCGGCGTGCGCTGCGGCGACGGCTCGCACTGGTGCGGACCGCGCACGTCGAACCACGGTCCCCGGTGGTCGATCTGGCGCACCCGGTCCGGGTCGGTGAACACGTTCGCCTCGGCGTCACGCACCACCGCGCCGTCGTCCCAGCTCTCCTCCCACAGTCGGCGGGCGACCTCGACGTACTCGTCGGCGCGGTCGTAGCGCTCGTCGTGGTCCAGGTGCGCGCCCAGCCCGTTCGCCGAGGCCGAGCGGAGGTACGAGGTGACGATGTTCCAGGCGACCCGGCCGCCGGTGAGGTGGTCCAGCGAGCTGAACACCCGGGCGCACTCGTACGGGGCGTGGTACGTGGTCGAGTAGGTGACCGCGAGGCCGAGGTGGGAGGTGGTGGCCGCGACGGCCGGCAGCACCAGCAGCGGGTCGATCGAGGGGATCTGCACCGCGTGCCGCACGGCCGCCCGCCAACTGCCCTGGTAGACGTCGTAGACGCCGTGCACGTCGGCGAAGAAGAGCGCGTCCAGGCAGGCGGCCTCCAGCTTGCGGCCGAGGTCCACCCAGTAGCCGAGGTCGCGGTAGCCGGTGGCGCTGCGGTCGGCGGGATGCCGCCAGAAGCCCTTGAACTGCGGGGACGGCGAGCACTGGGTGAACAGGTTCAGATGCACGTATCAAGCATCTCGCATCGTATCTGGTATGGCAACGGTGGAGCGGATACCGTGTCGTCATGCCCGTGACGCCCCGCATCGACCTCGCCTCGGTCACCCGGCTCACCGAGCTGGCCGACTACATCGTCCCGTTCACCATCCGGGTCATCTGCGACCTCGCCGTCGCCGACCAGCTCACCGACGGCCCGCTGCCGGTGGGCGAGCTGGCCGCGCGCGTCGGCGCGGACCCCGGCGCGCTGACCCGCGGCCTGCGCGCCCTGGCCGGGCGCGGCATCTTCACCGAGACCGAGCCCGAGGTCTTCGGGCTCACCCCGCTGGCCGAGCCGCTGCGCAGCGACCACCCGTTCTCGGTACGCGAGTGCTTCCCGCTCATGCCGCCGGACATCTACTCGTGGGCGCGGCTGACCCACAGCATCCGCACCGGCGAGACCGCGTTCGGCCACGTCCACGACGGCGCGCGCTACTACGACCACTTCGCCGACCACCCGTACGAGTGCGTCCGGTTCGAGCGCTCGGCGGAGAGCGTCAACCCGTTCGTGCTGCGTACCGTGCTGCCGGTGCTCGACCTCGGCGACGCCGCGACCCTGGTGGACGTGGGCAGCGGGCACGGCACCTTCACCGCCGGCCTGCTCGCCCGGCACCGGGGACTGCGCGCGATCCTGGTCGACCTGCCGCACGTGGTGGCCGAGGCGCCGGCGGTGCTGGCCCGCGCCGGCGTCGCCGACCGGTGCGAGACCCGCGGCGGCAGCTTCTTCGACCCGCTGCCCGAGGGCGCCGACGTCTACCTGCTCAAGACGATCATCCACGACTGGCCCGACGCGCAGGCCGCGGCGATCCTGCGCGCGGTGCGCGCCGCCGTGCGCCCGGACAGCCGGGTGGTGATCGTCGAGTCGGTCAGCAGGTACGGCAACCACGACGACACCGGCAAGGTGATGGACGTCAAGGCCCTCGCGCTGTTCGGCGGGCACACCCGCACCGAGGACGAGTTCCGCGCGCTGCTCGCCGACGCCGGGTTCCGCCTCGCCCGCATCACGCCGACCTCGTCGATGTCCGTCCTGGAGGCGGTGCCGGCGGATTCGCCCACCGACGACGCCCCGGCCGCCGCCGCGTCGGCCGGCCGGGCGAGCTGAGGAGGATCCGATGCCCCGCCTGGACGGCCGCAACCACATCAACCTCACCGTGGTGGACCTCGACCGCAGCACCGAGTTCTACCGGACGGTCTTCGAGATGGTGGTGGTCAACGACGTCACCCCGCCCGAGTCCGGGTTCCGGTTCCGCACCCTGGTGCACCCCGGCTCGTTCGCCTCGGTGGTGCTCGGCCGGGCCGAACCGCCCGGCGACCCGAGCGTGCCGGACCGCTTCGACGAGCGCCGCCCCGGCCTGCACCACCTCGCCTACCACGTGCCGGAGCGGGCCGACCTGGACGACTGGGTCACCCACCTGGACGCCCTCGGCGTGACCCACTCCGGCGTCACCACCTCGAAGCACGAGGCGGGTTCGCAGATCTGGCTGCGCGACCCGGACCACATCTGGCTGGAGTTCTACTGGGTCAACCGCGACTTCTTCGTGGACCGGCTGCGGCAGGTGTGGCGAGAGCGGCGGCGCGGCGCGGCCTGAGGGCGGGCCGGGTTTCCCGGCCCGCCCCACCCGCTCAGGCCGGCAGGTCGTCCTCGCCGCGGGTCACCACCGTGTCGCCGAGCACCAGCAGGTCGATCTCCTTGGCCCGGGTGAACGTGTCCACCGCGTCCGTGGCCGAGTCCACGATCGGGTCCCCGGCCAGGTTGAACGACGTGTTGACCACCGCCGGCACGCCGGTGAGCTGCCGGAACTGCTCGATCAGCGCCCAGTAGCCGGGGTTCGTGTCGCGGTGCACCGTCTGCGGGCGTGCCGAACCGTCGACGTGCGTCACCGCCGGGATCCGCCGCCGGGCGTCCGGACGCACCGACGCGGCGGCCAGCATGAACCGGGACGGGTCGTCGAGCCGGCCCTCGATCAGCTCGTGCGCGTGCTCGGCGAGCATGCTCGGCGCCACCGGCCGCCACATCTCCCGCCCCTTGAGCACGTTGAGCCGCTCCAGGCTGCGCCGGTCGCGCGGGTCGGCGAGCAGGCTGCGGGCGCCCAACGCGCGCTGCCCGATCTCCCCGCGACCCCGGGCCCAGCCGACGATGCGTCCCCGGGCGATCTCCCCGGCCACGAACCGGGCCAGCGCGTCGTCGCCGAGACGGCGGTGCGCCAGGCCGGCCCGGGCGGCGGCCGACTCCCCCGCCTCCGTGGTCACCGGCCGACCCCAGTACGCGTGGTCGATGCGGGTCGGCGTGAACGGTCCGCACTCGCGCGCGGAGACCAGCGCGGCGCCCAGCGACACCCCGGCGTCGGTGGGCACCGGCGGCACGTAGACCCGGTCGAACAGCCCGCTGCGCACCAGCACCCCGATCATGGTGCAGTTCATCGCCACGCCCCCGGCCAGCGCCAGCACCGGCGTGTCCACCCGCCGGCGCAGCTCGGTGGCCAGCGACAGCACCGCCTCCTCCAGCCCCTGCTGGACGGTGGCGGCGAAGTCCGCGTACGCGATCGGCTCCTCGGCCTCGCGCGGCGCGTACGGGAAGAACGCCCCGAAGCCCGGCCGTAGCGACTCGGCCACCGCCGGGTAGTAGGCCATCAGCGGGCCGAGCGACGCGATCCGGCGGGCCGGCACCTGCGCGGCGGGCGCCCGGACCAGCTCGTATCCGCCCGGCACGGCCCGCACCGGCGCGCCCGACGCCGCCCGCCCGTACGCGGCGAGGCCCATCAGCTTGCCGGTGCCCCAGTAGCCCAGTCCGGCCCACTCGGCGGCGGCGTTGTAGTAGAAGCCCAGCGACTCCTCGACCGGCCACTCCCGCAGGATCTCCACCTCGCCGTCGGCGAAGCGGCCGATCGACGTCGACTGGGTCTCGCCGGCGCCGTCGACCACCAGCACCGCGGCCTCGTCGGTGTCGCAACTGAACGCGGCGCTGGCGGCGTGCGCGACGTGGTGCGGCACCCAGCGCACCGCCGGCATGACCAGGTCCTCCTGGTCGGGGAAGAGCATCGCGCGCAGCCCGTCGGTGGTGAACCGGCGGTTGCGGCCCAGCGGGATCTGCCGGAAGTCCCAGCCGATCGCCAGGGTGTCCACGTCCGCCGGCCCGATGCCGGCCATCGCCAGGCAGGCGGCGACCGCCTCCGCGGGCGGCTGCCCCACCGCGTGCTTGCGCCGGCTGACCCGCTCCTGCTCGACCAGCGCGCACAGCGCGCCGTCGCGCAGCAGCGCCGCGCTGGAGTCGTGGAAGCCGATGTTCACCCCGAGTACGTAGCGTGCCGACATCGTCGGTCTCCCTTCCGGTTTCTGGCGTTCACCCGGCGTGGCGGGCCGCGTCGACGGCGAGCACGGCACGGACGATGTTGTGGTAGCCGGTGCAGCGGCACAGGTTGCCCTTCAGCCCGTGCCGCACCTGCGCCTCGGTGAGCGGGCCCGGGTGTTCGGCCAGCAGGCTCACCGCGGCGAGCACCATGCCGGGGGTGCAGAAGCCGCACTGCAACGCGTGGTGCTCCCGGAACGACTCCTGCACCGGGTGCAGCCGGTCGCCGTCGGCGAGCCCCTCCACGGTGCCGATCTCGGCGCCGTCGGCCTGCGCGGCGAGCAGCGTGCACGACTTGACCGAGCGGCCGTCGAGCAGCACGGTGCAGGCGCCGCAGGACGAGGTGTCGCAGCCGACGGTGGCGGCGGTCAGCGCCAGCTCCTCGCGGATCAGGTGGACCAGCAGCGTGCGGGCCGGCACCTCGCGGCGCTGCGGGCGGCCGTTGACGGTGACCGTGACGGTGACGGTCGCGGCGCCGGGTCGGGTGTCGATGGTCATGGTCGCTCCCGGTTGCGGTCGGCCAGCGCCCGGGCCACCAGGACCCGGCTCAGGTGCCGGCGGTAGTCGGCGGACCCCCGTACGTCGTCGGGGGGCGCGCAGCCCTGGTCCGCGTACGCCGCCGCGTCGGCCGGTCCGGCGCCCTCGGCGAGCGCCGCCTCCACGGCCGTGGCGCGCCGGATCGTGTCGTCCATGCCGGCCAGCGCGACCCGGCCGTCGGCCACCGCGACGGCGACCAGCGACCACTCCAGCGCCGGCCGGGCGAACGTGCGGTAGCTCCACCGGCGCGGGCCGGGTAGCGGCACCCGCACCTCGGTGAGCAGCTCGTCGGGCCGGCACACGGTGACGCCCGGCGCGACGGCCAGCTCGGCGACGGGCACCAGCCGGGCACCGTCCACGCTGGTCAGGACCGCGGTGGCGGCCAGCGCCACCAGGGCGGTCGGCACGTCCGCGGCCGGGTCGGCCTGGGCCAGCGCGCCGCCGACCGTGCCGGCGTGGCGCACCTGCGGGTCGCCGACCGACGCGGCGGCCGCCGCCAGGATCGGGGCGTGCCGCTCGACCAGCGGGTCGGTGAGCAGCAGGTGGTAGCGGGTCAGCGCGCCGATCGCGAGGTGGTCGCCGCGCGCCGCCACGTACGACAGCTCGGTGAGGCGGCCCAGGTCCAGCAGCGTGTCGACGGCGTCGCGGCGCAGCTTCAGCGCCGGCAGCAGGGACTGCCCGCCGGCCAGCGGCCGCAGCAGGTCACCGTGCTCGCGCCGCAGCCGCAGCGCCTCGGTCAGGTCGCCGGCGCGGTGGTAGCGCAGGTGGGCCGGGATCACGGGCCGGCCGCCGACCAGGTGGGCACCGGGCTGCGGTGCGTGGCGCGCAGGATCGTCTCGACGAGCCGGTGCCGGTGGGCGAGCAGATAGAAGTGCCCGCCTCCGAAGGTGTGCAGGGTGAACCGGCCCCGGGTCCGGGCCGCCCAGGCGTTCGCCTCGTCCACGGTCACCTCGGGGTCGTCCGCGCCGATGCAGGCCAGCACCGGCGCGCGCAACGGCACCGGTGGCTCCGGCCGCCAGGTCTCGGCGATCCGGTAGTCGGCGCGCAGCACCGGCAGGGCCACCGCCTTCACCCCGTCGTGTTCCAGCGTCTCCCGGCCGGTCCCGCCGAGGCGGCCGGTCTCGGCCCAGAGCGTGTCGTCGTCGGCCAGGTGCACGCGGGTGTCGCGCAGCCGGTCCGGGGCCGGGCGGCCGGAGACCACCAGCGCCCGCAGCCCACCGCCCGGCCCGTCCAGGCGGCGGGCCGTCTCGTACGCCACCGACGCGCCGAGGCTGTGCCCGAAAAGGACCACCGGGACGTCGCCGGGCAGCGCGCGCAGCGCGGACGCGACACCGGCGGCCAGGCTCGGCAGGTCGGCGGCGAACGGCTCCCCGGTGCGGTCCATCCGGCCCGGGTACTGCACGGCGTGCAGCTCGACGTCGTCGGGCAGGTGCGCCGCCCAGGGCCGGTAGAACGCCGCGTTGCCGCCGGCGTGCGGGAAGCAGACCAGGCGCAGCGCCGGCCAGCGCAGCGGCCGGGGGCAGCGCAGCCAGGTCCGGGCGGCGGTCACCGGCGCGCCCCGATCGGCTCCGGCTCGACCGCATGGGCGGCGGCGTCGGCCAGCTCGGCCACGTCGGCGGGCAGCAGCATCCGCGGCGGCGTGGAGTGCAGCAGCTCGGGCGGTCCGAGCCGGGCGGTGACGTCCTGCCACAGCCGGCACAGGGTCAGGTGGTACTGGCCGTGGCGGACCGGCTTCTCGCCGGCCTGCGCCGCGCGGTGCAGCTCGCCCAGCGCGTGTCCCACGCCGGCCGGCCAGACCCGCTCGAACACCTCGCGGTAGCTGGGCGCGGTCGGCTCGTCCAGCGGCTGCGCGCTCGGCACGTCCAGGTGGTCCGGCTCGTCGTCGCCGGAGCCGGCGAAGTGCGGGCGGCCCACCCCCCGGTCCTGCACCTGCTGCGGGAAGTCCGGCCGGGGGCTCCAGACGGTCGGCCCGTGCGTGCCGAGCAGGGTCAGGTTGCCGGCCTCGGTGCCGATGGTGACCCGGTGCAGCAGGTGCGCGTAGTTGTCCGGGTCCGCCGGGTCCATCTGGTTCTGCACCCGCAGGGTCAGCGGCACCCCGGCGAGCACCCCGTCGACGCTGCGGAACGGCACGTCCACCGGGGACAGCCGGCGCACCTGCTCGGGCAGCTCCGCCGGGGCGGCCAGCCCCCACGGGCGGACCCCGCCGAGCGCCTGGCCGAGGATGTCCAGCAGCGCGTACGCGACCTGGAAGCCGCACGCCGCGTCGACGTAGCGGGCCGGCCGGCGGGCCAGCAGGGCGCGTGCCGCCGCGACGAACCGACGCACCGGCGCGGTGTGCACGTAGAACGAGTTGAGGTGGTAGACCACCCCGGCCCGCCCGGCGGTGCGCAGGCACTCGACCAGCTCGTCGTGGTGCAGCGGATGCTCCTGCAGCACGTGCATGCCGCGTTCCATCAGCGCGCGGGCCACCTCCCCGCCGGGCCCGCCGAGCAGGCCGCCGCGGATCACCACACAGGCCAGCGTCACGTCCTCGGGCACCTGCGACACGTCGGTGAACAGCGGCACCCCGTAGTGCCGGGCGCAGGCCACCGAGCGGGCACTGCCGCCGGCCAGGATCCCGGCCAGCTCGAACGGGAAGTCGGGCTGCCGGAACGCCTGCAGGTAGACCTGGCCGAACTTGGTACCGGCGACGAGCACCCTCGGTCTCACGCCACCCCCTCCTCGATCGGTTCGTGCCGGGACAGCGGGCCGTCCTCGACGTGCAGCGCGGTCACCGCCGGGCTGACCCGCAGCCGGTCCACCGCCCACACCGGGTCGACCACCTCGGCGAGGTGGTGCACGCCGGGCGGCAGGTCACCGGCGGCGGCGGCCACCGCGCCGAGCGCCACCGCGGCGCCGGTGAGCGCGTTCGCGCCGACGCCCCGGCAGACCAGCACCCGGCTGCCGCCCGGGCCGGCCAGCTCCACGAGCAGCACCTGGTAGCGGGGCCGCCCGAAGGCGTCCAGCTCGGCCGCCCGGCACAGCGCGTCCGCCGCCTCGGCCAGCTCCGCCGGACCGCCGGTGGCACGCCGCGCGCCGTCGGCCAGTGCGGCCGGCACCCGCCCGCCGGCGAACGCCGACCACCAGTCCACGTCGGCCAGGCCCAACCGGGCGGCCAGCCGCTCGGTCTCGGTGCTCAGGTACGGCTGCAGCAGCACCGGTTCGTCGAAGAACGGCACCACCGCGCCGGCCCGCGCGGCCAGCGCCCGCGCGCGCCGGGCCCCGTCGCGCCAGGCGGCCAGCGGCTCGCCGTACCCGCCGTCGCCGACGGCGAGGAAGTCCCGCGCCGCGCCCGGGGTGAACCCGTCGCGCCCGCCCACCCAGCCGGACATCCGGCGGGCGTCCGGCAGGTGCGCGGCCAGGTAGGCGGGGAGCAGCCCGGACAGGCCCGGCATCATCCCGGCGGAGATCACCGCGACCCGGTCGGCGGAGCCGGGCAGCGCGGAGACGGCCCGGTGCAGCCCGTCGTCGCCGGCGGCGTCCACGTAGGCGGCGCCGACGCGGGCCGCCGCGCGGGCCACCGTGTCGCCGACCGTGACGGCCGGGCCGGCGCAGTTGACCACCGTGTGGCAGCCCGCGCAGAACGCGTCCAGGCCGTCGGGGTCGGTCAGGTCCACCGGGTACGCCTGGACCCGCGCGTCGCCGCCCGGCAGCCGCCCCGGGTCGCGGCCGCCCGCGCGGACGGTGTCCACGGTCCACGCCAGCAGGTGCGCCAACGCGTGCCGGCCCACCCCGCCGGCCGCGCCCACCAGCGCGATCGTGCCGGGCACGTCAGCCCCGCCCGGCGATCGCGTCGGCCCAGCCGGCCGGGTCGTCGGGCACCCGGGTCACGGTCAGCTCGCCGAGGCACACCTCGCCCCACCAGGCCACACCTTCCGGGTCCGGCTCGCCCGGGCAGAGCAGCGTCACGTCCCCGGCGTACGGCGAGCTGGCGTACGCGTCGCCGGGGACCGGGTCGGCGACCGCCAGCCCGGTCACGTCCACCCCGGACTCGGTGAGCTGCCGGGCCAGCTCCAGCGCCAGCGCACCGGCCTCGCCCCGGCCCACCACGGTCAGCGGAGCCCCGGACCGGTGCCCGGCCAGCTCGGCGGCGTAGTCGGCGGCGAGCCGCTGCACCAGCGGCGCCGGGTCCAGGCCGGTGTAGCGGTGCAGCGCGCCGTCGGCCACCCCCCACACCGCGCCGTCAACGGCCAGCCCGGCCGGCAGGGCGGCGTACCCGTCGAGTCGGCCGCTGCCGTCGTGCACCAGCAGGTAGCGGGGCGGGCCGTCGCCCGCGAGCGGGGTCACCTCCACCGCGCCGGCGTCCGGCTCGTCGTCCGGGGCGGCGGGTCCGGCCGTGGCGGCGAGCCGTTCGGCGAGCGCGCCGACGGTGGGGTGTTCCAGGATGGTGCGCAGCAGCTCGTCGAAGAAGACCCCGGACGCGGCCGGCACCCGCTCGGCGAGCTGGCCGGCGAGCTTCGCGGCGAGCAGCGAATCCCCGCCGAGGGCGAAGAAGTCGGCGTCGCGGCCGACCCGCTCGACCCGCAGCACGTCCGCCCAGACGGCGGCGATCTCCTCCTCCAGCCCGGCGCTCGGCGCGGCGCCGCCGGTCTCCGGACCGGCCGTGCCGGCCGCCAACAACCGGCGCACCTCGGCGCGGTCCAGCTTGCCGTTGGCGGTCCGGGGCAGCTCGTCGACCACCTGCAACACGCTCGGCGCCATGTAGTCGGGCAGCCGCTCGGCCAGGTGCGCCCGCAGCTCGTCGGGCACCACCCGCCGCCGGTCCGCCTTTACCCGGGCCGCGACGATCCGCATCCCGAGCCCGGCCATCGGGTCCTCGGGCGCGGGCAGGTCGAGCACCGGCGCGGCGCCCGCGCCGGTGAGCAGGCCCCGCCACTCGTCCGCGTCGAGGAACGTCCGGTCGGTGCCGCGCCGCAGGTCGGCGAAGTCCCCCAGCTCGTCGTCGAGGCGCACCAGCAGCTCCAGCGACGTCATGATCTGGTAGTGCTCCCGGGTCATCTCCAGCAGCACCAGGTGCCCGCCCGGGGCGAGGACGCCGCGCAGCCGGGCCAGCGTCGCCGGCACGTCCCGGGTGGCGTGCAGCACGTCGCCGGCGATCACCAGGTCGACGCTGTTCGGGGCGAGACCCTGCCCGGCCGGGTCGGCGTCCAGGTCCAGCGTGGCGAAGCGCAGGCCGGGCCGGTCGCCGAAGCGCTGCCGGCCGGCCTCGACGAAGAACCCGGACAGGTCGGTGTAGAGGTAGTCGACGTCCAGCCCGTCGAGCGCGTCGAGGACGGCCGCCGTGGTGCCGCCCGAACCGGCGCCGACCTCGACGATCCGCACCGGTCCGGGCAGTCGTTCGGCGAGCGCCCGCACCGTCGACGCGGCGACCGCGTTGGCCCAGCGGTTGAACAGGGCGCCGGCGTAGAGGTTGTCCGACACGGCCAGCTCACCGGCCGGGAAGAGCAGCGCCAGCGGGTCCTCGTCGTCGCGCAGCAGCGCCGGCAGCGCCGCGGCGCTGCCCTGGAAGTAGCGCACCAGCTCCGGCGCCTCCCCCACCTCCGCCGCCCGCCGGGCCGCCGCGTCCCACGCCCGCGCCGCCGGGGACAGCGTCTCCACCAGCCGGTACGCGTCGTCGTCGCGTCGCAGCACGCCGGCGTCGGTGAGCGCCCGCAGCCAGCGCCGCAGCAGCCGGCGGTGCCGGGGCGCGACGCCGGTGCCCGCGTACACCTCGGCCAGCGGGTGCGGGCGGTCGTCCAGGAACAGGCCGGCCGCGCGCAGCGTGTCCAGCATGGCGGCCAGGCCGAGGCGGTCCAGGTCGTGCAGGTAGTCCGCGTACCCGTCCAGGTCGGTGCCGGCGACCACGGCGGCGCCGGCGGCGGTGGGGCCGGCCGGGTCGACGGTGGTGGCCGGGCCGGGTTCGACCGCGGCGGGCTGGACCACGGCGGCCAGCCTGCGCTCCAACGGGCGGTCCCCGTCCACCACGGCGACCGCCGCGCCGACCGCCGGATGGGCGAGCAGCGCGGCCTCCACCTCGGCCAGCTCGATCCGGTGCCCGCGCACCTTGACCTGGTGGTCCTCCCGGCCGAGGAACTCGATCACCCCGTCGGGCCGGTAGCGGCCCAGGTCGCCGGTGCGGTACAGCCGCTGCCCGGTGGCCGGGTCGGTGACGAACCGTTCGGCGGTGCGCTCCGGGTCGCCGAGGTAGCCCGACGCCAGCCCGGCGCCGCCGATGTACAGCTCGCCGGTCACCCAGTCCGGGCGGTCCCGCAGGCCGCCGTCGCGCACGTGCCAGCTCTGGTTGGCCAGCGGCACGCCGTACGGGATGCTGCGCCACGCCGGGTCGACCGCGCCGACCGGATGGATGATCGACCAGATCGCCGCCTCGGTCGCGCCGCCCAGGCTGACCACGGCCAGGCCGGGCACCAGGGCGCGGATCTCGTCCGGCAGGGTGACCGGGATCCAGTCGCCGCTGAGCAGCGCCAGCCGCAGCGACGGCGTGCGCACCGTCGGCGCGGCCGACAGATAGTCGGCGAGCATCTGCATCTGCGCCGGCACCGAGTTCCAGAGCGTCACCTCGTGGCCGGTGACCAGGTCCGCCCAGTGGGTCGGGTCGCCGCGCCGCTCGGGCGCGGGCAGCACCAGGGCGGCGCCCACGGCGGGCGGGCCGAACAGGTCGTAGACGGACAGGTCGAACCCGAGGCCGGCCAGGCCGAGGATCCGGTCGTCGGCGGTCACGTCGAAGCGGGTGTTGATGTCGACCACCGTGTTCAACGCCGCCCGGTGCGTGACCATCACGCCCTTCGGGGTGCCGGTGGAGCCGGACGTGTGGATGACGTACGCGAGGTCGTCGGGGCCGGCCTGGCGCGGCGGCAGCGCGGTCGGCGCGGGACCGTCGCAGTCGTCCACGGCGATCACCTCGACCGGGTCCGGCCAGTCGCCGTCCACGCGGTCCGCCTCGGTGAGCACGTGCCGCACGCCCGCCCCGGCGAGGATCAGGTCCCGCCGCGCCGGCGGCTGGTTGGTGTCGACCGGCACGTACGCGGCGCCGGCGAGCAGCGCGCCGAACACCGCGACGACCTGCCGCCAGCCCTTGTCGGCGACCACCGCGACCAGGTCGCCGGGGCGGCAGCCGGCCTCGGCGAGCCGGGCGGCCACCGCGCCCGCCCGCCCGGTGAGCTGCCGGTAGGTGAGGCTCGCGTCCGGCGCCACCACGGCGACCCGGTCCGGGGTGCGCAACGCCTGCGCGAGCACGCCCTCGTGCAGCAGCCCGTCGGGCAGCGGCGCGGCGGTGTCGTTGACCTCGGCCCGCCGGCGGGCGCTGGCCGCCGGCAGCGCGACCGGGGCGAGTTCCTCCCACGCCTCGTCGGTGCCGGCCAGCCGGCGCAGCAGCGCCGTGTACGCGGCGAACATCTCGTCCACGACGCCGTCTGCGAAGACGCCCTCGCGCACGTCCCAGTTGGTGGCGAGCCCGCCGGCGCGTTCGATGTTCTGGCAGTCGATCCAGACCTGCGGCGTCTGGCTGATGCCGTAGCCCAGCTCGCCGAAGCCCTCCACACCGGTGTCGCCGCCGAGCCCGATCGCGCTGGTGAACACCACAGGCATGAGCGCCGCGTCGGGTCCCCGCCGCCGGGCCACCTCGCGCAGCACGTCGACGCCGGAGAACCGGCGGTGGTCCAGGTCGGACCAGAGCTGCGCCTGCAGGCGCTTGGCCCGTTCCTGCACCGGGGCGTCCGGGTCCTGTTCGACGGCGAGCAGGCTGACCGAGGTGAAGTCGCCGACGATCCGGTCCACCTGCGGGTGCGTCGGCACCCGGTCGAGCAGGGTCACGTCGACGCAGAACCGCGGGTGGGTGCTCCAGGCGGCGATCACCTCGGCGTACGCGGCGAGCACCGCGCCGGACGGGGTGACGCCGTGCCGCCCGGCGCGCTGGCGCAGCCCGGCCCACTCGGCCGCGTCGAGGCGCAGGTCGAGGCGGCGGAACCGGGGCGGGGCGGCGAGCGCGTCGGGGCGCAACGGCAGCTCCGGCGCGGGCGGCAGGTCGTCCAGGCGGGCCAGCCACCAGTCCCGGTCGGCGTCGCGGCGCGGCCCGTCGCGCAGTGGCGCGGTGGCCAGCAGGTGGTCGCGGAAGGTCAGCTCCAGGTCCTCGCCGGGCGGGTCACCGGCGTAGCGGCGGCCCAGCTCGTCCAGGAGCAGGTTGATGCTGACGAAGTCGCAGACCAGGAAGTCGATCGAGAAGTGCAGCACGCTGCGCCGCGGGCCGCGGGTCACCCGCAGCGTGAACAGCGGCCACTGCCGCGGGTCGTAGCGGCGGTGGTCCAGTTCCGCGCGGGTGGCGGCGACCGCGTCGGCGAAGCCGTCCGCGTCGGCGAAGCCGTCCGCGTCGGCGTCGCGGACCTCGATCCGGTACGGCGGGACGTCGGCGCGGACCTGCTGGGAGCCGTCGCGGTCGACGACGGCTCGGAGCATGTCGTGCCGGGCGACCACCTCCCGCCAGGCGTGTTCGAGCCGGTCCACGTCGAGGTCGGCGAAGCCCAGCTCGCCGTAGCCGTGGCAGCCGACCCCGCCGTAGGCGAACGTGTCGCCGCGCCCGAGCAGGTAGGCGCTCTGCACGTCGGTGAGCGGGAACGGCTCGTACCGCTGCTCGGGGTGCGGCACGGCGGCGGGGACGGCGGCGTCGCGCACCGCGGCCAGCACCTCCTCGCGGTGCTGGCGCAGCGCGGCCCGCCGCTGGTCGGTGAGGACGCCGGCCGGGGCGCGGAAGCGGAGCTGGCCGTTCTCCTCCCAGAGTCGGACACCGAGTTGCGCCAGTTCGGCGACCAGGTCCTGCCCGTTCATATCGCCCCTTCCTCGTACGCGCCGGCGGCGTCCTGCACGGCGGTGGCCAGGTCCGCGATGGTGGGTCGGTCGAACAGTCCCCGCATCGGCAGGTCGACGCCGTAGCGGTCGCGCAGCACGGCCAACAGGCGGGTGGCGAGCAGGCTGTCGCCGCCGAGGGCGAAGAAGTTGCGGGTGCGGCCGGGTGTCGGGCAGGCCAGCAGTTCGGCCCAGAGCGCGCCGATCTCGGTCTCCAACCCGGGCCGGGGTGGTTCGTCGGGCGGCGCGCCGTCGCCGGTGGCGAGCAGCCGGGCCACCGCGGTCCGGTCGACCTTGCCGTTGCCGCTGAGCGGCAGCGCGTCGAGGACCGCGAGATGCTCGGGGATCATGTAGGCGGGCAGCCGGTCGGTGAGGGAGACACGCAGGTCGTCGGCGTCGACGGGCTGGTGGACGGTGACGGCGGCGGCGAGCCGGCGGGTGCTGGCGCCGACCGCGACGGCGACGGCGTCCCGCACGGCCGGGTGGTGCAGCAGCGCGGCCTCGATCTCGCCCAGTTCGATGCGGTGGCCGCGGATCTTGACCTGGTGGTCGGTGCGGCCGAGGAATTCCAGCGTGCCGTCGGGCCAGTACCGCCCGAGGTCCCCGGTGCGGTACCACCGGACCCCCTCGTGGGTGACGAACCGTTCGGCGGTGCGCTCGGGGTCGCCGCGGTAGCCCTCGGCCACGCCGGCCCCGCCGATCCACAGCTCGCCGGGCACCCAGTCCGGGCAGTCCCGCCCGCGTCCGTCCACCACCCGGTACCGCTGGTTGGGCAGCGGATGGCCGTAGGGGATGGACCGCCAGTGCGCCGGCACCTCGCCCACCTCGAACGCGTTGGACCAGATCGCCGCCTCGGTGGCGCCGCCGAGCGCGACGAGCCGCGCGCCGGGACGGGCGGCCACCAACCGGTCCCGCAGGTCGAGGCCCACCCAGTCGCCGGAGACCAGCGCGAGCCGCAGCGCTCCCGGTGGTTCGTCGCCGGCGGCGGTGAGCAGCATGTCGAGCAGGGCCGGCACGGTGTTCCAGACGGTGACGTGGTGGTCGGTGGCGAGGCGCAGCCAGGCGCGGGCGTCACGGCGCTGGTCCTCGCCGACGACGACGAGGGCGCCGCCGGCGCCGAGCAGGCCGAAGACGTCGAAGACGGACAGGTCGAAGTCCAACGCGGACACCGCCAGCACCCGGTCGCCGGAGCCGATGTCGTAGCGGCGGCGGATCGCCTCGATGGTGTTCATCGCCGCCGCATGCGACACCTCCACGCCCTTGGGCTCCCCCGTCGACCCCGACGTGAAGATCACGTAGGCCAGGGCGGCCGGGTCGACGTCCACCGGCCGCTCCAGCGCCGGCCCACCGTCACCGTCGGGCCCGATGCCCCCGGCCTCGCCGTCCCGGCCGGAACGGTCGGCGCGGACCAGCACCTTCGCCCCGGCCCGGCCGAGGATCCGCTCCCGCCGCGCGGCCGGCTGATCCACGCCGACCGGCACGTACACACCGCCGGCGGCCAGCACCGCGAGGACCGCGACGACCTGCTCCACACCCTTGGGCAGACACACCCCCACCGCGTCACCGACATTGACGCCGGCGCGCACCAGCGCCCCGGCCAACCGCAACGACCGCCCGGCCAACTCCCCGTAGGACACCGACAGCCCGTCACCCAGCACCGCCGCACGATCCGGCTCCCGCGCCGCCCACCCGAAGAACCCCTCGTGCAACAGCCCCGCCGGCAAGACGGTCGCCGTGTCGTTCACCCGCTCCCGCACCGCGCGCTGTGCCGGCGGCAACCCGACCGGCGCCGGCCGCGACCAGTCGCCGGACGCCAGCCCGCGCAGCACGTCCAGGTAGGCGGCGAACATCGCCTCCGACACCCCGGGCGGGAACAACTCCGCCACCAGGTCCCAGTTCACCAGCAGGCCGCCGTCGCGTTCCATGACCTGGTTGTCCAGCCACACCTGCGGGGTCTGCGAGGCGCCCCAGATCTGCTCGCCGAACGGCAGGTCCATGCTGACCAGCTCGTCGCTGATGCCGAGCGCGCTGGTGAAGACCACCGGCATGGTCGCCGCCGCCGCCCCGGCGCGGCGGGCGATCTCCCGCAGCACCCAGATCGCGGACACGCCGTGGTGCTCCATGCCGTCCCACATCCGCTCCTGCAGGCGACGCACCAGGCTCAGGAAGTCGTCGCCGGCGGCCGGCCGGTGCGGCACGAGCAGCAGCGAGGTGAAGTCGCCCAACACGTGGTCGATGTCCGAGTGGACCTCGCGGCGGTCGAACAGGGTCAGGTTGAGCGTGAGGTCACTCCGGCCGCTCCAGGCCGAGAGCACCTCGGCGTACGCGGTGGCCAGCACCGCGGCCGGGCTCACGCCGTGGGTACGGGCGGCAGCCACCAGGGCGGACCACCGCTCGGGGTCGAGGCGTCCCTCGTGGCGGACGAAGCGGGGCGCGCGGACCCGGTCCGGGTCGACGGCCAGCGGCAGGTGCGGCGCGGGTGGCAGCTCGGCCGCCTGCGCCGACCAGTAGCGCCGGTCCTCGGCGACGGTGGCCTCGTCGGGCCCGGCGTGCAGCACGTAGTCCCGGAAGGACACCCCGATCGGGCGCAGCGGCGCGTCGAGGTCGGTGTAGAGCGCGGACAGCTCGGCGAAGACGGTGACGATGCTCAGCGCGTCGAGCACGATGTAGTCGAAGCTGAACGCCAGCCGGACCCGGTTGTCGCCGTGCCGGGCGGCCTCGATCGCCACCAGCGGCCACCGGGTCGGGTCGGCCACCCGGTGCGACAGCCGGTCGCGCAGTTCGGCCGGCGCGGCCTCGCCCTCGGTGACCGCAATGGCGACGTCGGGCACCTCGGGCAGGATGCGTTGCCGCCCGTCGGGGTCGATGACCGCGCGCAGCATCTCGTGCCGGCGCACCAGCCGGTTCCAGGCGGTGGCGAGCCGGTCGAGGTCCACGTCCGCGCCGTCGAACTCCCAGTACCAGTGCGAGCCCACCTCGCCGAGCGCGAAGTCGCCGGTGCGCCCGATCCAGTAGGCGCGCTGCACGTCGGTGAGGGGGAACGGGTCGTGCCGGTGCGCGAGGTCCGCGGCGAGCGTCGCGGCCGGGCCGGCGTCCCGCTCCAGCCGCAGGCCGGCGGCGAACGCGCGCAGCGTGGGCGTGGCGAAGAGTTGCCGGAGTTGCCCGCCGGCCAGCCCGGCCGCCCGCATCCGGCCGAGCAGTCGGGTGGCGAGCAGGCTGTCCCCGCCGAGGGCGAAGAAGCTGTCGGCGCGTCCGACGGCCGGCACGTCGAGCAGTTCGGCCCAGACCGCGGCCAGCGCGGTTTCCACCGGGCCGACCGGCGGCCGGCTCTCGGTGGGCCGGTCGGCCCGGTCGGCCAGGCGATCGGCCAGCGCCCGCCGGTCGATCTTGCCGTTGCCGCTGAGCGGCAGCGCGTCGAGGACCGCGACGTGCTCGGGAACCATGTACCCGGGCAGCCGGTCGGTCAAAAAGGCGCGCAGGTCGTCGGCGTCGACGTGCTGGTGGACGGTGACGGCGGCGGCGAGCCGGCGGGTGGTGGCGCCGACCGCGACGGTGACCGCGTCGCGCACCGCGGGATGCTGATGCAGCGCGGTGTCGATCTCGCCGAGTTCGATGCGGTGGCCGCGGATCTTGACCTGGTGGTCGGTGCGGCCGAGGAATTCCAGGGTGCCGTCGGGCCAGTACCGGCCGAGGTCGCCGGTGCGGTACCACCGGGCGCCCACGTGGGTGACGAACCGTTCGGCGGTGCGCTGCGGGTCGCCCCGGTAACCGGCCGCCACGCCGGCCCCGCCGATCCACAGCTCACCGGGCACCCAGTCCGGGCAGTCCCGCCCGCGTCCGTCCACCACCCGGCAACGCTGGTTGGGCAGCGGCCGCCCGTACGGGATGGACCGCCAGTCCGCCGGCACCTCGCCGACGTCGAGGACGGTGGAGTGGATCGCCGTCTCGGTGGTGCCGCCGAGGGCGACCAGCCGGGCGTGCGGGCGCAGCGCGGTCAGCCGCCCCGGCAGGTCCAGGCCGACCCAGTCGCCGCCGAGCAGCGCGAGCCGCAGGTCGGTGGTCGTCCCGTCCGCCTCGGCGGCGGTGAGCAGCATGTCCAGCAGCGCCGGCACCGACTGCCAGACGGTGACGTGGTGCTCGGTGGCGAGGCGCAGCCAGGCGCGGGCGTCGCGCCGCTGGTCCTCGCCGACGACGACGAGGGCGCCGCCGGCGCCGAGCAGGCCGAAGACGTCGAAGACGGACAGGTCGAAGTCCAGCGCGGACACCGCCAGCACCCGGTCGCCGGAGCCGATGTCGTAGCGGCGGCGGATCGCCTCGATGGTGTTCATCGCGGCGGCGTGCGACACCTCGACGCCCTTGGGCTCCCCGGTCGACCCGGACGTGAAGATCACGTAGGCCAGGGCGCCCGGGTCGACGTCCACCGGCCGCTCCAGCGCCGGCCCACCGTCACCGTCGGGCCCCACTCCGTCGACCGCCGGGCCGAGCGCAGCGGGCGCGCCGCCGTTCGGCCCCGCTTCGTCGGCGGCCGGTCCGCCGCGGTCGGCGCGGATCAGCACCTTGGCCCCGGCCCGGCCGAGGATCCGCTCCCGCCGCGCGGCCGGCTGATCCACGCCGACCGGCACGTACACGCCACCGGCGGCCAGCACCGCGAGGACCGCGACGACTTGCTCCACACCCTTGGGCAGACACACCCCCACCGCGTCACCGACATTGACGCCGGCGCGCACCAGCGCCCCGGCCAACCGCAACGACCGCCCGGCCAACTCCCCGTAGGACACCGACAACCCGTCACCCAGAACCGCCGGGCGGCCCGGCTCCCGCGCCGCCCACCCGAAGAACCCCTCGTGCAACAGCCCCGCCGGCAAGACGGTCGCCGTGTCGTTCACCCGCTCCCGCACCGCGCGCTGCGTCGCCGGCAGGTCCACCGCCGCCGGCGCCGACCAGTCACCGTCCACCAGCCCGCGCAACAGCGACACGTACGCGGCGAACATCGCCTCCGACACCCCGGCCGGGAACAACTCCGCCACCACGTCCCAGTTCAGGTACAGGCCGCCCTCCCGCTCGGTGACCTGGTTGTCCAGCCACACCTGCGGAGTCTGCGAGCTGGTCCACACCGGGTCGCCGAAGCACGTACGCACGTCCGCGCCGAACAGTTCGCCGAGGCTCAGCGCGCTGGTGAAGACCACCGGCGCGAGCACCGCCCGCTCCGCCCGGTGGCGGGCCAGGTCGCGCAGCACGTCCACCCCGGAGTACGCGCTGTGCGTGACGTCGCGGGTGAACTGCTCGTGCAGCCGGCGGGCCCGGTCCACGAACGACGCCTCGTCGGTCGCGTCGACCTCCAGCAGCAGCAGGTTGGTGAAGTCGCCGCTGAGCAGCGGCACGTCCGGGTGGTACGGCGTGCGGTCGTACAGCGGCAGGTTGAGCAGGAAGCGTTGCCGGCTGCTCCAGGCGGCCAGCACCTCGGCGAACGCGGTCAGGAACACCATCGGCAGGGTGACGCCGTGCTCGCGGGCGCGGGCGGCGAGGCGGTCCCGGTCGGCGCCGGGCAGCCAGTGGTGGTGGCGGGTCACCCGGTGTCCGCGCACCCGCTCCGGCGCCACCGCGACCGGCAGCTCGGGTCCGCCGGGCAGCTCCGGCAGCCGCTCCCGCCAGTAGGCCGACGCGGCCTGCCGGGCGGCCTCCCGGCGGCGGGCGTGCACGGCCAGGTACTGCGGATAGCTGTAGCCGATCGCCGGCAGCGGCGCGTCCGGGCGGTCGTAGAGGGCGGCCAGGTCGGCCAGGAGGACCCGGAAGCTGTGCGCGTCGGCGACCAGCATCTCGATCTCGACGTGGATCCGGGTGGCGCCCTCGGGCAGCAGGGAGAGCTGGATGTCGAACACCTCGCCCCGGTCCACCCGCAGGCTGCGGTGCGACAGCGTGTCGCGCAGCTCGGCGAGGCGCCGGTCCCGGTCGGCCGGGGTGAGGTCGCGCAGGTCGTGCACGGTCAGGCCGGGCCACGCCCCGTCCGGGCCGATCTGCTGGCGGCCGTCGTCGAGGAACGTCGCCCGCAGCATGTCGTGCCGGCGCACCAGCGCGCGCACGGCCCGCTCCAGCCGCGCCGGGTCCACGTGCCGGCCGTCGAACTCGTTGTAGAAGTGCGCGCCGACGCCGCCGAGCGCCTGGTCCCCGGCCCGTCCGACCCAGTACGCGTGCTGCATGGTGGCCAGCGCGAACGGCGCCTGCGGGTCGACCGCCTCGTCGTCGGCCGGCGCGGGCGTCGCGTCGCCGCCGGCCGCGTGCGCCAGGGCGTGCCACTGCCGCACCGTGCGGTGCTCGATGAGCTGGCCGAAGGTGAGGTCCGCGCCGGCGGCCGACCACTGCGCCGCCAGCCGCATCAGGCCGATCGAGTCGAGACCGCGCTCCAGCAGGTCGTCGTCGGGCGACACCGGCTCGTCGAGCAGCCCGGCGACGTCGCCGCACATGCCGTCCAGGGTCAGCGTGGTCAGCACTGGCATGTCCACTCCGGTCAGGCGCGAGGTAGGCGGATCGAGCGGTCGGCGAAGCCGATGAGGTCGAGGCGTTCCAGCCCCGAGCGGACCCGGGGGGTCAGCAGCCCGATGTTGGCCAGGGCGGTGACCACCCGGGCGAAGATGGCCTGCCGATACTTGATCATCAGCTCGTTGTGCGCGGCGAAGTCGACGCCCTCGTCGCGGTCGACCTCGATGCGGTCCCACACGTCCTCGAGCAGGAACCGGCGGCGCATCAGGCTCGCCGACTCCAGCACCATCTCCTCCCGGTCGGCCCGCTCCGCGCTGGTCATCTCGGCGTAGATGCCCTCCAGCGACAGCACGCCGAAGGAGACGTGCCGGGCCTCATCGCGGGCCACCAGCCGGGTGATGTCGCAGATGAGCCGGTCGTGGAAGGTGCTGTTGGCGAGCCGGAACGCGGCCATCGCCAGCGCCTCGACGATGATCTGCATGCCCAGCGCGGTGATGTCCCACCGGGCGTCGGAGAGCAGGTCCTCCAGCAGTTCGGCCAGCGCCGGGTTGATCGGGTACGGCTCGGGCACCTTCTCCCGCAGGTAGCGGGAGAACGCCTCGACGTGGCGTGCCTCGTCGGCGGCCTGGCTGGCCGCGTAGTACTTGCTGTCCAGGTCGGGCACCACCTCGACCAGGCGGGCGGCCACCACCAGCGCGCCCTGCTCGCCGTGCAGGAACTGGCTGACCATCCAGGACTGCAGCTCCCAGCGGAACGTGTCCCACATCGGGCGGCCGCGCGCGGCCAGCGGGGACGCCTCGAACGAGGCCATCGCGAACGCCGAGTCGTCGGGCAGCGGCTCACCGAACGGCACCGGGATGGACCAGTCCACGTCCGTGGTGGCGTTCCACTGCGCGCTCTTGGCCCGCTCGTAGAGGGCGAGCACCCGAGGCATCTCGGACTCGTACCGCCACGTCAGCCGAGCCGGCACGGGCGTGGTGACCGACAGACCAGACATGCGCCCAAGGTACCGACAGACAACACAAGATGCCAGACCCTTGATGACAGATACGCGCGCGGCCGGGTACCGTCGCAGCGTGGCGCCCCGACCCGTACCGGCCTCCGTCGGCCAGCGACTGCTCGGCATCATCGACCACTACCGCGCCGACCACGGGGCGCTGAACTGCCCGCTGCTGTGCCGGGTCACCGGCACGGTCGACCTCGACGCGCTGGCCGCGGCGCTGACCGCGCTGACCGCCCGGCACGAGGCGCTGCGCACCACGTTCACCGGCCGCGGCCCCCGCCTGGCCCAACTCGTGCAGGACCCGCGACCGGTGCCGCTGTCGGTGCTGGACCTGCGCGACGCCCCCGACCCGCGCGCCGCGGCGGACGCGGCCGTCGCCACCGAGCTGTCCACCCGGGTCGACGTCGGCGCCTGGCCCACCCGGGCCACCGCCTGGCGGGTGGCCGACGACGAGGTGGTCCT
The DNA here is from genome assembly GCF_013694245.2 of Micromonospora ferruginea. Classification (NCBI taxonomy): domain Bacteria; kingdom Bacillati; phylum Actinomycetota; class Actinomycetes; order Micromonosporales; family Micromonosporaceae; genus Micromonospora; species Micromonospora robiginosa. The sequence continues at coordinate 2,187,276 of NZ_CP059322.2, forward strand.
CTGCTTCACCATGCACCACCTGGTCACCGACGCCTGGTCGTGCGGGCTGCTCTTCGAGGAGTTGCGCGCGCTCTACGACGCGCACCCGGGCCGCCCCGCCGCACTGCCCCCGATCCGCTGGCAGTACGGCCAGTTCGTCGCCTGGCAGGAGGCCCGGCTGGCCGGCGACGAGCTGAACCGGCAGCGGGAGTTCTGGCGCGCCCAGCTCACCGGGCTGCGACTGCCCCGGCTGCCCTACCGCGACCCGCCGCCGGACGCCACGCCGGGCGTACGCGGCCGGGACCTCGACGCCACCGTGGCCGGCGGGCTGCGGGAGCTGGCCCGGCAGCACCGCACCACGCTGTTCAGCGTCACCCTGGCGATCTACTACGCGGTGCTGCACCGCGTCACCGGCCAGGGCGACCTCGCCGTGGCCTCGCTGTTCGCCAACCGCAGCCACCCGGACAGCCGGCGCACCGTGGGCTTCTGCGCCAACATGGTGGTGCTGCGCACCAAGCTGCCGCCGTTCGCCACGTTCCCGGCGCTGCTGGCCGCCACCCACGCGACCGCCACCGCCGCCTTCGCCAACCAGGAGCAGCCCTACCAGGCGGTCGCCACCGGCAGCGCCAACCTGGGCGGCCGGGTCGACGACGTGGTGTTCCAGATGATGGCCGAACTCGACCACCGGGTCCCGGCCGCCGACGCCGAGTTCGAGCTGCTGCTGCCCGAGGCGATCGGCAGCCGCTTCGGCACCGAGCTGGCGATCGCGCCGCGCGGGTCGGGGCTGCGGGCGGTGCTGTTCCACACCCCCCGGCTGGCGCCCGCCGACGCCGAACGGCTGCTCGACGGCTACGTCACCGTCGCGCGCGCGGTGGTGGCCGACCCGGCCACTCCCCTGTCGAGCCTGCTGCGCCGCTGACCCGGGCGCCCGGCGGGTCACGTCGCGAACCGGGCGGGCTCAGCCCCGGATCAGCTCGGCGCCGCGCTCCCCGATCATGATGCTGGTCAGCGCCGCCGGCGCCCGCAGCGGCACCGGCACCACGGAGGCGTCCACCACCCGCAGGCCGGGCACGCCGTGCACCCGACAGTGCCCGTCGACCACCGCGCCGGGGTCGTCCGACGTGCCCATCCGCGCGCCGCCGACCAGGTTGAGCCGGCTGTAGGTGGTGTTGCGCAGCACCTGGTCGAGCTGCTCGTCGTCGCCCACCACCGCGTCGTCCACCAGCGCGAACCGGGCCACGGTCTTGGTGAACGCCGCCTGGTTGGCGATCTCCCACGCGTGCCGGTAGGCGTCGCGCATCCGGGCGAGGTCACCGTCGGCGGAGTAGAAGTCGAGGTCGACCGCGGGCGGCGCGGCGGGGTCGGCCGAGCGCAGGCCGACCCGGCCCCGGGAGGCCATCGCCATGTCGCCGATCATCACCGTGTTGATCAGGTCGGTGCCGACCAGCCGGTCCAGGCCCGCGCCCGCGCCGCGGGTGGTGCTCATCCCGGTGAACAGGCTCAGATAGAACGCCTGGTCGGCGGCGTGCCCCGGGATGCCCGCGAGCCGCCCGATGAGCTGGGTGCGCGGCCAGTCGGTGCCGACCGCCTCCCGCTCGGGCACCACCAGGATGATCGCACCCGGCTGGTCGATCACGTCGGCGCCCACGCCGGGCAGGTCGACCAGCGGGGTGACACCGGCGGCCCGCAGCTCGTCGGCCGGGCCGATGCCCGAGCGCAGCAGCAGCGCCGGACTGTAGGGGCTGCCCGCGCAGAGGACCACCTCACCCGCGCCGATCGTCTCGCCGCCGACGCGCACCCCCACCGCCCGGCCGTCGGTCAGCAGCACCCGCTCGACCTCCGCGTCGCCCCGCACCGTCAGGTTGGGCCGGGACCGGGCCGGGTCGAGGTGGGTCTGCGCGGTGGACATGCGCAGCCGGTCGCGCCGGTTCTGTGGATACATCCCGATGCCGACCGCGTCCGGGGCGTTCATGTCCTCCTGGTAGTCGTGCCCGAGCGCGAGCACCGCCTCCAGGAAACCGTCCATCGCCGGGGTCAACTGCCCGCGCGACCAGCGGGTGATCGGCACCGGACCGTCGGCGCCGTGGTGGTCGCGATCGCCGAACTGCGCGTCGCTCTCCAGCCGGCGGAACGCGGGCAGCACCGCCGGCCAGTCCCACTCCGGCAGGCCACGACCCCAGGCGGCGAAGTCGGCAGCCGGCGCGCGCATCGCGCCCCGGTCGTTGATCCGGGTCGAGCCGCCCACCACCCGGCCGCGCCGCAGCGGCGCCTCGCGCCCGGCGACCACGGTGGCGCGCAGGTCCCAGTCGAAGCCGTCCTCCGCCTCCACCGAGCCGGTGCGCAACACCTCCGGCCCGGCGTCACCGGCCAGGTCGGGACCGGCCTCCAGCAGCAGCACCGAACGCCCGGCATCCTCGCTCAACCGCGCGGCCAGCACCGCGCCGGCCGCACCCGCGCCGACGATGACGTAGTCGTAGCGAAGCATGGGCACAGCGTAGCCGAAGATCCGACATGCCATGCGCGACGCATGTGCTATCCGCGATTCTTCATTAGACTCTCCGGCATGAGCGCAGGCCCGGAAATCATCCCCACGCTTCGCTACCGCGACGCGCCGGCCGCCGTCCGCTGGCTGGTCGACGTCGTCGGCTTCCGCGAGGCCCTGGTCGTCCCCGGTCCGGACGGCACCATCAGCCACGCCCAACTGACCTGGGGCAACGGCATGGTCATGCTCTCCTCCGAGACCGACGGCGGCGACGGGCGGCTGGTGCTGGAGACCGGCCCCGGCGCGACCTACGTGGTCCTCGACGACGTGGCCGCGCACTACGACCGGCTCGTCGCGGCCGGCGCCGAGATCGTGCAGAAGCTGCGCGACGAGGACTACGGCGGGCAGGGCTACTCGGTGCGCGACTCCGAGGGCAACATCTGGAGCTTCGGCTCCTACCGCCCCGGGGCGTCCTGACCGGACGCCCCGTCCAGCAGCGACGCGGCCAGTTCGGCGCGCAGGTCGGCGACCGTGCCGTCGAACGTGGCCAGCCACCATGCCCGCCGATACCAGTGGTGCAGCGGCTGTTCCCAGGTGAAGCCGCTGCCCCCGTACGTCTGGATGGCGGTCTCGCAGGCGGCGGTCGCGGCCTCGCGCCCGGCCACCGCGGCGGCCGCGACGGCCCGGTCCGCGACCGGGCCCGGCTCCGCGTCGACCGACCAGGCGGCCCGGTAGGCCAGTGAGCGGGCGGTCTCGACCTGGCCGTAGAGATCGGCGAGGGGGTGGGCCACCGCCTGGTTCGCGCCGATCGGCCGGCCGAACTGGGTCCGCGTGGTGGCGTACCCGACGGCCCAGGCCAGCGCGCGCGTCGCCACGCCGACGGCCTCGGCGGCGAGCAGGGCCAGCGTGCGCCGCCGGATCGCCGCGAGCACGTCGCCGCTCGCGTCCGCCGCGACCAGCGGCGTCGAGGCCACCCCGGACAGCTCCACCGTGCCGGCCGGCCGGGTCGGGTCCAGACCCGCCGGCCCGGCGTCGGTGGGCGCCGGGCGCAGCGCCGACGCGTCGACCAGGCGCAGCTCCACGCCGTCCGGGCCGGCGACGGCCACCACCAGGTCGACCGCCTCCGCCGCGTGCGGGACCGCGACCTTGCGCCCGCGCACGGTCCCGTCGGCGGCGACCGTGCAGCTCATCCCCCCGCCGGGGCGGTGCGGCGCCAGCAGGGCGGCGAGCGTGCCGGGGCCGGCCTCCTCGGCCCAGGCCAGCGTGGCCGGCCGGCGCGGCTCGCGCCCGGCGGCCCGCAACGCCGGCCCGGCCAGGCCGATCGTCGACCACCAGGGCAGCGGGCTGCGCGCGTGGCCGAGCTGCTCGGCGAGCAGGGCCAGTTCGACGGTGCCCAGCTCGGAATCCAGCCAGCCGAGGCCGGTGACGTCGGCCCACGTCCGGTCGCTGTCGCCGGCCGCGCGCTCGTCGGCGAGGTACTTCGCCGCGGTGTCGCGCCACGTCTCCTGCTCGCCGGTCAGTGCGAAGTCCATGCTGCGGTCCTCTCCGGACGGGCGTCAGTACGACCTGGGCAGGCCGAGCACCCGCTCGGCGATCACGTTGCGCAGCACCTGCGAGGTGCCGCCCTCGATGGTGTTGGCGCGACTGCGCAGCATCTCGCGCCGCCAGTAGCGGTCCCACCCGTCCGGCCGGCCGTCGGCGGTGAGCAGCACGGCCAGCGCGGTCAGCCGCTGGTGCGCCTGCGACCAGCGCAGCTTCACCACCGACGTCTCCGGGCCGGGCGTGCCGGTGCGCCGCAGCTCGGCCAGGGCACGCCGGTTGGTCCAGCGCAGCCCCTCCAGCTCGACGTAGCGGGCGGCGATCTGGTCGCGGACCAGCGGGTCGGTGTCACGGCCGCGGGCCCGCGCGGTCGCCACCAGCCGGCGGAACGCCACCTCCAACCGGGCGGTGAGCGTGAAGCCGAAGGTGCCGCGCTCGTGGGCCAGCGTGGTCATCGCCACCCGCCAGCCGTCGCCGATCTCGCCGACCACCGCGTCGAGCGGCACCCGCACCTCGTCGAACTCGATCTCGGCGAACTCGGCCTCGCCGGTCATCTGCCGGATCGGGCGCACCGTCACCCCGGGCGTGCGCAGGTCGACCAGCAGGCACGACAGGCCACGGTGGCGGGTCGCGTCCGGGTCGGTGCGGGCGAGCAGCAGGCAGTGGTCGGCCAGGTGCGCGTAGGAGGACCAGACCTTGCGCCCGGTCACCACCAGCTCGTCGCCGTCGCGGCGGGCGAGCGTCCGCACGGCGGACAGGTCGCTGCCGGCCTCCGGCTCGGAGAAGCCCTGGCAGAAGATGATCTCGCCGGTGAGGATCCGGGGCAGGTACCAGGCCCGCTGGGCCGGTGAGCCGCAGGCGATGACGGTGGGACCGACCATGCCCAGGCCGATCACGCCGATGTGCTCGCCGGCCTCGGCACGGGCGCTCTCCTCCAGGTAGATCGCCTGGTGCACCGGGGACAGGCCGCGCCCGCCGTACTCCACCGGCCAGGTGAGCCCGGCGTAGCCGGCCTCGTGCAGCGCGGCGCTGAAGGACCGCACCGCGTCCACGTCGTCCCACCGTCCCCGCGCCGGCGCGCCGGCCGTCCCGGTGGTCACCGGCACGGACCGGGCCAGCCAGTCACGCAGCCCGGCGCGGAACGCGGCCTCCTCGGCGCTGTCACGCAGATCCATGCGCCGCATCGTACTCGTATCTGCTTTTGCTGTGCAGTATCTTGTGTCGACGGATGGTGCGTGGAGGGGGAGGTCCGATGGCCAGTCTCGCGGACGACGCCGCGGTCGAGCGGACCGCGCCCGGTCACTACCGGGCCAGCCTGGCCGAGGACTGGTCGGTGTGGGGACCCAACGGCGGCTACCTGGCCGCGGTCGCGCTGCGCGCCGCCGGCGACGCCGCCGGCGGGATGCTGCCGGTGAGCCTGAGCTGCCAGTTCCTCGCCCCGGCCCGCTACGGCGAGGCGGAGCTCACGGTGGAGCGGGTGCACGGCACCCGGCGCGCCGCCGCGTTCCACGTCACGCTGCGCCAGCGCAACCGCACCGTGCTCGCCGCGCACGTGTGGACCGTCGCGGACGGTCTGGTCGGCCCGGAGCGCCGCTGGATGCCGGCGCCGGAGCTGCCCGGGCCCGACGAGCTGCCGGCGCTCGTCGACCTGATGCGCCGCGACGGCCTGCCGGTGCTGCCGATCTGGGAACGCTGCTACGAGGTACGCCTGTCCGGCTGGCCGGCCGGCGGCTGGTCACCGCAACGCGACGGCGTGCCGACCGTACGCGGCTGGCTGCGGCTGCACGAACCGCTGCCGGCCGGCGCCGACCCGTGGCTGGCCGCCGCCCGGCTGGTGTTCGCCGTCGACGTGGTGCAGTTCCCGGCCATCGTGCAGGCATTCGAGCAGACCACGTTCATGGCCCCGAGCATGGATCTCTACGTGGGCTTCCAGGCCGGCGGCGACGCCGGCGAGTGGCTGCTGGTCGAGGGCGAGGCCGCCTCGGCAAACGGCGGCACCCTGGGTGCCCGCGCCCGGGTCTGGTCCGACGGCGGGCATCTGCTGGCCACCGGCGGCCAGCAGATGCTCTACCGGATGGCCAGCCCGGTCTGACCGGCCCGCCCGGTCAGGCGGCGGTGCGGCGGCCGAAGCGGCGCACCGCCACCAGCAGGCAGATCCCGCCCAGCCCCAGCACCCAGGCGAGGGTCTGCAGCACCGGCGCCAGGACCGGCCCGCCCGAGGAGAGCCCGACCAACGCCTCGGTGGCCACCGAGAACGGGTTGGCCCGCACCAACGGCTGCACCACCGACGGGAACGCCGACACCGGCACGAACCCCGACGAGAAGATGAACAGCAGCGTCGCCGGGCCGGTCAGCGACGGCGGCAACGACTCCTCGTCGCCGGGCCCCGAGCCGCGCCACAGCGCGATCGCCGCCCACATCACCCCGAACAGCGCGAGCACCGCGAAGAAACCCACCACGGCCACCGCGCCCTGCCGGAACCGGAACCCGAGCAGCAGCGCCACCGCGGTGGTGAGCACGCCGATCAGCACGATGCGCAGCACGTCACCGGCGACCCGCCCGGCCAGCAGCGCCCCCGGCCGCACCGGCATCGCCCGCAGCCGGTCGACCAGCCCGCCCTTGAGGTCGCGCAGGAAACCGACCGCGCTCGACGGCGACCCGAACGCGGCGGTGGAGAGCACCACCAGCGGCGCGAGCCGCTCCAGGTAGTGCTGGCGGTCGCCGTCGCCGACGATGCGGCCGAAGACCGCGTACTGGGTGAGCAGGAGCAGCACCGGGAACGCGAACGAGTAGATCAGCGCCGGCGGGGCGCGGAAGAACCGGCGCAGGTTGCGCCCGGCGAACAGCGACGCCTGGGTGACAGTGCTCATCGGGTCCTCCGGAACGAACGGGCGGCGGCGAAGCCGAACAGCAGCCCCAGCACCACCAACCAGACCAGCGCCGGCCAGACCCGCTGGTCGGCGCCCTCGGTGGACAGCGCCCGCAGCGCGTCGACCTGGGCGGAGAACGGCGACACCCGCACCAGCGGCTGCAACCAGCCCGGGAACGCGTCGACCGGCACGAACGCGGTGGACACCGTGGTCAACACCAGATAGGGCAGGGTGAGCGCGGAGTAGACGTGCTCCGGGTCACGGGCGCCCAGGCCCAGCGCGGCGCACCCGGCCGCCAGCACGACCGCGAAGCCGACCGCCAGCAGCACGAAACCCACCGCGCCGGCCGCGCCCGCGGTGAACCGGAAACCGACCACGACGGCCGCGACGAGGATCACCGCCACCGCGACGGCGGCCCGCGCCGCGTCCACCACCAGCCGGGCGGCGGGCACCACGGCGGCGCCCATCGGCAGCGTGCGGTAGCGGGCGATCAGCCCGCTGCGGGCGTCACCGGCGACCATGTAGCACGCCGACATGGCCACCAGCACGGTGGTCTGCACGACGATCGCCGGCGGCAGGAACTGCTCGTAGGCGATGCCGTAGTCGGACATCAACCGGTGGAACACCACCATGAAGCCGGCGAAGAACGTCAGCGGGAACACCACGGTCAGGCCGACCGACCGGCCGGCGCGCGCCTGGCGCAGGTTGCGCGCGGCCAGCACGGCGAACTGCCGCGCCGGCCCGGCGGCCGGCGGGCTCGCGACGGTCACCGCCCGGCTCCCGCCACGTCGGGCACGCCGGCGGCCGACCCGGTCAGCGACAGGAACACCTCGTCCAGGGTGGGCCGGCGGACCGTCACGTCGTCGGCCTCCACGCCGGCGGCCTCCAACCGGCGCACCACCTCGGTCAGCGTGCCCGCCCCGGCGGCGACGCGCAGCACGTCGTCGTCCTCGGTCAGCTCCGGGAACGCCTCGCGCAGCCGCGCGGCGGCCGTCTCCCGGGCCCGCGGATCCTCCACCCGCACCTCGCAGACCGTGCCGCCGAGACGGCCCTTCAGCTCGTCCGGGGTGCCCTCGGCGACGACCCGGCCGTGGTCGACCAGCAGCACCCGGTCGGCGAGCTGGTCCGCCTCCTCCAGGTACTGCGTGGTCAGCAGCACGGTGGTGCCGTCGGCGCGCAACTGCCGGACCACCTCCCACAACGCCCGCCGGCTGCGCGGGTCGAGGCCGGTGGTCGGCTCGTCGAGGAACAGCACCGGCCGGTCGACCACCAGGCTCGCGGCCAGGTCGGCGCGGCGGCGCAGGCCACCGGAGTAGGTGCGGACCGCCTTGCCGGCCACCTCCCCCAGGTCGAAGCGCTCCACCAGCTCGTCGGCACGCGTGGCGGCGGCCCGCCGGTCCAGGCCGAGCAGGCGGCCGAACAGCACCAGGTTCTCCCGGCCGGTGAGCAGCTCGTCGAGCGCCGCGAACTGGCCGGTGACGGCGATGCTGCGGCGCACCTGGGCGGCCTGGTCGACCACGTCGAAGCCGGCGACGCGGGCGCTGCCCGAATCCGGCTTCAGCAGTGTGGTGAGACAGTGGATCGTGGTGGTCTTGCCGGCGCCGTTCGGGCCGAGCAGGCCGACCACCTCGCCGGCGGCCACCTCGAATCCGACCCCGTCGACCGCGGTCGTCGCGCCGAACGACCGGCGCAGATCGTGGACCTGGATCATCTGCTCTGACATCGCACCACCCTCACCCCAGGAGTCCCCGGCACCATATCAACGCTCGTATGTGGAAAACCAGATACAAGAACGACTCAGTCATCCGTCGACGGCGATGCGCCGCACCGCCCGGCGTCGACGCGACGAGGCCGCGAAGGCGACGCCGGTCCGGTCGACCACCCCGGAGCGCACGCACTCGACCGCGATGTCCACCCCGGCCGCCACGTCGGCCGCGCCGGCCGCGCCGTGGCAGACCACGCACACCCCGCGTACGCCCAGCAGCGCGCCACCCGCCTCGGCGGCCAGCCCCCGGCGCACCGCCGCGGTGACCCGCCGCTCCCGGTCCCGGGCCAGCGCGCCGATCGGCGAGAACGCCCGTACCGCCGCCAGCGCCAGCCCCACGGTGGCGTCCAGCGTGCGCTCGTACATCTTCAACGCCACGTCGCCGGTGAACCCGTCGGTCACCGCCACGTCCACCCGGCCGCCCAGCACGTCGTACGCCTCGATCTGGCCCACGTAGCCGGGCATCGCGGCCAGCAGCAGGTGCGCGTCGCGGCGCACCGGGCCGCCCTTGACCGACTCGTGCCCGTTGGACAGCAGGCCGATCCGGGGCCGGTCGACGCCGAGGCGGCAGCGGGCGTACTCGGCGCCGAGCACCGCGAACTCGACCAGCCACTCCGGCTGCGCGGTCGCCGTCGCGCCGATGTCGAGCAGCACGGTCGGCCCGGCGTCCGGCACCGGCAGCACCGTCGCCAGCGCCGGGTTGGTCACCCCGGGCACCCGTCCCAGCCGGGCCGCCGCCGCCAGCACGGCGGCACCGGTGTTGCCCGGGGTCACCATGGCGTCGGCCCGGCCCGCCGCCACCTCCGCCGCGGCGACCAGCAGCGACGAGCGCCGCTTGGCGTACGTGGCGGCCACCGGGTCGTCGGCCATGCCCACCACGTCCGGGGCGTCGAGCAGGCGTACTCCGGGTGGTGGCACGCCGCCGGGCAGCAGCGCCCGGACGCGCTCGCGCGGGCCGACCAGCACCACGTCCGCGCTCTCGGCGGCGGCCAGCGCCCCGGCGACCACCGGTTGCGGCCCGAGGTCCGCGCCCGCGACGTCGACGGCGATCCGGGGTCGACGGCCGGCGGCGTTCACCGCGCCGCCCCGGCGGCCGACCGGTCCGCCGCACCGGCGGTGCCCGGCGCGGAACCCGGACGCCGCGTCGGCCGGTCCGGTGTGGAAGCAGGCGCGTCGGGCACGGCGGCCGGACCGGGGCGCGACGGGCCGGCGGGCGTCGAGGTCAGCCAGCGCCGCAGCGCCGCGCGCGCCGGCGCCCGTTCGCCCGCGAACGCCGCGCGCACATCGTCCGTCCCCGCCGGATCGTCCGTCTCGACCGCCGTGGACGGGTCGTCGGTCCCGGGCCGGCCGTCGGCCGCCAGGTCGGCGGCGAGCTCGTCGACCTGGGCGGCGAGCCCGACGCCACGCCAGCCGAGCGCGTAGCCGAGCGCCGCCTCGTCGACCTCCCCGGCCCGGCCGGGCAGGCCGAGCAGCGCCCGGGCGCACGGGTCGACCAGCTCGACGGCGGCCAGCAGCGCCTCCGCCTCCGCGAGGATCCCGGCACCGGCGAAGCGCCAGGCCTGGTCCGCCGCCCAGCGTCCGCTGCGACGGGCGCGACCGACCACGTCGAACAGCCGCCGCAGGAGCGTCGCCAGCGCGCCCACCGCCGGGCGGTCGGTCGCCGCGGCGAGCGTCGCGGCCCGCAGCGCCGGGTTCGGCGCGAACGGCCGCACCCGCAGCCGGGCGACGTCCACCAGGGGTTGCGGCGCGCTCGCGTACGCCTCGGCGAGCACCCGGTAGCCGTCGTCGCCCCGGGCCGGGCCGGCGGCGAAGCGCTCCAATCGCCACTGCAACTGGTCGAGCAGGATGTGGCTGGTGCCGTCGAAGACGCCGTAGAGCAGCACGTCGCGCACCTGGGCGGCGTAGCCGAACTCCTCCACCAGGGCCCGGGAGCCGAGCACCGCGCGGCCCTCGGTGACGGCCTCCTCGGCCAACCGGCAGCAGGCGTACTTGGCCACCGCGGTGGCGTGCGCGGCGGCCGGCCCGAGTGTGTTGATCAGGAAGGTCGCCTTGACCGCGGCGGCCGCGACCAGCACGTCGAGGGCGGCGGCCCGGAACAGGTGCTCCGCTATCGCGCCCAGGTGCACGATCGGCTCGCCGTAGACGTCACGCTCGCGGGCGTAGCGCACCGCCTGGGCCAGCGCCCCGCTCGCGGCGCCCGAGGCCAGCGAGCCGATGCCGCCCCGGGACAGCGCTAGGGTCAGCCGCAGGACCGCCGCGCCGTCACCGGGCGCGCCGACCGGCTGCGCCGCGGTGCCGTCGAGGCGTACGCCGGAGATGTCCGCGGCGGCGGTGGGCAGCGTGCGCCAGGCGGGCAGGGCGTGGACCGTGCCGTCCCGCTCGGCGAGGAACAGCCCGAGGTCGTCGCCGCCGTCGACGCGGGCCAGCGTCACCAGCAGGTCGTGTCGCCGGCCGCCGTTGATCAGGTGCTTCTCTCCGGTCAGCCGCCAACCGTCGCCGTCCGGCACCGCCCGCGTGGCGATGCGGGCCAGGTTGCTGCCGTGCGCCAGCTCGGTGAGCAGCATGGCGGCGGAGCCGCCGGCCCGCAGTACGGCGCCGACCCGGTCGCGTTGTGGCGGGGTGCCGGCGATGTAGAGCGGCAGCAGCGCCAGCGCGTTGACCCCGAGCGTGATCGCCAGGCTGCCGCTGTGTCGCGCGAGGACGGCGTTGAGCGCGTTGACGTGCACGGCGGTGGCGGTGGCCGGGTCGTACACCGCGGCGACGCCGAGGGACCGCAGCGCGGCCAGCACGTCGTCCGGGGGTGTACGGCTCGCGTCGGCCTCGGCCAGGAGCCGTCCGGCCTCGGGCCGGTCCAGGTGCTCGGCCAGCGCCGGCAGCGGAGCCAGCCGGTCCAGGGGCAGCGGGCTGAGCCGCCGCCACGCGGGCGCTTCGTCTGGTGTCACCCGGCACCTCACCGCCATCCCGACAGCAAATACGAGATACATGCTAGGCGAGAAAGCTAGAAGCGAGGGATACCGGATCTCGGTTCTCCCGCTACGCTCGGGCCATGGCCACGGCTGGACTGCTCCTCGCCGCCGGCGCCGGCCGCCGTTTCGGCATGCCGAAGGCGCTCCTAGCCCACCGGGGCGGCCTGCTGGTCGAGCACGCCGCCGGGATCCTCACCGCTGCCGGCTGCGACCCGGTCGTGGTGGTGCTCGGCGCGGCCGCCGACGAGGTGCGCGCCCGCGCCCGGCTGCCCGAGGTGGTCCACAACGAGGCATGGCCCACCGGCATGGGCTCGTCGCTGCGCGCCGGGCTGGCCGCGCTGGTGCCCACCCCTGTCGTGGCGGCCGTGGTCACCCTGGTCGACATGCCCGGCCTCACCCCCGCCGCGGTACGCCGGGTCGCGCGCGACGCCACCGCCGGCTCGCTCGCCGTGGCCGCCCACCGCGACGGTCGCCACGGGCATCCGGTGCTGCTCGGCCGCGACCACTGGGCGGGGGCGGCCCGGGTGGCGGTCGGCGACCGGGGCGCCCGCGACTACCTGCGCGCCCACCACGACCGGCTGCGGGTCGTGCCGTGCGCCGACGTGGCCGACGGGACCGACCTGGACCGGCCCGGGCAGGCGGGACTGCTCGATGCGTGACCACCTCGCCGACCTGCTGCGATGGTGGGTAGCGAACCAACCGGTGGCCGCCGCGACGGTCACCGCCACCGCGGGCAGCGCCCCGCGGCCGGTCGGCGCGACCATGCTGGTCGGCCCGGACGGCGTGGTCCTGGGGAGCGTCTCGGGTGGCTGCGTGGAGGCGGCGGTGCACGCCGAGGCCGAGCAGGTACGCGACAGCGGGCCCGCCCGGGCGCTGCGCTACGGCGCCGGCCTGGAGGCGGCCACCGGCGTGGGGCTCACCTGCGGCGGCACGATCGACGTCTTCGTCGAGCGCCTCGATCGGGTCACCTTTCCCCGACTGGACGAGGTCGTCACCGCCGTGCGCGCCGGCCGGCCGGTGGCGGTGCTGACCTGCGTCGCCGGCCCCCGGCACCACCTGGGCCGGCGGATGCTGCTGGGCCCCTGGGGCGAGCACGGCTCGCTCGGCGACGCGCGCCTCGACGCGGCGGCCGTCCGCCACGCGGAGGTGTCGCTGGCCGCCGGCCGCACCGAGGTGCGCCGGCACACCGTCGACGGTGAGGGCATCGCGGTGCTGGTGACCGCGTTCCCGCCACCGCCCCGGATGATCCTGTTCGGCGCGACCGACCACGTCGCGGCGCTGGCGGCACTCGGTTCCCAGCTCGGCTACCGGGTGACCGTCTGCGACGCCCGTCCCGCGTTCGCCACCCGTCGACGGTTTCCCGCTGCCGACGAGGTGGTGGTGGACTGGCCGCACCGCTACCTGGCGGCGGAGACCGCCGGCGCCCGGGTGGACGGGCGGACCGTGCTGATCGCCATGACCCACGACCCGAAGTTCGAACTGCCGCTGCTGGAGGTGGCCCTCGCCGGCCCGGCGGCGTACGTCGGCGCGGTCGGGTCCCGCCGCGCGCACGCCGAACGGCTCGCCCGGCTGCGGGCGGCCGGCGTCGACGAGGGCGCGCTGGCCCGGTTGGCCGGTCCGGCCGGGCTCGACCTGGGCGCGAGCACGCCCACCGAGACCGCGGTCAGCATCGCCGCCGAGGTGATCGCGGTACGCACCGGCCGGTCCGGCGGGCCGCTCGGGCCCGGTCACGAGCGGATCCACGTGTCTCCTGTCGCTCCTCCCGAGGTGCTGACCCGCCCGTGACCGGCGGCGTTCGTGCCGCCGCCTCATGCCGGGCGTCCACGCCCGCCCTCGCCGCGCCTTGGGTCGTGCCCGGGCAGTCTCCGCGCCGGACTCGGACGTTCGGGCGTGTCGCCGCCCAGGCGAACAGACCGGTCAAGAGCGGTATGACCGAAAGTCATATTCATGCCTCACAGGCATACCGCTCTCATCGAAGGTGTTTCTTTCCGCCCTGCACGGCGTGGGCTCGGGCGGCCCTGCGCCGGTTTCCTTGTCTTGGGCGCCGGGAAGGCTCCGGCATGGCCGAGATATTCGTGAGCGAAGACCTGAAGACGCTGCAGTCGATGGCGCGCGGGGCCGGGATTCCGGATGCCGAGCGTCTGTCGCACGACGACCTGGTGGAGGTGTTGCGCCGGGCCGGGCTGGCCGACGGCACCCAGGACGACTGGCCGGACCAGCCGATCGAGGATCCGGCGCACCTGGCCGGGCTGCCCCGCAGCTCCCTGCGGCAGGGCGACGAGAGCACCGGCGGCCGTGCCGCCGAGGAGGCGATCGGCGCCCGGCCCGGCGAGTCCGGCACCGAGATCGACGACCGCACCCAACGCTGAGCCTGGCGTGGTGGGCCACCCGCGGATGATTCGTGGGTGGCCCACCTGTCACAGGGGTCTCATATGCTCGGCCGATGCTGTCCCAGGTTGCTGGCCTGTCCCGGCATTTCACTGAGAGCTCGCTGCGGGCATATCTTCTGGACCGCTCGGAGCGCGTGCCGTCGGGTTGCCTCATCGTGCGGGGCTACGGCCGGCAGCGCGGGATCTACCAGAAGCTCGCCGGACGAGCCTGGGCCCATGTCGCCGCGTATGCGGTCTTCGTCGGCGGCTATCGGCCTGACCTGGACGTCCACCACGATTGCGGGATCCCCGACTGCATCGAGCCGACCCATCTGCGACAGCTCAGCCACGCCGACAACTGCCGAGAGCGTCAGCAGCAGCCGACCTGCCGCAACGGACATGACCGAGAGGTCGACTCGGCCACCGGGCGCCTCCGGAAGGTGTGCCGGCGCTGCAACAGCGACGCCCAGCGGCGTTGGCGTGAGCGACGCGCCGCCGAGGTGGCCGCAGCCCGAGCCGGCTACCGGCCCGCCAGCGACGGCTAACGAGCGCGATACACCATCCTAAACCATTACGCACACGAACTGTCATTATGATGTATGCACGGTTTGGGGCCTTTGTTCCGGCTAATTATCGGATTGTTGTAACCGGTAATACGGTAATGCGGGCAGATAACCGGTTGAGGTTCCTTCCCGGTCGTCCGTAGGTTGCCTGCGACACCGAGGAGAGAGGACACGAGCCGCATGACCCCGCCCGCTCTCCGGATCTGACACGTTCCACCGCTCACCGGTAGCCGACGCGTCCCGTCGGTTCCGCCGGGCTGCCCCGCGCGCCCGGTCATGCGGCGTTCGAGGTCGCGCGTAATCGGCCTCGTGTCAGGTCTAGAGAGATCAGGTCTCGGAACTCATGTCCTCACCACCTCATATCGTGCTGCCCTGGGTCGTCCACCGGACCCGGCTGCCCCTGCTGTCCCGGCGGTGCGTGGACTGCCCGTCGGGCTCCGCCACCACCGGCGACGGGCGGTTCCGGGTCAACGCGAACGGCAAGCTGCTGGACGTGTGGCTGCTCGTCCGCTGCGTACGCTGCGACCGGACCAGCAAGCTCACCGTCCACGAGCGCACGCCGGTCGCCTCGTTCGATCCGGCCGAACTGCACGGCTACCACGTCAACGACGGCCGGCTGGTGGCGTCCACCCTGCTGGATCCGGCGCTGGCCCGACGTAACCGCTTCGCCCTCGACTGGACGGACGCCTGGCGGTTGGACGCCACGCCGGTGCCGCTCGGCGAGGCGTGGCCGATCCGGGTGGAGGTGGTCCTCCGCGATCCGATACCGGTACGCCCGGACCGGCTCGTCGCACGCGGGCTCGGCCTCAGCCGGGCCGAAGTCGAGCGGCGGGTCAAGTGCGACGTGCCGATGCGGCGGTCCAGGATCGCCGGCTTCGCGTTCACGCTGATGTCCGTGCGGTAGCGGGCATGCGGTCGCCGGCCGGGCGGTCCGGGAGATCACTCCGTCAGGGGCAGGCACTCGTCGAGCAGCGCGACGACGTCGCGCCAGGCGCGCTGCGCGTGCCGCGGGTGGTGGCCGACGCCGGGGACCACGGGGTGGTCGACCGGCGGGTGGTGGAAGGCGTGCAACGCGCCGCCGTAGACCACGAGGCGCCAGTCGACGCCCGCGGCCTGCATCTCCTCGGTGAACGCGTCCCGCTGCGCGGGCGGCATGATCGGGTCTTCCGATCCGACCCCGACCCACACCGGGCAGCGGATGCGCGCCGCCTCGCCCGGCCGGCCCGTGGTCAGTGCGTTGACGGTGCCGATCACGCGCAGGTCGACGCCGTCGCGCCCGAGTTCCAGCCCGATCGCGCCCCCGGTGCCGTAGCCGACGGCGGCGATCCGCTCCGGGTCGGTCCGCGGTTCGGCGCGCAACACGTCGAGCGCCGCGTGGCCGATGCTCCGCATCCGGTCGGGGTCGGCGAGCAGCGGCAGGCACCGGGCCAGCATCTCCTCGGGGTCGCCCAGGTAGCGCCCGCCGTGCAGGTCGAAGGCCAGCGCCACGTATCCCCGTTCGGCGAGCGCATCGGCCCGGCGGCGCTCGACGTCGCTGAGCCCGGTGCCCTCCGGCCCGAGCAGCACCGCGGGTCGGCGGTCGACACCGGCCGGGAGCGCGAGGTGCCCGATCATCGTCAGGCCGTCGGCCGGGTACGCGACCGTGCGCGTGGTGATCGCCGTCATCGGACCGAGCGTAGTGACCGTCGCGCCCGGTCAGAACGGCTTTCGCCGCTGGCAGAACAGCGCGGAGGTGTGCCGGGCCACTACGGTGGCAGCAACAGCAGCGGTCCGATCGGGAGGCAGCATGCCGGTGTCGTCGCGGGAGGCCGTCGAGCGGGTGCTGCGCGCCGGCCGGGAGCAGGACGTCGAGGCGTTCGTGGCGGTGATGGCCCCCCAGGGGTACATCGAGTGGCCGTTCCGTCCCGCGGGCGTGCCCGGCCGGGTGCAGGGGCACGCCGAGATCCGCCGGCACCTGACCGAGGCGGCGCACGCCCTGATCACCATCGACGAGCACCGTGACGTGGTGCTCCACGAGACCACCGACCCCGAGGTGGTGATCGTGGAGTACGAGGCACACGGAAACGTCGTGGCCACCGGCGCGCCGTTCGAGCAGACCGTGATCGCGGTGTTCCGGGTCCGCGACGGCCTCGTCGTGTCCTACCGCGACTACATCGACCCGCTGCGCCTGATCGCCGCGCTCGACGAGGGGAGCACCTGAATGGACCAGCACGAACGCGACCGGCACTCGTCCTCGTTCGGCGCGGCGGCCACCGCGTACGCCGAGCACCGCCCGGACTACGCGCGCGACGCGGTCCGGTGGGCGCTGGAGGCGGCGCCCGGCCGGCGGGTGCTCGACCTGGGCGCCGGCACCGGCAAGCTGACCGCCACGCTCGGCACGGTCGGCGCCGACGTCACCGCCGTCGAGCCGGACCCGGCGATGCTGGCCGAGCTGCGCCGCGCCCTGCCCGACACGCGGGCGCTGCCGGGCAGCGCCGAGGCGATCCCGCTGCCGGACGCCACCGTCGACGCCGTGCTGGCCGGCAACGCCATGCACTGGTTCGACATGGCGGTGGCGGGTCCGGAGATCGCCCGGGTCCTCGCCCCCGGCGGCGTGCTGGCCGGGCTGTGGAACGTGCTGGACGACCGGGTCGACTGGGTCGCCGGGCTGGCCGAGGTCAGCGGCAGCGCGGCCGTCGGCCCGCGGGACACGCCGGCCGGTTGGCGGGTCGAGACGGCGCGGATGCACCTGCCGAGGAACGGCGCGCCGGCCCGGTTCGAGGGCCCGGAGCAGGCCGAGTTCCGGCACGGGCAGCGCCGCACCGCCGATTCCCTGGTGGCGACGTTGGCCACCCGGGCGGGGATGCTGGTCATGCCGGAGCCGGAGCGGGCGGCGGCGCTCGACCGGATCCGCGCGTTCCTGGCGAGCCGCCCGGAGACCGCGCACGGCGAGTTCACCCTGCCGATGCTGACCTGTGTGCTGCGCGTGCGGCGGCGGTGAACGGCACCGACGTCCGCGCGGCTTCGCCGCGGTGGGCGTGGCGGAGATCCTGCTGCACACCCGCGACGTGGCGCGGGGCCTCGACCTGGCCTGGTCGCCGCCGGCCGAACTGTGCTCCGCGGTGGTGCGGCGGCTGTTTCCCGACGCGCCCGCCGGCGACCCGACGCCGGTGCTGCTCTGGCTGACCGGCCGGGCCCCGATGGGCGGGCGCCCGCGCCGGACCGCCTGGACCTGGCAGGCGGCACGTGGCTGAGCGTGCGCCCGCGGGGGCGGTGCTCAGACGTCGGCGGTCGGCCGCTGCCCGTGCGACGCCGGTCGCCGCCCGCGCACGCTGAGGATCCGACCGCAGCCCACCACTCCGGCCACCAGCAGCACCAGCCCACTGACGACGTCGGCGACCCGGTTCGGCCAGGGCAGGATCGCGGGGGTGGTGAACCGGCCGACGACGAACGGTTCGAGCACCGCGCCGAGGGGGACGACGAGACGGGCGGCCAGCCCCCACGGATCCGCCCGGTGAGCGATCGCGCCCACCAGGCCGAGCGGTCCGCCCAGCACCAGCGCGGCCAGGAGCCAGTGCAGGTTGGCCGCCCAGACGTCCCGGTCGAACATCCCGAACGCCGTCCCCACGCCGTAGTGGACGACGCAGGCGGTGAGCAGGGCGACGGCTCCCGCGGCGACGGCCGGGGCGGGTCGGCGGGCGAGCCACCCGGACACCACTGCCAGCCCGGCCCAGACCGTTCCCGCGTTGACGAGCTGGCTCACGGTCAACCGGCTGGCCAGGACGGTGTCCGCACTGCCGTCGAGCTGGCCCGGAGTCGTCACGTTCGAGGCGAGCGACACCAGAGCCAGCACACTCGCCCCGACGACGACCAGGCCCCATCCCCGTCGAGTCATGGCCAGAGGGTACGCAGGCCCGGTGCGGCCCCCACCGCCCCCGCGCGTTCGGTGGACGTACGTCTCAGGTGAGTTGTTCGGCCAGGGCGAGGATGATCCCGCTCGGGCCGCGCAGGTAGCAGAGCAGGAAGCTGTCCTCGAAGCGCGTCACCTCGCCGACGAGTTCGCCGCCGAGCGGGCGCAGGCGGGCGAGCGTGGCCTCGATGTCGTCGACGGCGAACATGACGCGGTGCAGGCCCAGCGTGTTGGCCGGGGTGGGCGCCGGCTCGGGGGTGATCGACCGTGGGGCGTGGTAGGTCGCGAGTTCGAGCCGGCCCGGCGCGTCCGGGATGCGCATCATCGCGATCTCGCTACGCATGTCGGACAGCCCGACGACCCGTCCCGCCCAGTCACCCTCGATCGGCATCCGACCTTCCAGCTCCATGCCGAGCGCGGTGAAGAAGGCGACCGCGGCGTCGAGGTCGTCGACCACGATGCCGACGTTGTCCATCCGGTGAATCGTCACGCCCCGAGGATAGGGCCGGGGCCCGACGTCGCCGGCCCGACGAGCCGCAGTGAGGGCGAGGGCGCGCCTACGCTCGCGGCCAGTCCGCGAAGGCCTTGCGTAGCCCTTCGAGGTCCCGGACGCGAAGCACCGGGTGGCGCTCCTCCCAGGCGCGGCGGACGCCCCGAGGCAGATACAGCGTCGACCAGAGTCGGATCAGCGTCGGCCCGTGCAGCCAGGTGCGCAGCTCGTCGTGGCGGACGGCTTCGGTCAGCACCGTCTCGTACATCCAGGGCAACAACCCTGGGCGGTCGAGGTCGACATGCCGGTCGGGCTGCCAGAACAGACGGTGGGGAAGCTCGACGACGCCGGTGGTGGGCCCGTGCAGTGCGCGAAGATCGTCCGCCACGACCGCCGGGCGCCCGGGACGGGCCGCGTGCGGTGTGCTGTGCTGACGCCTCGGACGGAGCCGGTCGGGTCCATGGGGCTCAGAATAACGCGGTTGACCTGCCGTCGGGTTCAGCGACGCCACCAACGCCAGCGGCGGCGGGAGCGGGCGGGCCGCCCGGCCGTTGGCGGTGACGGCGCCGACGGGATCACCGCGGCGTGCCGGCGGTCGGCGCGCCACTGCCGTACCGCCTCCTCCACGTTGACCGGGCGGACCACGACGCGTGGCCCGGTCGGCGCGCGCAGCCACGCCACCACCTCGGCGTTGAGCACCGCCACGGACGACCGGACGGCCTCCTCGGTGGGCAGGTCGCGCAGCTCGGCGGGAAGCTGTTCGATGCGGCGTCGAAGCTGCAGCGGGGTGGGCAGCATGAGGTCGGACGGGATCTGCTCGCGTTCCATGAAGCCGCGGATCCACCAGCCCTCGTCGTAGGGCTCGTTGCGGCCCGGGATCGGCTTGCCGGCGCCCGGCAGGTTGTCGAACTCGCCGCGCTCCTGGGCGGAGCGGATCTGCGCCTCGACCGCGGCCTCCCAGCCGTACGTCATCGCCGTCACCTCCGGTGTTCACCGTATCCGCCGGTTTCCGCCTATGGTCAGCGCCGGACGGTGCCGGGGTGTTCCCGGGCGCCCAGGGGAGGGAGCGGCGGCGTGCGGGACTGGCTGATCGGCCTCGGCGTGGGGATGGCCTGCCTGGTGGGGAGCTGGGCGCTGCTGGTGCTGCTGGCCCGGCGGCTGCCGCCGGGGATCCTGCGTGACCTGGCCGCTTTCGTGCCCGATTGTCTGACCACGGTGCGGCGGCTGCGCCGTGATCCGCGGGTGCCGCGTCGGGCGCGGATCGCGATCGTGGTGGCGGGCGTCTGGCTGGCCAGCCCGATCGACCTGATCCCGGAGTTCCTGCCGGTGGTCGGCCCGCTGGACGACATCGTCGTGGTGGCGCTGGCGTTGCGCTACGCCGGGCGGCAGGTGCCCCGGCAGGTGCTGCTGGACGCGTGGCCGGGCGAACCGAGGCTGCTGCTGCGCCTGCTGGGCGGGGCCTGACGGCTCAGGGCCGTGGGCGTACGTGCCGGTGGCCGTCGCGTGGGAACGGCGGTCGGGCCGGCACCACCTCGGCGAACGCGTACCCGCTCTTCTCCGCCACCCGGCAGGAGGCCGGGTTGTCGATCTGGTGGAACAGTTCCATCCGGGTCAGGCCGGCGGCGGCGAAGCGGGCGAACGCCCACCCGGTGACCGCTTCGACGGCCCGGGGCGCGACGCCCCGCCCCCGGGCCGGCGCGGCGGTCCAGTAGCCGACCTCGGCTGCCGGCTGCCCGGGGTGGACCTCCTTGAGCACCACGCACGCCACCAGCCGCTCCCCCGCCGGCGTGTCCTCCAGCACGGCGAAGCTGAACCGGCGGTCGGCCGCCCAGCCCTGCCGGCTGCGGCGCACGAAGGCCCGCGCCTCGCCACGGGTGGTCACCGGGTAGCGGGTCCAGGCGCGCAGCACCGGGTCCCGGTACGCCTCCAGCAGCGCGTCCCCGTCGCCGTCGCGGAACGGTCGCAGCAGCAGGCCGGGCGCGGACGGGGTGGCGGCGGCGGACAGCAGGACGGGCATCCCCCGAGTGTCGCGCGTCACCCCGCCCCGGCGCGAGCCCGGTCCTCCGCGCCGGGCCGGCCGGCGTAGGGTCCGGGCAGGGTCTACGGCGGGAGGCGGCATGGTCACGCTCGGCGCGGTGGTGGGGATCGCCCTGGTGGCGCTCGGTCTGGTGCTCACGCCCGGCCCGAACATGGTCTACCTGGTGTCCCGCTCGGTCACCCAGGGGCGGCGGGCCGGCCTGGTGTCGCTGCTCGGCGTGGCGGTCGGCTTCCTGGTCTACCTGAGCGCCGCGGTGGCCGGCATCGCCACCGTGTTCGTGCTGGTCCCGCCGCTCTACACGGCGGTGAAGCTGGCCGGCGCGGCCTACCTGCTGTGGTTGGCGTGGCGCACGTTGCGCCCGGGCGGCCGGTCGGCGTTCACGCCGGCGCCGCTGCCGCCGGACCGGCCCCGGCGGCTGTTCACCATGGGCCTGGTGACCAACCTGCTGAACCCGAAGATCGCCATCCTCTACGTGTCGTTGCTGCCGCAGTTCGTCGACCCGGCGCGCGGGCACGTGGCGGTGCAGAGCCTGCTGCTGGGGTTGACCCAGATCGCCATCGCGTTGACCGTGAACGCGCTGATCGTGCTCAGCGCCGGTTCGGTGTCGGCGTTCCTCAGCCGCCGGCCGGGCTGGGCGCGCCTGCAGCGCTACGTGATGGGCACCGTGCTGGCCGGGCTCGCGGTGCGGATCGCCGCCGACCGCTCCCGCGCCGCCGTCGCCGCCGGCTGATCCGGTACGCGGGTCAGCGCGGCGCCTCGCGCAGCACCGCCACGCCGCCGGGCGCGACGGTGACCCGGTCGTCGACCGCCTCGCCGGTGAGCAGTTCGTGCCCGGCGGCCGGCACCCGCTGCGGCCGGTCGGTGTGGTTGAGCAGGAACAGCCAGCTCCGGTCGCCGTCGACGCGGCGGACCGCCTCGACGCCCGGGGGCGCCGCCGGGCAGGTGGGGACGACGCCGGCGAGGCGGGCGGCGTCGGTGAGCACCCGGCGGTAGGTGTCGTCGTCGGGGCGGGTGGAGACGTACCAGGCGCGGGCGTCGCCGATCCGGTGCCGGGTGACCGCGGGCCGGCCGTCGAGCACCCCGCCGATATACGCGCTGATCTGCTCCGCCCCGGCCAGGTGCACGGTCTCCGACCAGATCCGGCCGAACCCACCGCTGGTCAGCGGCACCCGTTCGTCGTCGGCGAGCGGGTGGAACTCCTCAACCCGCACCCCGAGCAGGTCCCGGTACGCGCCCGGGTAGCCGCCGAGGCGGACGCGGGCGTGCTCGTCGGCGACCCCGCTGAGCCAGGTGACCAGCAGGTGCCCGCCGGCGTGGACGTGCCGGCGTACCCAGTCGACCGTGGCGTCGGCGGCGAGGTAGAGCGCGGGCAGCACGAGCAGCCGGTGCCCGTCGAGCGGGTCGCCGGGCGTGACCAGGTCGGTGGCGATGCCGGCGCGCCACAGGGCCCGGTGCGCGGCGGCCACCTCGCCCGGGTGGTCGAGGTCGGCGCGGGGCATCCCGGGGTGGCGCAGCGCCCAGCCGCTGGCCGCGTCGGAGGCGATGGCCACCCGGGCCGCCACCCGGCCCGCCTCGGTCCCGGCGAGGCGGTCGAGCGCCGCGCCGAGGCGGGCGGCCTCGCGGAACACCCGGGTGTCCGCGCCGCCGGCGTGCGACACCACGGCGGAGTGGAACCGTTCGGCGCCGCCGGCCGGGGCGCGCCACTGGAAGAACATCACCCCGGCGGAGCCGCGGGCGACGTGCGCGAGGCTGTGCCGGGTCATCCGTCCGGGTTCCTTGGTGTGCATCCGGCCGGCGGTGTGGATCTGGTTGGGCGCGCTCTCCGCCAGCAGCCACGGCGCGGGTCGGCCGGCGCCGTGGCGGGCCCAGCCGCGGGCGAGGTCGGCGGCGAGCGCGGTCTGCTCCTCGGCGGCGTCGACCCGGTCGGGGTAGTGGTCGACGGCGACCAGGTCCACCTCGCGCGCCCATCGGGCGTGGTCGACGGGCACCCAGTCGCCGAGCACGAAGTTGGTGGTGACCGGCACCGCCGGGTTCGCCGCCCGCAGCACGTCGCGCTGCTCGGTGTACGCGGACAGCAGCGTGTCGGACCAGAAGCGACGGAAGTCGAGGAGCTGGCCGGGGTTGGCCAGGTACTGGGTGGCGCGGGGCGCGCCGACATGTGCCCAGTCGGCGTAGTGCTGGCCCCAGAAGCTGGTGGCCCAGGCGTCGTTGAGCGTGTCCAGGTCGCCGTGCCGCTCGACCAGCCACCGGCGGAACGCTGTCTCGGTGTGCGGGCAGTGGCAGGTGGTGCCGTACTCGTTGTGCACGTGCCACAGCGCGAGCGCCGGGTGGTGGGCGTAGCGGGCGGCGAGCGTCTCGGCGATGCGACGGGCCGCGGCGCGGTAGGCGGGCGCGGCGGCGCAGTAGGTGTCCCGGCTGCCGTGGTGCAGCCGAATGCCGTCGGCGGTGACCGGCATGGCGTCCGGGTGGGCGTGGGTGAACCAGGGTGGCGGCGAGGCGGTCGGGGTGGCCAGCGCGGCCCGGATGCCGCCGTCGTGCAGCAGGTCCAGCACCCGGTCGAGCCAGTCGAAGGTGTGGCGGCCGGGGGCGGGTTCCAGCCGGGACCAGGCGAACACGCCGACGGTGACCAGGTTGACGCCGGCCTCGCGCATCAGGGCGATGTCCGCCGACCACACCGGCGGGGGCCACTGTTCGGGGTTCCAGTCGCCGCCGTAGCTGAGCCGGCCGCCGCTCCACAGCGCTTTAGTTGTCATCCCGGCCAAAGTAGGAACAGGTGAGGCGGAAAGTCAATGCGGTGGATCATTGACAGTTAGTTGTGGTTCCAAAGAAACTGGCGGTGCCGCCGCCCGGGTCGCCGCGAGGAGACGCCCATGCCGTACCGCCCGCCCCTGGTCCCGTACGAGACGTTCGTGGCCGACCCGCCCGACCTGCCGGTCCGTTCCCCCGGTGAGCAGGGCGCCGACGACGTGCTGCGGGCCGAGGTGGTCGGGACCGACCCGCACGGCGTCACGCTCCGCGCCACCTGCGCCTCCGGCCGCACGCTCGTCGCCCGCATCGAGGCCGCCGGCGACGGGATCCTGCGGGTACGCCTCGCCGACGACCTGCGCGTGCGCAGCCGCTCGGCGCGCGCCACCACCCTGACCCGGCCGGCGCCGCACCCGGCCGAGGTCACCGTCGACGACGCGTACGCCCGGGTGGACGCCGGCGGGGCGGTCGCGGAGATCCGCCTCGACCCGTGGGGGCTGCGGTTCCTCGGCCCGGACGGCCGGCTGCTGGTGGCCACCGACGGCGGCACCCGGGACATCAGCGGCCGGCGACGCACGCTGCCGCTCGGCCGCTCCACCCTCGACGGTGAGCCGGTCGCCTGGCACGAGAGTTTCGTCGCGCCCGGTGACGAGCGTTTCGTCGGCTTCGGCGAGAAGTTCACCCCGCTGGACAAGCGCGGCCAGCGCCCGCTGATGTGGAACTTCGACGCGTTCGGCGGCGAGTCCGACCGGTCGCACAAGAACGTGCCGTTCTACCTGTCCGACCGCGGCTACGGGGTGCTGGTCGACAGCGGCCTGCCGGTGCAGTTCGACGTCTGCGCCAGCACCCACAGCAGCGTGCAGGTGCTGGTCCCGGACGACCTGCTCGACTACTACGTGCTGGCCGGGCCGACCCCGGCCGAGATCCTGGACCGGCTCGACGCGCTGACCGGCCGGCCGTACCTGCCGCCGCGCTGGGCGTTCGGCGCCTGGATCTCCTCCGGGTTCTTCCCGGACAGCGAGCAACGCGTACGGGAGCGGGCCCGGACGATCCGGGCGCGGGACATCCCCTGCGACGTGCTGCACCTGGACTGCTACTGGCAGGTCGCCGGGCGCTGGTCGGAGCTGCGCTGGGACGAGCGGGCGTTCCCGGACCCGGCCGGGATGCTCAAGGACCTCGCCGAGCAGGGCTTCCGGGTGTGCCTGTGGATGAACCCCTACCTGATGACCGACAGTCCGCTCTACGCCGACGCCGAGGCCGCCGGCTACTTCCTGCGCCGCCCCGACGGCGGCACGTACGTGGCGGACACCTGGCACGGCAGCTATCCGGTCTGCGCCATCGTGGACCTCACCAACCCGGCGGCGGTGCGCTGGTTCCAGGGCCTGCTGCGGCCGCTGCTCGCCCAGGGCGTCGCGGTGTTCAAGACCGACTTCGCCGAGGCGGTGCCCGCCGACGCGGTGGCGCACAACGGGATGACCGGCGTCGAGCTGCACAACGTCTACGCGCTGCTGTTCAACGACGTGGTCGCCGACGTCACCGAGGAGGTGGCCGGGCACCGTACGGTGTGGGCGCGCTCGTCCTACCTGGGCGGGCAGCGGCACAGCGCGCAGTGGAGCGGCGACGTCAACGCCACCTGGCCGGGCATGGCCAGCACGCTGCGCGGCGGCCTGTCGCACGGGCTGTCCGGGGTGCCGTTCTGGAGCCACGACACCGGTGGGTTCCACGGCACCCCGGAGCCCGACCTCTACGTGCGCTGGACCCAGTTCGGCGCGCTGTCGCCGCTGGTCCGGCTGCACGGCACCACCAGCCGGCTGCCGTGGGACTTCCCGCCGGAGGCGGAACGCCACGCGGTCGCCGCGCTGCGGCTGCGCTACCGGCTGCTGCCGTACCTCTGGTCGGTGGCGGTGGACGCGGCCCGCACCGGCAGCCCGATGATGCGGGCGCTGCTGCTCGACACGCCCGGCGACCCGACCGCCTGGACCACCGACCTGCAGTACCGCCTGGGCGCGGACCTGCTGGTCGCGCCGGTGCTCGACCCGTCCGGGCAGCGCGCCGTCTACCTACCCGAGGGCGACGACTGGCTGGACGCGGCCACCGGGCACCGTCACGCCGGCGGCCGGCACCTGCGGGTGTCCGCGCCGCTCGACCGGCTGCCGTTGTACGTGCGGCACGGCGCGCTGGTGCCGGTGGTGGCGCCCGCGCCGACCGTCACCGAAGGACCGTTCCGTGACGTCACGCTGGTGTCGTGGGGCGGGACCGACGCGGTGACGGTGGTGCGCGACCCCGACGGCGACACCACGGTCACCGCCGTCCGCGACGGCGACACGCTGCGGGTCCGGGTGGACGGGCCGCTGGACGTGCGCCGGGTCGCGGTGGTCGGCGACGACCCGCCGCGCCGGGTGGTCCTCGACGGCCAACCGGCGGCGGTGAGCCCGTTCGAGCCCTGGTTCGGCGACGGGGACGCGCCCGGCGGGGGCGTGGCCGATTTAGTTTAAGCTGTAGCCGAACCCGACGGCCGCGGCGCAGGAGGCGGGCACCACGTGATCAGCATCGACCGGTCGTCGCAGACGGCCGACCTGGGCGACGTGCGGGTGGCCAACCGGGCCGTCGTGCTGCGCCACGTCCGCACGCACGCGCCCTGCTCGCGCGCCGACGTCGCCGCACGCACCGGGCTCAACAAGGCCACCGTGTCCAGCCTGGTCGGCGAGTTGATCGAGCACGGCCTGCTGCGCGAGACCGGGCTCACCGAGAACCGGGTCGGCCGGCCGGCCACCATGCTGGTCCTCGACGGTTCCCGCTATGTCGGGCTCGGCCTGCGGATCGGCGCCGACGAGCTGGTCGTGGTCGCCGCCGACCTGGCCGGCGAGCGGCTGCTCACCTGGCGACGCGCGTTCGCCGCCGCCACCGCCGGCCCGCCGGAGACGGTACGCGCGCTCGCCGCGCTCACCCGCCGCGCGGTCACCCGGGTCACCGGGGCGGGCCGCACGGTGCTCGGCCTCACCGTGGGCGTGCCCGGGCTGGTCGACGCCGACGGCGCCGTGCCGGCCGCGCCGGCGCTGGGCTGGCACGGTGTGCCGCTCGCCGCCGACCTGCGCCGCGCGCTGCGCGACCCGGGCTTCCCCGTCGGGGTCGACACCGACGCCAACCTCGCCGTCTCCGCCGAGCTGCGCCACGGCCCGTACGCCGGCACGGCCGACCTGGTGCACCTGAGCGGCGGGCTGACCGTCGGCGCCGGCCTGGTCAGCGGCGGTCGTCTGCTGCGCGGCGGCCGCGGCTTCGCCGGCGAGATCGCCCACCTCTTGGTGCACCCGGGCGGGCCGGCGTGCCACTGCGGGCGGCACGGCTGCCTCGCGGCGGTGGCCGGCGTGGACGCCGTGGTGCGCCGGCTGCTCCCCGACGTGGCGGCGGACGGCCCGGTCACCGACTACCTGCCGGAGATCGAGCGGATCCAGGCCCTCGCCCGCGCCGGTGACGCCCCGGTGCGCGACGGGCTCGCCGAGGTCGGCCGGCACCTCGGGTACGCGGTGTCCGTCCTGGTCGACCTGCTCGACCCGGAGGTGGTGGTGGTCGGCGGCCACCTGGCGGCGCTCGCGCCGTGGCTGCTGCCGGCCGCCCGCGACGAGATCGCCGCGCGCACGTCGGGACCGCCGGCGACGGTCCGGCTGGAGGCCAGCGCGCTGGGCTCGGCGGCCAGCGCGCTGGGCGGCGCCACCGCGGCACTGGCCACGGTGGAGGCCGGGCAACTGCCGGTCGCCTGCCCCCTTGACCGCACCGGCCCCGGGTGCCAACCTCGGTAGCGCCGCCCCCGGGCCGGGCAACCCGTGGCGGCGTGTTTTCCGGCGGTTGTCGAAGCGCTTCACCAGCGCTCCGGGCCGACCCCGCCGGCCAACCACCACCCCTTGCACGCGCGTGCGCGCCGCCGTCTCAGCAGCGGGCCCGTCGAAGCGCTTCGACGACGCCTCCGGCGGCCCGCGCGCCGACCGGAGGCGCCCGCCATGACCGACCGCACCCCCCACCGCCCCGACGACCTGCTGGCCCGCCTCACCATCGCGGAGAAGCTCGGCCTGCTGCACCAGTGGCAGGCACCGGTCCCCCGGCTCGGCCTGCCGGCGTTCCGCACCGGCACCGAGGCGCTGCACGGCGTCGCCTGGCTCGGCGAGGCCACCGTCTTCCCGCAGGCGCTCGGCCTGGCGGCGAGCTGGAACCCGCGGCTGATCCGGGCGGTCGGCGCCGCCGTCGGCGACGAGGTGCGCGCCAAGCACCGGGCCGACCCGGTACGCGTCGGCCTCAACGTGTGGGCGCCGGTGGTCAACCCGCTGCGCGACCCCCGCTGGGGCCGCAACGAGGAGGGCTGGTCCGAGGACCCCTGGCTCACCGGCCGGCTCGCCACCGCCTACGCCTTCGGGCTGCGCGGCGACCACCCCACCCGGCTGCGGACCGCGCCGACGCTCAAGCACTTCCTCGGTTACAACAACGAGACCGACCGGGCGACCACCTCCAGCGACCTGCCGCCGCGCGTGCTGCACGAGTACGAGCTGCCGGCGTTCCGCGCGCCGCTGGCCGCCGGCGCGGCGGTCGCCGTGATGGCGTCGTACAACCTGATCGACGGCGTGCCGGCGCACCTGAGCCCGCTCCTCGACGGCGAGCTGCGCGGCTGGGCCGACGACGAGGTGATGGTGGTCGGCGACGCCGGCGCGGTCGGCAACATCGCCGGCGTGCAGGCGCACCTGCCCGACCACGTCGCCGGGTTCGCCGCCGCGCTGCGCGCCGGGGTGGACAGCTTCACCGAGGACGACGACGATCCCGGTCCCACCGTCGAGCGGCTCACCGAGGCGCTGGCCCGGGGGCTGATCGGCGAGTCCGACGTGGACCGGGCGGTCCGGCGGATCCTGTCGGTGCGGCTGCGCCTGGGCGACCTCGACCCGCCCGGGCACGACCCGTACGCCGACGTGCCGGCCGACGTCGTCGACTGCCCCGCGCACCGGGAACTCGCCCGCGAGGCCGCCCGCCAGTCGATGGTGCTGCTCGGCAACGACGGGCTGCTGCCGCTCTCGCCCGACCTGCGGGTCGCCGTGCTCGGCCCGCTCGCCGGCACCGTGCTCACCGACTGGTACAGCGGCACCCTGCCGTACGCGGTCACCGCGTACGACGGGCTGCTCGGGCGGCTGCGCGAGGTCACCACCCACCCCGGCGCGGACCGGGTCACGTTGCGCGTCGGGCAGCGCGCGGTGCGCTGCGCCGACGGCGGGCCGCTGACCCTCGCCGACACGACGCCGGCCGAGTTCGACGTGGTCGACTGGGGCAACGGCGTGCTGGCGCTGCGCGCGGTCGACACCGGCGGCCACGTCGGCGCGGACGACACCGGCGCGCTGGTCGCCGATCGTCCGGGCCCGGGCGGTTGGGTGGTCCGCGAGACGTTCCGGGTGTGCCACCGCCCCGACGGCACGGCGTGGCTGCACCACATCGCCACCGACCGGCACGTCGCCGTCGACGCCGGCGGCCGGCTCACCGTCGCCGCCGGCGAGCCCGCCGCGTTCGCCGTGGAGCTGCGGGCCGACGGCGCGGCCGAGGCCGCCGCGCTGGCCGCTACCGCCGACGTGGCCGTGGTGGTGCTCGGCAACCACCCGATGGTCAACGGCCGGGAGACCGAGGACCGCGTCGACCTGGCGCTGCCGGCCGGGCAGCTCGACCTGCTGCGTGCCGTGCACGCGGCGAACCCGCGCACCGTGCTGGTGCTGACCAGCAGCTACCCGTACGCGGTGGGCTGGGCGCGGGAGCACCTGCCGGCGGTGCTGTGGAGCGCGCACGGCGGGCAGGAGCACGGCAACGCGCTGGCCGACGTGCTGCTGGGCGCGGAGGACCCGGGCGGCCGGCTCACCCAGACCTGGTACGCCGACGCCGCCGAGCTGCCCGACCTGCTCGACTACGACGTCATCGGCGCCGACGCCACCTACCTCTACCACCGGGGCGAGCCGCTGTACCCGTTCGGCCACGGGCTCAGCTACGCCGAGTTCGCCTACGCCGACCTCCGGTTGAGCACCGCCACGGCGCACGCCGGCGAGGAGGTGCGGGTGAGCGTCGAGGTCACCAACGCCGGCCGCCGGCCGGGCACCGAGGTGGTGCAGCTCTACACCCGGCAGCGGCGCTCCCGGGTCAAGCAGCCGCTGCGGCAGTTGCGCGACTTCGCCCGGGTCACCCTGGAGCCGGGCTGCGCGGCCCGGGTCACGTTGCGGCTGCGTACCGCGGAGCTGGCCTGGTGGGACGAGACCCGGGCGGCCATGGTGACCGAGGACGCCACCCACTCGGTGCTGGTCGGCCGCTCCGCCCGCGACGTCCGGCTGGCCGGCGCGCTCACCGTGACCGGCGGCGGCGCCGCGAGCACGCCCGACGCGCGGGGCTGCGGGGTGGCCCGGTGACCGGCCGGGGCGCCGGTGAGCAGGTCACCATCGCCGACGTGGCCCGCCACGCCGGGGTGGCCGCGAGCACCGTGTCGTACGTGCTCAGCGGCAAGCGCGTCATCTCCGCCGGCACCCGCACCCGGGTCCTGGCCAGCGTGCGCGCCCTGGGCTACCACCCGAACGCCGGCGCGCGCGCCCTGGCCAGCCGCAAGGCCAACGTGATCGCGCTGGTGCTGCCGCTGCGCACCGGCATGCAGGTGCCGGTGGTGATGCGCTTCGCCACCGCGGTGGTCACCACCGCCCGCCGCTTCGACCACGACGTGCTGCTGGTCACCGCCGACGAGGGCCCGGCCGGGCTGCACCGCATCGCCGGCAGCGCGCTCGTCGACGGGGTGCTGCTGATGGACGTGGAGTTGGAGGACTCGCGGGTGCCGCTGCTGCGGGACCTGGCGCTGCCCGGCGTGCTGATCGGGCACCCGGCCGACAGCACCGGCCTGGCCTGCGTGGACCTCGACTTCCGGCGCGCCGGCGAGCTGTGCGTGGAGCACCTGGCCGCCGCCGGGCACCGCCGGATCGCGCTGCTCGGCGCCCCGGCCGCCGTCTACGACCGGGGCACCGGCTTCGCCCACCGCACCCGCTCGGGCGTGCTCGCCGCGGCCGGCCGGCTGGGTGTCGACGCGGTGACCCGGCCCTGCGAGGAGGCCCCGGGGGCGGTGCGCCGGGACCTGGCGGCGCTGCTGGACGAGCAACCCGACGTGACCGGCCTGGTGGTGCAGAACGAGTCGGCGGTCGGGCCGGTGCTGTCCACCCTGCCCCTGCTGGACCGCCGGGTCCCGCAGGACGTCGCGGTGGTCGCGGTCTGCCCCGACGAGCTGGCCGAGCCGTCCGGCTTGACCTGCGTGCCGGTGCCCGCCGAGGAGGTGGGCCGGCAGGCGGTGACGCTGCTGATGCGGCGGCTGCGCGACGAGCCGGTGCCGGAGGTGACGCTGCTGGAACCCCGGCTGACCGTGCGCGACACCAGCCGGTGACCCGGCCCGCGTCAGCCGCCCTGCAACAGCAGCAGGAACGGCGGGACGGGATCCGCCACGGTGCTCAGGTTGGCCGCCAGGACCACCAGCGCGGCCACCGCCGGCACGGCCGGGAGCAACCCGAGCCACCGACGCCGGCGCCAGGTCAGCACCGACAGGCCGGCCAGGACGGCGGCCAGCAGGCCGACCAGCGCGCCCTTCACCACGTGCCACCGCACGTACTCGTCCAGCATCACGTCCAGGGCGGGTGACGTCGGGCCGTGCTCGGCCTGGTCGCGGACCTGGGCCAGGACGGCGGCCAGGTGGTCGTCGGCCGGGCCGGACGCCAGGGCCGGCAGCAGCGTGCCGAACGGGGACACCGCGCCCTGCACGGTGGCGATGAGCAGCACCGCCACGGCGAGCGCGAGCACCCCGATCGGCAGCCGCAGCCGCGGGAGCCGGTAGGCCGACGTCACCAGCACCCCGAGCAGCGGCAGGGCGATCGCCACGCGGGCCAGGTGAAGGCGGAACTGCTGGTCGACGAGCCGCTGGAGGTCGGGCGGGAAGCCCGGGCCGCCCGCGGACCAGTAGGCGACGAAGGCGCGCGGGACGTCGTCGGGCCGGACGGCACCGACCAGCGGCGGGACGAGGAAGAACGCGACGGCCAGGACGACGGCCATGGTGAGGAGCCCGGCGGCGTGCCGCCGGGCGGTGGAGGTGGTCAACGAGGGGCTCCTAGTCGGATCGGCTGCGCAGGTAGGTGAGCACGGCGAGAACCCGCCGGTTGGTGTCGTCGCTGACCGGCAGGTCCAACTTGGCCAGGACGTTGCCGATGTGCTTGGCGACACCGGCCTCGGTCAGGGAGAGGGTCCGGGCGACGGCCGCGTTCGAGTGCCCCTGCGCCACCAGCGCGAGGACCTCGCGTTCGCGCGGGGAGAGCTGCCGCAGCGGGTCCCGGTGGCGTTGCATGAGCTGCCGTACCACCTCCGGGTCGACCACCGTGGCGCCCCCGGCCACCCGGCGGAGCTGCCCGGCGAACTCGGTCACGTCGCCGATGCGGTCCTTGAGCAGGTAGCCGATGAACCGGCCGGAGCCCGAGGCGAGCAGGTCCGCGGCGTAGCTGTGCTGCACGTACTGGCTGAGGGCGACCACCGCGAGCTGCGGATCCTCGGCACGCAGCGCCACCGCGGCCCGCAGCCCCTCGTCGGTGTGCTCCGGCGGCATCCGCACGTCGGTGATCACGAGGTCCGGGCGGTGCTCGCGGACGGCGGCCAGCAACGCCGGCGCGTCACCGACGGCGGCGACGACCTCGATGCCGAACCGGGGCAGCATCGCGCTCAGCCCCTCCCGCAGCAGCACCGAGTCCTCGGCGATCACGACGCGCACGGCAGCTCCACCCGCAGGACCGTCGGACCGCCGGGCGGGCTCGACATCAGCAGCCGTCCCCCGGCCGCGGCGGCGCGGTCGGCGAGCCCGGTCAGCCCGGATCCGCGCGCCGGGTCGGCGCCGCCGCCACCGCCGTCGCGGACCTCGACCAGGAGCCCGTCGGCCCCGCGGCGGGCGGTGACGGTGACCTCGGTGGCGCCGGCGTGCTTCGCGGCGTTGGCCAGGCCCTCGGAGACCACCGCGTACGCGACGGACTCCACCTCGGCCGGGAACCGCGCCGAGGCGACGTCGACGCGGACGTCGAGGCCGCTCGCGGCGGCCAGCTCCTCGACCGCGGCGCGCAGGCCCAGCTCCCGCAGGGCGCGCGGGCTGATGCCGCGGATCAGGTCCCGCAGCTCGGCCATCAGCGTCATGGCCTGCCCGTGCGCGGCGGCCATCGCGGCGTCGGCCGGCGAGGCGGGCGGCAGGTCGAGCCGGGCCAGCCCGATCTGCATGGTCAGGGCGACCAGGCGCTGCTGGGCGATGTCGTGCAGGTCGCGTTCGATGCGTACCCGTTCGGCGTCGAACGCGTTCATCAGCCGGGTCCGGGACCGGGCCACCTCGATCAGGTCCTCGGACGGCTCGGGGCGCAGCAGCATCCGGGCCAGCGCGGCGTGCGCCCCGCCCAACAGCGCGGCCAGGTAGAGCAGCACCGGGATCAGCAGCAGCCCGCCACCGGCCCGCCCGACGACGCTGACCAGCGGGTCCGCCACCGAGATCCGGTGCTGCACCGCGACCGGCGTCGAGACGACGAGCAGCGCGACGACGGCGAGCACCCCGAGCCACAGCGGGCCGACGACGCCGAGCAGCACCATGTAGGCGACCGCCCGCCAGGTGGCCGGGTCGGTGTAGAGGTCGCCCCGGCGCCCGGGCGACGGCGGGGCGTCGCCGACCAGCCGCAGCCGCCACCGTTCGGCGCGGGCCGTCGAGAGCGCCACCTGCGGGCCGAGCAGCCCGAGTAGGCCCACCCCGACCAGTCCGAGACCGGCCGCCACGACCAGGTGACCACCCGTATGCCCGGCGTGCAGCACCACGGCGGCCGACAGCAGCGGCGTCAGCGGCACCGCCAGCGCGAGCCACAGCAGGCCGGCGGCGACCGCGGTCGTGACGGCGTAGGCGAAGCCGCGCCACGGCCAGGTCGAGACCAGGAACTGTCGCCCGGTCACCGCCCGGAGCAGCGCTTCTGCCATGTGCCCAGGTTAGGTGGGCGCTGACCGGCGCGGACAGCACGCTGGTGGGACACCTCGGGTAGACCTGGCACTACCCGTCACGGGACGCGCGACACGGGCATGGCGAGCAGGCTACCGCCGGGCGTCGCGGTGCCGCCGCACCATTCCGGCGGCCAGCACGGCCCGGTCCAGGTCACCGGCGGCGATGCGCTTGGCGACGGTACGCCGCACCAGCCGGTCGGCCAGCGCCGGCGCGTGCCGGGCCAGCGCCAGCTCGACGCGTCCGCGCCGGGTGGTGGCCACGTCGCGGGGCGCGCGCCGGGTGGTGGCGGCGCGCAGGATCGCCGTCACCACCCCGTCGACCGGCTCCGGCCGGGACACGCCGTTCAGCGACAGCCCGGCCGCCACGGTGCTGTCGTGGATCGGCGAGTCGACCATGCTGGGGTAGACGACGCTGACCCCGACGTGCGTGCCGACCTCGTGGCGCAGCGCGTCGGCGTACGCGACCAGGGCGCGTTTGCTCACCCCGTAGGCGGCGGCCAGTGGCAGCGGCAGCACGGCCATCCGGCTGGCCACGAAGATCACCCGACCGTGGGCGGCCTCCAGGGCGGGCAGCGCCGCGGCCGTGGTCCGCCAGGCGGCGAGCAGGTTCACCTCCACCTGCCGGCGCACCACCTCGTCGGGGGCCAGCTCGGCCGGCGCGGGCCCGCCGACCCCGGCGTTGTTGATCAGCAGGTCCAGCCCGCCGAGGCGGTCGACGGCGGCGGCCACGGCCGCCGGCGTGGCCGCCGGGTCGGTCAGGTCGACGCCGAGCACCGGCGGCGTGGCGTCGGCGTCGGCGTGCAGGTCCAGCCCGAGCACGTGCGCGCCGGCGGCGCTCAGCGCGTCGCCGAGGCGCCGGCCGAAGGTGCCCCGCGCGCCGGTGACCAGCACCCGCCGTCCGGCCAGCGCGCTCACCGGGTCGCTCCGGCGCGTCGCCGGCCGGCGGTCAGCTCCCGGCGCAGCTCGGCCAGGTAGGCGTCGAAGTCGACGCGCATGTGCGGGCGGCGTTGCCCCCACCGGGCGGTGGCGGCTCGCAGTTCGGCCCGGCAGGCGGCGGCCTGGCGGGCCGGCTCCGGGGCCGTCCAGGTGCCGGCCAGCCGGGCGGCGACCAGCCGGGCCTGCGCCTCCAGCAGCGGGAACGCCGCCCCGGTGGACTGCATCAGCCCGACGAACGCCAGCCCGGGGGCGTCCAGGTGGAACACGTGCCGGTACAGCGGCAGCCGCTCGGCGCCGTCGCCGAGCAGCTCCGGGTCGAGGAACGGCACCCGCACCCGGTAGCCGGTGCACCAGATGACCAGGTCGACCTCGTCGGCGCGGCCGTCGGTGAACTCGACCCGCCGCCCGTCGAAGCGGGCGATGCCGGGCCGGGGCGCGATGTCGCCGTGGGTGAGCCGCGACAGCAGCGCGTCGGAGAGCGTCGGGTGGTCCTGGAGGAAGCCGTGCGCCGGGGCGGGCAGCCCGTAGCGGGTGGGCGGGCCGACGGTGGCGGTGAGCATGCCCTGGCTGATCCGCTGGCGCAGCCGCCACGGCAGCCGGCGTGCCAGGGCCCCGTTGAGCGTGTCCGAGGGGCGTCCGAGCAGGTACTTGGGCACCACCCAGACGCCGCGGCGCAGCGACAGCAGCGTCCGCTCGGCGGCGTGCGAGGCGTCGACGGCGATGTCCATGGCCGAGTTGCCGCCGCCCACGACCAGCACCCGGCGCCCGGTGAGCTGCTCCGGCCCCCGGTAGTCGTGGCTGTGCATCTGCGCGGCCGCGCACTCGCCCGGGTAGGGCTCGGGCAGGTGGGGCGCCCGGTTGTGCCCGTTGGCGACCACCACGGCCTCGACGTCGACCTTGACCGGCCCGTCGGGGCCGGTGGCGTGCACCCGCCAGCCGTCGCCGGTGCGGGTGACCCGCTCGACGGTGTGCCGCAGCCGTACCGCCTCGCGCAGCGCGAACCGGTCGGCGTAGTCGTCGAGGTAGCCGGCGACGCGGGTGTGGTCGGGGTAGTCGGGCCAGTGCGCCGGCATCGGGTGGTCGGCGAACTCGGTGCGCCCCTTGCTGGTGTTGAGGTGCAGCGTCCGGTAGGCCGGCGAGTCGGGCGCGCCGTAGACCCACAGGCCGCCGGGCGTGTCGGCGCTCTCGAACGCCACCGCCGGCACCCCGGCGTCGGCGAGCGCCTTGAGCGTGGCCAGTCCGGCCGCGCCGGCACCGACGACCGCGACCCTGGGTGGTGCCGCCATACCCGCCCCCTTTTATCCAACGACCGCTGGATAATCCCCGGTGGGCGGGGGCCCGGTCAAGGGGTGGCCGGCGGGTAGAGCCCGTCGAGCAACCGGTGCACGAACGCGCGGAACTCCCGCCGCTCCCGGGCCGCCGAGCCGGCGCGCGCGGCCAGCGCCACCACGTGCCCGTGCACCGCCCAGACCAGGCTGCGCACGGTGACGTGCGGGGCCGGCTCGGTCAGCGCCCCGGCCTCGGCCGCGGCGGCGAGCAGCCGCTCGACCTGCGCGTACAGCGGCGCGGCGTAGCGCTGGTCCAGCTCGGCGTGCCGCTGCGGCTCCAGCCAGCGACGCAGCCACAGCGCGGTCGTCTCCGGCCGGTCCTCCAGGAAGTCGACGAACACGTCGACCAGGTCGTGCAGGGCGCGCAGCGCGTCGGCCGGCCCGGCGGCCAGGGCGGCGCCCGCCCGTTCCCCGGCGGCCTCCAGCGCCTCCCGTTCGGCGGCGAACACCCGGGCGAAGCAGGCGTCGTAGAGCTGCGCCTTGGCGCCGGTGTGGTGCGCGACGGTGGCCACGTCGACGCCGGCGGCCGCCGCGACGTCCCGGACGCTGACCGCGTCGAAGCCCCGCTCGGCGAAGAGCGCGGTGGCGGCGGCGAGCACGAGGTCGCGGGTGGGCCGCTGGTCGTCACGGCGGGGCCGGCCCGGCCGGCGGCGAGGCATGGTCATCCGGCCATTGTTCCCCCTACAATCCAGCATCCGTTGGATTGGGGTGGCGATGACCGGGGTGGACCAGCGACGCGAGGCCGTCGCCCTGCCGCGCGGCCCGCTGGTCGGGTTCGCCGCCGGCTCGCTCGGCATGGGCGTCTGGGTCACCGTGCCCGGCCTGCTGCTGCTCTACTTCCTCACCGACGTGCTCGCGGTCGCGCCGTGGCTGGCCGGGCTGACGCTGCTGCTGCCGAAGGTCGCCGACGTGCTGCTGCACCCGTGGATCGGGCACCGGTGCGACGTGGAGCAGGCCCGCCGGGGCCACCGCCGGCGGCTGCTGCTGGCCGGCTGCGCGCTGCCGGCGGCGTTCGCCGCGCTGTTCGCGGTGCCCGGTGGGCTGACCGGCGCGGGCGCGGCCGGCTGGGTGGCGGTGTTCTTCGTGGCCGGCAACCTGCTGTTCGCCGCCTACCAGGTGCCCTACCTGGCGACCCCGGCGGACCTGCGGATCGGCTACCACGAGCGGACCCGGCTGATGGCGTTCCGGATGGTGGTGCTCACCCTGGGCATCCTGGCGTCCGGGCTGCTGGCGCCGCTGCTGGCCGGCGGCGACGACGCCACCCGCGCCGGCTACCTGCGGATGGCGGTGGCGCTGGCCGCCGGCATGCTCGTCGCGATGGCGGTCGGGGTGGCCGGGATCGGCCGGCTGCGGGGCGCCGCGGCCGACCCGGCGCCCGGTCACGGCCCGGGCGGGTGGCGGGCGCTGGCGGCGAGCCTGCGCGACGCGCAGTTCCGCCGCCTCGCCGGCGCCTACCTGGCCATGTCGACCACCACCCATCTGGTCCTGGCCGGGGTGCCCTACTACGCCGAGTACGAGCTGGGCCGCGCCGGGCTGACCACCGTGCTGGTCGCCGCGTTCGTCGCGCCCGCGCTGCTGGTCACCCCGGCGTGGCTGGCGCTGGCCCGCCGCGTCGGCAAGCAGCGTGCCCTGCTCGGCGCGCAGGTCGCGTTCGCCGCCGGGTCGCTGGTGCTGGCGGTCGGCCGGCCCGCCGGGCTGCCGGTGCTGGTGGCCGCCGTGACGGTGCTCGGGGTGGCGTTCGCCGGCATGCAGTTGCTGCCGTTCTCGATGCTGCCCGACGTGATCCGCGCCGCCGGCACGGACCGGGCCGGCACCTACACCGGGGTGTGGACGGCCACCGAGGCCACCGGCGCGGCGCTCGGCCCCTACGCGTACGCGCTGTGCCTGGCCGCCGGTGGTTTCGTCGCGTCGAGCGCCGGGCAGGCCGTCACCCAGTCGCCCGACGCGCTCGCGGCGCTGCGCCTCGGCTTCGGTCTGCTGCCCGCCGCCGTGATGGTGCTCGCGGTGCTGGTGCAGCGCCGCTACACCCTGGACGCCGCCGCGCGCGGCGCGCACTAGACTTCGCCGGCGATGGACGCCGAGCCCGCCACCGAGACCCGCCCCTGCGCCCACTGTGGACGTGAGGTGCCGCAGCGCGCCGGCGCCGGCCGCCCGTTCCGCTACTGCCGGGACAACGACGGCACCTGCCAGCGGGCCGCCCGCAACTCCCGGATGCGCCACCGCAACTCCCCCGGCCTGCCCGGGCAGGTGGCGCGCACCTGGGAGGCGGTGGACCGGCTCGACCAGGTGGTGGAGACGCTGACCGAGGCGCTGCACGCCGAGCTGTCCCCGGCCGGGGTGGAGCGGCAGCTCGCCGAGCTGCGCGCCGAGACGTCCGCGCAGGTCGCCGCCGCGCACGCCGAACGCGACGAGGCCCGCCGCGACGCCGAGGACGCGACCGCCGCGGCCGCCCGCGACCGGCGCGACGCCCGGGCCGCGCGCGACGAGCGCGACGCCGCCGGCCAACGGGCCGACCGGGCGCAGGCGTCCGCCGCCACGG
This sequence comes from Micromonospora ferruginea, assembly GCF_013694245.2. NCBI lineage: Bacteria > Bacillati > Actinomycetota > Actinomycetes > Micromonosporales > Micromonosporaceae > Micromonospora > Micromonospora robiginosa. Next base: position 2,225,815 of record NZ_CP059322.2, read on the forward strand.
CCGCCGAACGCGCCGTCGCCGCCGAGTCGGCCCGCGACGCCGCGCGCGCCGAGGCGGGCGCGGCGCAGGCGTTGCGGGCGCAGGCCGACCGGGACCGCGACGCCGCCCGCGTCGAGCTGCGCTCGGTGCGGGGCGAACGCGACGCCGAGCGGCAGCGGGTCGCCGAGCTGACCGCCGAGCGGGACACCGCCCGCGCCGACGCCGAGCGGGCCACCCGCTCCGCCGCCGAGGCCGTGCAGCGGGCGCGGGACCTGCGCGTCGAGGCCGACGCGGCGCGCGCCGACGCGCAGGCCGCCCGGGCGCAGGCGGCCGAGGAGCGCCGCGCGGCGCGGGCCGCCGCCGAACGGGCCGACGCCGAGGCCGCCGCCGCGCGGCAGGCCGCCGCGGAGCGGGACCGGGCCGAGGCCGCCCGCGCCGACGCCGCGACGGCCGCCGGCGCGGCCCGCGCCGAGGCGGCCGAGGCGGTACGCGTGGAGGTGGCGGCCCGGACCGCCGAACGGGAGTCGCTGCGCGCCGAGCTGGCCGAGGCCCGGCGTAGCGCCGTGGCGGCGCAGGCGCGCGCGGCCGACCTGGCGGCGCGCCTGAGCGCGGCGGAAACCGACCGGGACACCGCCGCCCGGCGCGCCGGGCAGCTCGCCGACCAGGTCAGCGACCTGGCCGGGGCGCTGGCCGCGCTCGGTTCGCGGGCCGGCTGAGGCGGCCACGGAGCGGGACGGGGGCAGCGCGCGACCGCCCGTGCGGCGAGGATCGACGGCATGGGAAAGACGTACGAGCGCATCGACGGCCGGTTGCGGGAGTTCATCGAGGCGCAACCGATGTTCTTCGTGGCCACCGCGCCGCTGTCCGGCGACGGCACCGTCAACCTGTCCCCGAAGGGTCTGCGCGGCACCCTGGCGGTGCTCGACGAGCACACGGTGGCCTACCTCGACTTCGCCGGCAGCAACGCCGAGACCGTCGCCCACCTGCGGGAGAACGGCCGCGTCACGCTGATGTGGTGCGCGTTCGACGGCCCGCCGAACATCGTGCGGGTGCACGGGCGCGGCGAGCCGGTGTTCCGCGACGACAGGCGCTGGCCGGACCTGCTGCGGCACTTCGACGTCGACCCGACACCGCACGGGCTGCGGGCGGTGATCGTGGTGCGCGCCCAGCTCATCCGCGACACCTGCGGCTACGCGGTGCCGCTGATGAGCTACGACACCGACCGTGACCTGCACGCGCGGCGGTTCGCCCGGGAGGACGACGCGTCACTGTCGGCCTACTTCGCCGGTAAGGAGCACGTGGCGAGCAGCATCGACGGGCTGCCCGGCCTGCCGTTGCCGTTGCCGCCCACCCCGCACTGAGCCCCGGGTCAGTGGATGCCGGCCATCAGTCCCCGGATCTGGCGGGTGAACATCACCGCGGCCAGGCCCAGCACCACCGAGGCCAGGCCGAAGGTGAGGAAGTAGGTCGACTGCGACCAGCTCTCCGCCAGCCGGGCCACCTGCCCGCCGATGGCGTCGCCGACGGCGGTGGCGAGGAACCACAGGCCGAGCATCTGGCTGGCGTACTTCACCGGGGCCAGTTTCGTGGTGGCCGACAGGCCCACCGGGCTCAGCGACAGCTCACCGGCGACCTGGATGGCGTAGACCGCGACCAGCCACCACGGTGAGACCAGGTCGCCGCCGACGGCGGCGCGCGCGGCGGCGGCCATCAGCACGAACGACAGGCCGTTGAGCACCAGGCCGACGGCGAACTTCGTCGGCGTGGACACCCGGTGGCCCAGTCTGAGCCACAGCCACGCGGCCAGCGGCGCGCCGATGATGATCAGGATCGGGTTCACCGACTGCAGCCAGGACGCCGGGAAGGTGAACCCCGCCACGTTCCGGTCGGTGCGGTCGGCGGCGAAGATGTTCAGCACCGACCCGGCCTGGTCGTAGATCAGCCAGAACGCGGCGGCGAAGACGAACAGCCACACGTACGCCTTCATCCGGCTGCGTTCGGTGTCGCTGATCTCCCGGTCGGTGAGGATCCGGGCGAAGTAGCCGACGGTCACCAGCACGGTGACCACGGCGAGCAGGTTGACCACCGTGTCGACGGTGAACCAGCCGGCCAGCAGCAGCACCAGCAGGGCCAGCAGCAGCACGCCGACGGCGATGCCGGCGCGGGTCAGCGCCCGACGCCGGTCGGCGCCGAGCAGCGGGTCGGCGGGGCGGGCGCCGGCGTCGCCGAGGTTGCGCCGGCCCGCGACGTACTGCAGCACGCCGAAGGTCATGCCGACCGCGGCCGCCCCGAACCCCAGATGCCAGTTGACCTTCTCACCGAGGAAGCCGGTGACCAGCGGGGCGATGAACGCGCCCAGGTTGATGCCCATGTAGAAGATGGAGAACCCGGCGTCGCGGCGCGGCGAGTCACGCTCGTACAGGTCACCGACCATGGTGGAGATGTTGGGTTTGAGCAGGCCGGTGCCGAGCACGATCAGCGTCATACCGGCGAACACGCTCCACCCGGTGGGGATCGCCATCACGTAGTGCCCGGCGGCGATCACCACGCCGCCCCACAGCACGCTGCGCCGCGCCCCGATCAGCCGGTCGGCGACCCACCCGCCGGGCAGCGCCATCAGGTAGACCATGGCGTTGTAACTGCCGTAGACGGCGTTGGCGGTGGACTCGCCGATGCCCAGGCCGCCGTCGGCGACCGTGGCGGTCAGGTACAGCACCAGGATGGCCCGCATGCCGTAGAAGCTGAACCGCTCCCACATCTCGGTGAGGAACAGGGTCGACAGCGCCCGCGGGTGGCCGAAGAACGTCTTCCCGGCGGGCGGTCGGGCCCCGACCGGCGCGTCACTGCTCATTGTCACCTCCGGCGCACGTGGTGGGTAACATCCCCGGTGCGGGGCGAAACACTCCACCGATTCGGCCGGCTGTCGCGGCCGGTTACCCTTGAGCTTCCCGACCCGCGTACGGCCCGGCCGGCGCGGCCGGGGAATGGGCGGGCGGTGACCGGCCGTTACACCTGAGGACCAGCACCACGAACGAGGGGAAGTCGATCATGGGCGAGCGTATGCTGCGCGGTAGCCGGCTGGGCGCGGTCAGCTACGAATCCGACCGCAACACGGAGCTCGCGCCGCGTCAGACCCGCGAGTACCTGTGCGCCAAGGGCCACCAGTTCGAGGTGCCGTTCGCCGTCGACGCCGAGGTCCCCGCGACCTGGGAGTGCAAGTTCGACGGCAGCGTCGCCCGGCTGGTCGACGGCACCGAGCCGGAGCAGAAGAAGGCCAAGCCGCCGCGTACCCACTGGGACATGCTGCTGGAGCGGCGCTCGATCGCCGAGCTGGAGGACATCCTGGCCGAGCGGCTGCAGGAGGTCCGCACCCGCCGCGGTCGCGCCTGAGCACCACGTGACGAAGCGCCCCCGGGATCACCCCGGGGGCGCTTCGTCACGTCTGGGCGGTTTCCCTCAGCGGTCCACGATCTCACCCTCGATGGCCGGGCCCGGCTGCGGCGGCTCCGCCGGCCGCTGCGCGGTGGGGGTGGGCGCCGGTTGCGGCGCGCCCGGGTAGACCCGCACCCGGCGGGGGCCGAACAGGTCACCGGCGACCATCGACGACACCCGCCGCTCGGTGGCCCGGCGCACCCCGCCACCGGCGAGGCGGCGCAGCGGCGGCACCAGCAGCAGCAGGCCCACCGCGCCGCTGACCAGGCCGGGCAGCGCCAGCAGCAGCGCCCCGGCCAACCCGACCAGCCCGTCGGTGACCTGCGGCCCCGGCGGCTGGCCGGCCTGCGCGGCGGACCGGAAGCCCCGCCACGCCCGCATGCCTTCGCGGCGCAGCAGCACCAGACCCAGCAGCGACGCGGCGAACACCAGCAGCAGCGCCGCACCGAACCCGACGGCCCGCCCGACCAGCACGAAAACGGCCAGCTCCAGCAGCGTCAGCAGCAGCAGAGCCGGTGGTACGAATCTGAGTCCTCGGCGCATCTCACCCCATCCGCCCGGTGTGTCCTCACGCCCCTCCAGCATGACACGCCCGCGCTCACGGCCACCGGGCCAACGCCCGCGGGCGGCCCCGCACCGCCGCGCGCCGGTCCCGCACCCCCCACCGGGTGACCCGCCACAACGCCTCCGCCACGATCAGCGGGCTCATCTTGCTGTCGCCGTGCTCCCGCTCGGCGAACGTGATCGGCACCTCGACGATGCGCACCCCGGCCCGGTGCGCCAGCCGCGACAGCTCCACCTGGAACGCGTACCCCTGCGAGCGCACCGAACCCAGGTCGATGGCGTCCAGCGCCGCCGACCGGTACACCCGGTAACCGCCGGTGGCGTCGCTGACCGGCATGCCCAACGCGACCCGCGCGTACAGGTTGCCCACCCGCGACAGCAGCAGCCGCCGCCACGGCCAGTTCAGCACCCGCGCGCCGCGCGCCCACCGGGAGCCGATCACCACGTCGGCGTCGCGGGCGGCGTGCAGCAGCGCCGGCAGGTCCTCCGGGGCGTGCGAGCCGTCGGCGTCCATCTCCACCACCGCGTCGTAGCCGCGCTCGCGCGCCCACGCGAACCCGGCCAGGTAGGCCGCGCCGAGGCCGTCCTTGCCGGGCCGGTGCAGCACGTGCACCTGCCCGTCGCCGCCGGCCAGCGCGTCGGCGATGCCGCCGGTGCCGTCGGGGCTGTTGTCGTCGGCGACGAGCACGTCCACCGCGGGCGCCGCCGCGCGGACCCGGGCGACGATGCGGCGCACGTTGTCCGCCTCGTTGTAGGTGGGAATGACCACGAGGACCCGTCCCACCCCGGGATGGCCGGCTGCCGCACCCACCGTCGCACCGCCTTCCGTCGCCTCAGCCGGGCGTGGCCTCCCGGCGGCGGCGCGCCACGGCCGCGCCGGCCAGGGCCGCGACCGCGACGGCCGCCAGGGCCACCTCCGGCCACATCCCGACCGTGGTGGCCGGGGTACGCCCGTCCCCGAGCCGCATCTGCCGCACCACCACCTCGGCGGTGTTGAACCCGGTGGCACCGTCTACCCGCCCGTCGGGGGTAACGAACCCGGACACCCCGACCGTGGACGACATCAACGCGGCACGGCCGTGCTCGACGGCGCGCAGCCGCACCATCGCCAACTGCTGGCGGGCCTCGGCCACGTCGAACGTGGCGTTGTTGGTCTGCACCACCAGCAGTTGCGCGCCGCCGGTGACGGTGTCGCGCACGATGCCGTCGTAGGCGACCTCGAAGCAGATCACGTCGCCGAGGGTGGCCGCGCCGGCGTCCAGCACGCCGGGGCGCTGCCCGGGGACGAAGTCGGAGCGGACCCGGTCGACCTCGGCGCTGACCCTACGGGCGACAGAACGCAGCGGCACGTACTCGGCGAACGGCACCGGGTGCCGCTTGGTGTAGACCTGACCCAGGTCGGCGCCGCTGCCCGGGCGCCACAGCAGCCCGGCGTTGCGGACCTCCCCCGGCCCGGGGCCGAGCAGCACCGCGCCAACCAGGATCGGCGCGCCGATCGCGTCGGCGGCCTGGGAGATGCGGTACCCGGCGGCGGGGTTGCGCAACGGGTCGATGTCGCTGGAGTTCTCCGGCCACACCACCAGGTCGGGGCGCTGCTGCGCGCCCGCGGCGACCCGCTCGGCGAGTTTCAGGGTGGCGTCGACGTGGTTGTTGAGCACCGCCTGCCGCTGGGCGTTGAAGTCCAGGCCCAGGCGGGGCACGTTGCCCTGCACGATCGCCACGGTGACGGTGTCGCCCGCGCCGCGTACCCCCGCCGGGACGGCCGGTCCGGCGGCGAGCAGCAGCGCCCCGGCGGCGGCCAGCCCGGCGATGGGCCGCCACTGCCCGGCCGGGCGCCGCCAGTCCCGCCAGGCGAGGGTCAGCAGGATCCCCCCGGCGAGCGCGACGGCGAACGTGACCAGCGGGGCGCCGCCGAGCGCGGCCAGGCGCAGCAGCGGCGAGGTGTCCTGGCTGAACGCCAGCCGCCCCCACGGGAACCCGCCGAACGGGGTGCGGTCGCGCAACGCCTCCTGCCCCACCCACAGCACACCGGTCAGCGGCGCCCACAGCACCCGCCACCGGTCGGCCAGCGGCGACACCCAGGCGGTGGCGGCGCCCAGCAGCGCCAGGTAGCCGGCCTGCAGCAGCGACAGCAACGCCCACGGCAGCCAGCCGGTGTGCAGGTTCGTCCACTCCAGCAGCGGCGCGAACAGCGCCACCCCGGCCAGGAACCCCAGCCCGGCCCCGGCGCGCAACCGCCGCCGGTGCGCCGCGGCGGCCAGCAACGCCACCCCGACCGGCGCGAGCGGCCACAGCCCGTACGGGGGGAACGCCGCCAGCAGCGCCAACCCGGCTACCACGGCGGCGGGCACGGCCAGCGTCAACGGCAGCGGCCGGCGCGCGCCGGGGTGCGGGCGTGCCCCGTCGGTGGCACGCGGCTGGTCCTGCTCGAGCGTCGTCACCGGCACCTCACCACGATCACGGGGCGAAGGCTACCCGGCGCGGACGGCTGGCGGCCCGTGGGCGGCCCGGTGACGGAAATCGGGGCGCGGCCGAAGCCGCACCCCGATGCTCCCAGGCCCTCCCCGGCCGGTGGGGCGAGAGTGATCGGCGCCGACCTTCGGACCGACCGGACGTGGACTGGCTGCCCCCGCCTGGCCGTTGTCTACTGGCCGTTCCTCACACCCTGCCCGTACACCGGTAACCGCGACCGGTTCGCGCCGCCCCGCCGACCCCCGCCCGCTGGACCTGGCCGCCGCAACCTTCCGGTCGCTCGGCCAGCGGACGAGAGGACGAAGCGAACAACAGCCGCTTCCCGTGGTAGGACTCAAAGACGGTACGGCGTGCACCCCCGCCGCTGTCAACCCACCCGGGCCTGTCGTGTGTTGCGCCACGGCGTGTCGCGTCGGCGCGTCTCGATGGGTGGACGCCCGCCTCAGCCGCCGAGGTGCCGGCGCAGCACCGCCGCCGCCGCGCCCGGATGCTCGGCGGCGAGCAGCCCGGCGGCGGCCAGCACGTAGTCCACGTCCACGACCGGGTGGGCGGCGCGCGGCAACGGCCACCCACCGGCGTGGTCGGTGAGCACCGCGTCGAGCACCACCCGCGCGTCGGCCGGGTCGCCGTGGCGCAACACCCCACCGGAGCCCACCAGCAGCCGCACCTCCCGCAGGTCCCGCCCGGCGCGTTCCCCGGTGGCCGCGCCCCGGGCGTGCCGGCGCACCGCCACCGTCGCGGCCAACGCCGCGATCCGCCCGTCCACCGCCCGGTCGGCGTCGGAGACCGGCAGGAACCCCGGATCGGCGGCCCGGACCGCCGCCGCGGCCGCCAGGGCATCCTGCTCCCCCGCCGCCAGCAGCCGCTCCTCCGCCGCCGCGCGCACCACACCCGGCGCGGACCACCGCATCCCCAGGTCCCCCTCCACGGTGCGGGCCCGCCACAGCGTGCCGGTGACCTCCCGGCCCGGCCCGTCGGCCCGCTCGTCCGGGGTGAGCACCGAATACACGTCGGTGGTCGCCCCACCCACGTCCACCACCGCCAGGTCACCGCCGACGGTGTCGGCGAGGACCTCCACGCCGGTGAGCACCGCGTCCGGGGTGGCGGCGCGCACCAGCCGCGCGAACCGCGACCCCCGCGACAGCTTCTTGCCGCCGATGACGTGCCGCAGGAACACCTCCCGGATCGCCGCGCGCGCCGGCGCCGGCGCCAGCACCCCGATGCGCGGCAGCACGTTGTCCGCCACGGTCACCGGCACCTTCGCCTCGGCGAGCAGCGCGTGCAGCCCGGCGCGGGCGTCGACGTTGCCGGCCAGCACCACCGGCACCCGCCAGCGGGCCTTCGCCAGCCGGGTCGCGTTGTGCGTCAACGTGTCCGCGTCGCCGCCGTCGGTGCCGCCGACCAGCAGCACCACGTCCGGGCGGGCCGCCCGCAACGCCGCCAGCTCCGCCGCGCCGAGCCGCCCGGCGGCCACGTGCACCACGTTCGCCCCCGCCGACAGGCCCACCCGCCGGCCCGCCTGCGCGGTCACCAGGGGCTCGTAGCCGACCACCGCCAGGCGCAGCCCCCCGCCGGCCGACGAACACACGTACCACGGCACGTCACCGACCCCGGCCGCCGCGGTGGCCGCGCCGACCGCGGCGTCCAGGCCGTGCAGCACGTCCGAACCCACCGTGGTCGGCGCCGACGCCGCGCCGACCAGCCGCCCGCCGTCGAGGTCGACCACCGCCGCCTTCGTGTACGTCGACCCGACGTCCGCGCAGACCGCGACGCTCACGCTGTGCTCTCTTTCGTTCGCGACTGCGGGGCTCGCAGGACCGGCTCGCTCCTCGCGCTCACGCGGAAGCGGGCACGACCACGGTGCCGGTCGCCGTCACCGCCACGATCGGCGGGTCCAGCACCTCGGCCGCCGAGTCGCCCTTGTCGGGGCGGCCCCGGCACACCACCGCGCAGCTCAACTCCAGCGTCCGGCTGCGCGAACCCACCCGCACGACCCGCGCGGTCACCTCCACCACGTCACCGGCGCGCACCGGCGCGACGAACCGCACGTCCGCGTAGCCGGCGAACAGGCCCTCGTCGCCGTCGGTGCGGATGCACACCTCGGTGGCCACGTCACCGAACAACCCCAACGCGTACGCCCCGTCGACCAGGTTCCCCGCGTAGTGCGCGTGCGCGTACGGCACGTACCGGCGGTGCGTCACGGTCAACCCCAGCCGGGGATCCTGCTCGCTCAACTGCTCGCCCTCCTGGAAGTGATCAACGCGTGCACGAGGTAGCTGGCCACCTCGCCCGGGGTGGTGCCGCGACCGAAGATCCGGTCCACGCCCAACTCCCCGGTCATCGTCTCGTCGAAGCGCGGCCCACCCACGATCAGCAGCGGCCGCTTCCCCGCCGGCATCGCCTCCCGGAACGCCGCCGACATCTCCCGCGTGTTGTGCAGATGCGCGTCGCGCTGCGTCACCACCTGCGACACCAGCACCGCGTCGGCCTTCTCCTGCCGGGCCGCCTCGACCAGCTCCGGCACGCTCACCTGCGCGCCCAGGTTGCTGACCTTCAACTCCCGGTAGTACTCCAGGCCCTTCTCCCCGGCGATGCCCTTGACGTTGAGGATCGCGTCGATGCCCACGGTGTGCGCGTCGGTGCCGATGCACGCCCCCACCACCGACAGCTTGCGGCGCATCCGCTGCTTCACCACCGCGTTGACCTCCTTGGCCGACAGCAGCGGGAAGTCCCGCTCCACCACCTGCACCTTGTCCAGGTCCACCAGGTGGTTCACCCGCCCGTACACCACGAAGAAGGTGAACCCGTCGCCGATCGGCTTGGCGTGCACCAGCATCGCCGGGTCCATGCCCATCTTGTTGGCCAACTGCACCGCCGCGCCCTCGGCCCGCTTGTCGTGCGGCACCGGCAACGTGAACGACACCTGCACCATGCCGTCGCCCGTGGTGTCCCCGTACGGCCGCACGACCGTCTTCCCGCGCTCGCTCATGAGGGCTGCTGCTCCAGGATCTCCGTCGCCGGGTTGAAGTAGTCGTCGGCGTGCCGCGCCACCCCGTCGAGACCCTTGCCCCGGTCCGCCGGCCGCTTCATGATCCCGAACGTGCCCTCGGCGATCGCCGTCAACAACGACTGCTCCCCGATCCGCTCCAGCAACTCCACCGCCTCACCGAGCACCCGGTGCGCCCGCTGCTGGATGAACCCGCCCGGCGCCGGCACGAAGTCCTCGTGCAACCCGCCCGCCGCGCCCAACACGTACCGCACGTTCTGCAACGCGATGTCCCGGTCCGACAACCACGGCGTCACCACCGCCTCGGTCATCATCCCCACCAGCAGGATGCCCTGCCCCGTCATGGTCCCGACCAGGTTGAAGAACCCGTCGAGCAGATTGCCCCGGAACACGTCCCCGGTCATGTGCTTCGTCGGCGGCATCCACTTCAACGGCGCGTCCGGGAACAACTCCCGCGCCAGCAACGCGTGCGCCAACTCCAACCGGAACGACTCCGGCACATCCGGGTTGATCTCAAACGCGTGCCCCAGCCCCAACAGCGGATCGGTCAACCCCGCCTCGTGCGCGAAGAACTCGTTCAACAACTGCGACACCGTCACCGTGTGCGCCTCGTCCACCGCGTCCGCGGTGGTCAGGTAGTTGTCCTCACCGGTGTTGATGATGATCCCCGCCCGCGCGTGCACCTGCCGCGAGAACCGCTGGTCCACGAACGTGCGGATCGGGTTGATGTCCCGGAACAGGATCCCGTACATCGAGTCGTTGAGCATCATGTCCAGCCGCTCCAGGCCGGCCAGCGTCGCCATCTCCGGCATGCACAGACCCGACGCGTAGTTCGTCAGCCGCACGTACCGGCCCAACTCCTTCGACGAGGAGTCCAGCGCCGCCCGCATCAACCGGAAGTTCTCCTGCGTCGCGTACGTGCCGGCGAAACCCTCCCGGGTCGCCCCCTCCGGCACGTAGTCCAGCAACGACTGCCCCGTCGACCGGATCACCGCGATCACGTCCGCGCCGGCCCGCGCCGCCGCCTGCGCCTGCGGGATGTCCTCGTAGATGTCCCCGGTCGCCACGATCAGATAGATCCACGGCCGCTGCTTCGGATCCCCGTACCGCTTCACCAGCCGCTCGCGCTCCACCCGCCGCCGGTCGACCTGCCGGATCCCCGCCGCCACCGCCCGCCGCGCCGCCCGCCGCGCCGCCGTCGCCGCCTTTCCCGACGGCACCGCGAACCGCACCGACCCGGCCGCCGCCTTCTGCGCCAGCAACGTCACGTCCGCGATGCCCTCCCGCGCCAACGCGTCGAACACCGGCACCGACACCCCGTGCCCCAACCCCACGTCGGCGACCACCGCGTCGACCAGCCGGTTCACCCACGGAATCCCGTCCGGATCCGCGCCGGACACCCCGGCCAGCCGCAGCACCGCCCGCTCCACCGACACCGTCGTGTGGCTACGCGCCAGATCCACCACCGGCTGCCCGGCCCGGCGCGCCAACTCCCGCGCCCGCGCCACCAGCGCCGGATCCAACCCAAGCTTGCCTGTCACGAAGTCCCTTCCCGCTGATAGATCACGTCACCGCGCAACACCGTGGCCCGGCACACCGGAAGCGGAGTCGGATCGTCCGCCCCCCGCACCTCCGGATCCTCGGCCTGAAGCACCGGCAGACCCCGCTCCACCCCCGCCGGGGAGTCCCACACCGCGAACGTCGCCGGCGCACCCAACGCCAGGACCCCCTCGTTGTCCAGATGCACCGCCCGCCAACCACCGCGCGTGTGCGCCGCGAACGCCGCCCGCACACTCATCCGCTGCGACGGGTTGTGATGCGCCGCCGCCGCCCGCACCGAACCCCACGGGTCCAACGGCGTCACCGGCGAATCCGACCCGAACGCCAACGCCACCCCCACCCCGTGCATCGCACCCATCGGATTCGACTCCAACGACCGCGCCAACCCCAACCGCGACTCGTACATCCGCCCCGAACCACCCCACAACCGGTCGAACGCCGGCTGCATCGACGCCACGATCCCGAACTCCACGAACCCCGCGATCAACCGCTTGCTCATGATCTCCGCGTGCTCCACCCGGTGCCGCGCCGCCCGCAACCGCTCCGTACCCAGCTTCTCCGCCGCCTCCGCGAACCCCGCCAACACCGTCCCGATCGCCGCGTCACCGATCGCGTGGAACCCGCCCTGCATCCCGTGCGCCGCACAGTCCAACAGATGATCACGCACCTGCTCCGCCGACACGTACCCGTGCCCGCACGCCCCCGGCTCCCCGTCCAGGTACGCCCCCGACACGTGCGCCGTCCGCGACCCCAACGCCCCGTCCGCGAACAGGTCACCACCGGCGCCCACCGCGCCCAGGTCCCGGGCCCGCGCCGCACCCAGCAGCTCACCCCAGTACCCGTACACCTCCGGCAGCCCGTCCCCCGACACCGCCAACAGACCGGCGAAGTCCTCCTCGTCGGAAATGTCCGGACCACCGCACTCGTGCACCGCCGCGATCCCCAACGACGCCGCATGCCCCAACGCCCGACGCTGCGCCGCCACCCGCTGCGCCCGCGTCACCGACGCGAACGCCGCCGCCCGCACCACGTGATGCGCATCCCGACGCAACCACCCCGACCCGTCGAACCCCGCCGCACCCGCCGCCTCCGGACACGCCGCCAACAACGACGCCGACACCAACGCCGAATGGATCGACGCCTGCGACAGATACACCCGGCGACCACCCGCCGCCCGATCCACCGCCGCCGCGTCCGGCAACACCGCATCCGCCCACGACGACTCGTCCCACCCGTGCCCCAACACCACCGCGTCGCCCGGCAACCCGCCCGCGAACGCCGCCACCGCCGCCAGCAGCTCCCCACCCGAACGCACCACCGACAGATCCAGCCCCGACAACGCCAGACCGGTGTCCGTCGCGTGCACGTGCGCGTCCACGAACGCCGGCGTCACCAGCGCGCCGCCCACCTCCACCACCCGGTCGGCCGCCGGCGCGTCCGCGTCCGCACCCAACCAGGCGATCCGCCCGTCCCGCACCAACAGCGCCGTCGCGCTCGGCTCGGCCGGACAGTGCAGCACTCCACCGCGATACAACGTCGAGGGGTTCGTCATGACCTCAGTCTGCCGCCAGCCGCGCCTCGAACAGGCCGCGCACCCCCGGCTCGGAGCGCAACAACTCCAACGCCAGCTCCGCGTGCCCCGGCACGAACCCGTTCCCCACCAGCATCGTCACGTCCGCCGCCAGGCCCTCCGCACCCAACGCCGCCGCCGCGAAACTCGTCGCCATCGAGAAGAAGATCACCGTACCGCCGTCCGCCGTGGCCAGCACCGCACCGTGTTCACACCCCGGCACGTCCACGCACACCACCGTCACGTCCGCCGGCGTACCCAACGCCGTGGTCACCGCCGTGGACAACCCCACCGGATCCCGCGCGTCCGCGAGGGCCACCGCGTCGGCCAACCCGGCCGCCACCAGCGCGTCACGCTCCGCCGCCACCGGCACCACCCCGACCGCACGAGCCGCGCCCGCCCGCCGCGCCGCCGCGAGGGACAGCGACCCGCTCTTGCCGGCCCCGCCGATCACCGCCACCGACACCGGACGCGCATCACCCTCGCGGCCCCGCCGCGCCACCTGCTCGGCCACCACCCGCGCGGTCAACGCCGGCGCCCCGCACACGTCCAGCACGGCGAGCGACAGCTCCGGGTGCAGGTCCGCCGGCAGCACCGCGGCGATCGACCGGGCGAACAGGATCGCGTACCCGTCGCACGGCACCTGCTCGCTGCGCCCGTCCCAGCGGGCCAGCCCGTCGAGGACGGTCAGCGGCGTCAGCGTCAACGACACCAGCGTGGCCACCCGGTCCCCCGGGCGCAGCCCCAGCGGGGAGCGCCGCCCCGCCTCCTCCACCGTGCCGATCAGCATGCCGCCGGAACCGGTCACCGGGTTCTGCATCTTGCCCCGGGTCGAGATGATGTCCAGCACCTCGGCGCGGACCCTCTCGCCGTCGCCGCCGTGCTTCTCCGCCAACTGCCGGAAACTCGCCGCGTCCAGGTTCAGCCGCTCCACCCGGATCCGCACCTCGTTCGCCGCGATCCGCGGGTCGGCGTCCAGGCGCCAGGCCGCCTGCGGCAGCACCCCCGCCGGTTCCACGACTCGGTGCAGACCCACCGGTGACGTCACGCCCGACCCCCTATGTCCAGCCGCCCGAACCCCTGGCCAGGGTTCGCGTCGCGGGAAAACTTACGGCAGACTAATTTCTTCACCGCAGATTTTCCAGTAGCCTTCGCAAGGTTGATCAACCCGCACCACGACGAGGAGGGGCCGTGACCCAGACCCAACCGGTGGAGACCATCCCGACGCCCCGCTCCACGCCGGTCGCCGCTCCCACCGCCGGACAGCCCTACGAATACCGACGCGCCCCCCTGGTCGAACCCGACTGGACCCGCTTCCCCGGCTGGCGCCACGTCACCCGGGAACAGTGGGAGAGCGCACAGTGGCAGCGCGTCAACTGCGTCAAGAACATCAAGCAGCTCCGCACGGTCCTCGGTGACCTCGTCGACGAGACCTTCTACGCCGACCTCGAGGCCGACCAGAAGGCCCTGGCCACCATGTCCATGCTGGTGCCGCCCCAGATGATCAACACGATGGTGCCGTTCGCGCCGATGACCACCGAGGCGCTGCTCGCCGACCCGGTCCGCCGCTACATGATCCCGGTCGCCTCCGACCGGCGCACCGACTGGCCGTCCCACCCCTACGCCAGCCGCGACAGCCTCCACGAACACGACATGTGGGTCGCCGAGGGCCTCACCCACCGCTACCCCACCAAGGTTCTCGCCGAGCTGCTCTCCACCTGCCCGCAGTACTGCGGCCACTGCACCCGGATGGACCTCGTCGGCAACTCCACCCCCGCCGTCGACAAGCTCAAGCTCACCCTCAAGCCGGTCGACCGCTACGACGCCCACATCGCCTACCTCAAGGCCCACCCCGGGGTCCGCGACGTGGTCGTCTCCGGCGGCGACGTGGCCAACGTGCCGTGGAAGAACCTCGAGTCGTACCTCATGCGGCTGCTCGAGATCGGGACCATCCGCGACATCCGGCTCGCCACCAAGGCCCTCATGGGCCTGCCCCAGCACTGGCTGCAGCCCGACGTGGTCGAGGGCCTGGAGCGGGTCGCCCGCACCGCCGCCCGCCGCGGTGTCAACCTGGCCATCCACACCCACGTCAACCACGCCCAGTCGCTGACCCCGCTGGTCGCCAAGGCCGCCCAGACCGCCCTCGACGTCGGCGTCCGCGACGTGCGCAACCAGGGCGTGCTCATGCGCGGCGTCAACGCCACCAGCGCCGACCTGCTCGACCTCTGCTTCGCGCTCCAGGGCGAGGCGGGCATCCTGCCGTACTACTTCTACATGTGCGACTTGATCCCCAACGCCGAGCACTGGCGGGTCCCGGTCTGGCACGCCCAGCAGCTCCAGCACGACATCATGGGCTACCTGCCCGGCTACGCCACCCCGCGCATCGTCTGCGACGTCCCGTTCGTCGGCAAGCGCTGGGTGCACATGCTCACCGACTACGACCGTGAGCGCGGCATCTCCTACTGGACCAAGAACTACCGCACCTCGATCGAGTCGGCCGACCTGGAGGCGCTCAACAAGCGCTACGCCTACTACGACCCGATCGACACCCTGCCGGAGGCCGGTCAGGCCTGGTGGCGCGCCCACCGCGACGACTGACCCGCACCCCCAGGGACACCGCGAAGGCGGGCCACCGGTACTCCGGTGGCCCGCCTTCGTTCGTGGTCACTTCTCGAACGCGTCCTTGACGTCGCGGCCGGCCTGCTTGACGTTCTCCCCGGCCTGCCTGGCGCGCGCCGTGCTCTGCTCGCCGGCGCCCTCGGCCCGCAACCGCTCGTTGTCGGTCATGTCGCCGATGCGCTCCTTGGCCATGCCGCTCATCTCCTGGGCCTTGTTCTTCGCCTTGTCGGTGAAGCTCATGTCGCCCTCCTCGTCGGGTCGCGGCTTGCCCGGCTTGCGTCCCCGGTGCCGGGCTCGGGAAACGTCGTCGGCCGGCGCACATCGCGTAAGGCATCCTAGGACAATAGGTCAGAACGGCTTCCGGTGCCGGCACGGCAGGCGTGGTTGACTGGGCCGGTGAACGAGATCCTGCTGATCCGGCACGGCGAGACCGCGTGGAGCGCCAGCCACCGGCACACCTCGTACACCGATCTGGAGCTGACCGCCGACGGCGAGCGGCAGGCCCGCGCGCTCGCTCCCCTGCTCGCCGGCCGGCGCTTCGTGCGGGTGCTGTCCAGCCCTCGGCAACGCGCCACCCGCACCGCGCACCTCGCCGGGCTGACCGTCGACGCCACCGACCCCGACCTGGCCGAGTGGAACTACGGCGAGTACGAGGGACGCACCACCGCGGCCATCACCGAGGAACGGCCGGACTGGACGATCTGGGCCGACGGCGGACCCGGCGGCGAGTCACCGGACGAGGTGGCCGCCCGCCTGGACCGCGTCCTGGCCCGGGTCGCCCCGCTGCTGGAGCGCGGCAGCGTCGCCCTGGTCGGGCACGGGCACAGCCTGCGGGTGCTCGGGGCGCGCTGGATCGGGCTGCCGCCGTCGGCCGGCGGGCTGCTGCGGCTGGACACCGCGACGCTGAGCGTGCTCGGTCACGAGCACGGCCGCCCGGTCATCCAGCGGTGGAACCTGCCGGCTCCGACGCCGAACGCGACCGCGGCCGACCGGGCAGCTCGGCACTGATCTTCGGCGGCCGGTTCTCGTAGGGCGTGGAGAGCACCACCGTGGTGCGGGTGGTGACGTTCGCGGAGGTGCGGATCTCCTGCAGCAGCCGCTCCAGGTCGGCCGGGCCGGCGACCCGCACGAGCAGGAGGTAGAAGTCCTCCCCCGCGACCGAGTAGCACGAGTCGATCTCGGGCAGGTGGGCCAGCCGCTCCGGCGCGTCGTCGGGCTGCGACGGGTCGAACGGCCGGATCGCCACGAACGCGGTCAGCGGCAGCTCCAGCGCCTCGAACGACACGCGGGCCGAATAGCCCCTGATCACGCCGCGCTGCTCCAGCCGGCGGACCCGCTGGTGCACGGCGGACACCGACAGCCCCACCCGCTCGGCCAGGTCCGTGTACGACAGCCGACCGTCGCCGGTCAGCGCGGCGACGATGGCGCGGTCGATGTCCTCCACGCGGTGCAACCTACCGGAGATAGCGCTCCCAGGGCGTACCCGCCCCGCCGTCGTGACGCTCAGCGGGCCGTCCGGTCGCGGACCGCGTCGGCGGCGTAGTTGAGCACCTCCGCCATGTCCTCCTCGTCGAGGAACGGCAGGTCGGTGAGGATGTCCGTGACGGACATGCCCTCGGCCATCATGGCCAGCAGCGTGGCCACGGGGATGCGCGACTGCCGCACGCAGGGCGCGCCGCCCATGACGTCGGGGTCGACGGTGATCCGGGGGAAGGTCACCGCGACAGGTTAGCCCTTGGCCAGGGCGCGGGAGATGACCAGTCGCTGGATCTGGTTGGTGCCCTCGACGATCTGCAGCACCTTCGCCTCGCGCATGTACCGCTCGACCGGGTGGTCGGCGACGTAGCCGGCGCCGCCGAGCACCTGCACCGCGTCGGTGGTCACCCGCATCGCCAGGTCGGTGGCGAACAGCTTCGCCTTCGCCGCCTCGATCGAGTACGGCCGGCCGGCGTCGCGCAGCCGCGCGGCGGCCAGCATCAGCGCGCGGGCCGCGGAGATCCCGGTGGCGTGGTCGGCCAGGTTGAACCCGAGCCCCTGGAAGTCGATGATCGCCCGGCCGAACTGCCGGCGCTCGCGAGCGTAGCCGACCGCGTAGTCGAGCGCCGCCTGCGCCAGCCCCACCGCGCAGGCGGCGATGCCGAGGCGGCCGGAGTCCAGCGCGGACATGGCGATGGTGAAGCCGGCGCCCTCGCCGCCGACCAGCCGCTCGGCGGGCACCCGGGCGTCGTCGAAGGCGACCTGCGCCACCGGCGAGGCGTGCAGGCCCATGGTGCGCTCGGCCGCCTGCGGGTGGATGCCCGGCGTGCCCCGGTCGGCCAGCAGGCAGGAGATGCCCCTCGGGCCGGGCCCGCCGGTGCGGCAGAAGATGTTGTAGAAGTCGGCGACCCGGGCGTGGGTGATCCACGCCTTGGTCCCGGTCACCACGTAGTCGTCGCCGTCGCGCACCGCCCGGGTGGTCAGCGACGCCGCGTCCGAGCCACCCTGCGGCTCGGAGAGGCAGTACGCCCCGAGCAGCTCCCCGCCGATCATGTCGGGCAGCAGCTTGCGCTGCTCGTCGGTGCCGAACTGCGCGAGGGGGTAGCAGGACAGCGTGTGCACGCTGACCGCCTCGGCCACGGCCAGCCACCGGCTGGCGAGGATCTCCAGCACCTGCAGGTACACCTCGTACGGCTGGGCGGCGCCGCCGTGCTCCTCGGCGTACGGCAGGCCGAGCAGGCCGGCCCGGCCGAGGGTGCGCAGCACGTCGCGGGGGAACTCGGCGCGTTCCTCGAAGCCGGCGGCCCGCGGGGCCAGCTCCCGGTCGGCGAGCTCGGTGGCGAGGTCCAGCAGGTCGTGGGCCTCGTCGGTGGGGAGGATCCGGTCGACGTCCATAGCGCGATGAGCTCCGTGGGGTGGGTGAGCCGGGGCGGCGTCCGGGTACGGACCCCTGCAAGCTTAACGGTCGTTTGGGCCTCGGCGGCAGTCCACCCGCGACCACCGTCCGTGGTCGGCACTTGACCACGGCGTCAGAATGGTGCGTGCTCCGCCACGATGAATCGGAGGATACCGATGCCAACGATGTCGGGGACCGGACAGTCGACGTGAGACCGCCACCCCCGCTGCGATCATGGACGTCCGCCGCCGCCCGCCGCCGTGCCGGCGTGGCCGCACCGGCCGACCTCCGACCCCCGCCGTGCGACGAACCGGATGGCCCATGACGCAGCTTCCGTCCCCCGGCGCCGCCCAGCGACGCCGCGTCGAGGAAGAACTGGTCGACCTGCTCTCCGGCATGCGCCTGCTCCAGGAGCCCGACAGCCGCCGGCTGATGGTGGGCAGGCTCCGCGAACGGCTCGCCCAGCACGGCGTCAACGACTACGCCAACCCCCGCGACCAGAGCATCGAGGTGGCGCGCGTCTGCCTCGACGACCTGGCCGCCTTGATCGGCGTGGTCGCGCTGTTCGAACCGGCCGCCGCCCAACTCGGCCCGCTGCACCGGCTGCGGTACGAGGTCGACCTTTTCGAGGTGCTGGCCGCCGAGGACTGGACCGAGCTGCGACCCGCGTTGACCGCGCACCGCCCGGAGTCGCTCGGCTGGCTCTACCAGCGGGCCACCGACCACAAGACCGCCACGCCGCCGTCCTGGTGCGTCACCGCCTGGGACGTCTTCGTCTACCTCTCCGGGCAGAACGACCCGCCGCGCGGGCTGCCCCCGAACATGCTCTTCCTGGTGCTGCTGGAGCACGAGGTGGACACCGAGACCGCCCGGGTGATCCGGCACCGCAACCGGCGCCGGGCCAGCCTGCTGGAGCTGACCGCCGACCTGGACCGCCGGCGGGCGCAGGTCAACGCCGGCGACCAGACCCCCGAGCCGTACGTCTACCTGGTCGTCCAGGTCGAGCCGGACCTGGCCCCCGGCAGCGCCGGCTACACCGTCTCGCACTACCGGCAGTGGCAGGGCGCGCAGGGGTGGCACTCCCGGCGGCACGGCCAGCTCACCGACGTCGCGTACGCCGAGCTGGAGGCGACCGTCGAGCGGATCGTCCACCAGATGGAGATCGAGTGGTCCGACCGGCGCGCCGACGTCGCCGTGGAACTGGTCCTGCCGGTGGAACTGCTCAACGAGGACGTCGCCTGGTGGCGCAAGGAGCCGGCGAGCGTCCACCTGGAACAGAAGGTGCTGGCGATGGACTACCCGGTGGTGGTGCGCAGCCTCAACCGGCTGCGGCAACCGGAGTGGCACCGGGCCTGGCGGCGCCGGTGGGAGCACCTGCAGGCCGAGCCGGCGCACAGCCGGCTGTTCCGCAGCCGGCCGGACGGCTCGGCGTACCTGACCCGGTTGGAGGCCGAGCTGACCGCCGACCCGCGCTGGTCGACCCTGCTGCTCAGCGCCCCGCCGACGCCGTCGAACCCGCTCGGGTTCAAGGAAGTGATGACCGCCCTCCGGGCCGGGCTGCCGGTGATCGTCTGGCACCGCACCCGCCCGTCCGACACGGAGTTCTGGGAGGAGATCCGGGACATGACCGCCGACGGACGCATCGCGCGCCTCCCGGTGCACGCCCGGCGGGCGCGGTTGGACGCGCTCGCGCTGGAGCCGCACGCCGACCGGCACAGCGGCCGGCACCTGGTGGTGCTCTGGGACGACCCGGAACGCACCCCCGAGCTGCACCGGCCCGACGACCGGCCGGGACGGTCGTCGTGAGCGCCCCGGGCACCGCCGGGTGGCGGGTCTACCGGGGCACCGGGGAGCCGCTCGACCCGGCCGAGCGGGACCGCCGCTGGCCGGCGCCGCCGCGCTGGCGCGCCTTCGACGGCGGGCCGGACGAGCCGCCGGCGGCCACCGACGACCCGGACCTGGAGCGCCGGCTCGGCGCGGCGACGGCCGCCCGGCACCCCGACCCCCGCGAGGTGGACGTGGTCAACGCCGCGCTGCTGCTGCGCCGCCCGCTCCTGGTCACCGGTCGCGCCGGGTCCGGCCGGTCCAGCCTGGCCTACCGGATCGCCCGGGAACTCGGCCTGGGCCGGGTGCTGCACTGGCCGGTGTCCACCCACGACACCGTGCGCGCCGGCCTCTACCAGCACGACCCGCTCGGGCGGGTCCGCGCCGGCCGCAGCCCGGACCGCGCGATCGGCGACGAGCTGGGCGAGCATCTCAGCCTCGGGCCGCTGGGCACCGCGCTGCTGCCCTACCGCACACCCCGGGTGCTGCTGGTCGACGAGTTGGACCAGAGCGACATCGACCTGCCCCAGCAACTGCGCACCGTCTTCGACGACGGCGGGTTCGAGATCCCCGAGCTGGTCCGGGCGGCGGAGCACAGCCCGGAGGTCACCGTGCACACCGCGGACCCGGGCGGCCGGGCCACGGTACGCGCCGGGCGGGTGCGCTGCCACGAGTTCCCGCTGGTGGTGATGACCTGCACCGAGGACCGGGTGTTCCCGCCGGCGTTCCTGCGTCACTGCCTGCGGTTGCGGATGGCCGACCCGGACGAGACCACCCTGCTGCAGATGGTCGACGCGCACTTCGCCGAGCGGCCCGCGGGCGCCGCCGGGCTGGTCGGGGCGTACCTGGAGCGCCGGCACGGCCCCGAGGCGCCCACCCTGGACCACCTGCTCGACGCGGTCCAGCTCGCCGCCGCCGACGCCGACGACGCCGCGGACTGGGACCGGCTCGCCGAGGTGCTGTGGCGCGGCGGGCCGACGGCGGACCCGGAATGACCCGGCCGGCCCGGCTCCCCGCCGGCCCGGCCGACCCCGGCGCCGCGACCGCCGGCGAGGAGTCGCTCGCCGACGTGCTGCGTCCGTTCCGGCGGCTGGTCTCGCCGCGGGAGCTGTTCGTGTACGACCAGGAGGCCACCGCCGCCCAGGCCGAGGCGGGACTGGCCCGGCCGGTGCTGCGGCGGGCGGCGCGGGCCCGCTGGGACGTGGTGCTGGTGGTGGACGAGCACCCCTCGATGACGGTCTGGTCGGCCCGGGTGCGGACCTTCACCACCCTGCTCCGCCGGCACATGGCCTTCCACGACGTGCAGGTGTGCCACCTCGCCACCGGTGGGACCCGCCCCGAGGAGGTGCTGCTGCGGCGCGGCCGGCGGGGTCCGGCCGTGCCCGCCGCGTCGGGACTGCCCGCGGTGCGGCGGCACCGGATCGTCCTGGTGCTCTCCGACGGGGCCGCCCCGGCCTGGCGCAGCGGCGCGGCCCTGCCGCACCTGCACGCGTGGGCGCGACGCCAGCCGGTGGCGGTGGTGCACCTGCTGCCGCAGCAGATGTGGCACCGGGGCGGGTTCGCCGCGCAGCGGCTGGGCCTGCGGGCGCCCCGGGCCGGCGCGCCGAACTCGCGGCTGTGGTGGCGGCAACCGGACCCGTTGCGCGCGTGGACCGACGCCGGTCGCCCGGCCGACCCCGACGCGGTGCCGGTGCCGGTGGTGGAGCTGCGGCCCCGCTGGCTGGCCGCCTGGGTGGACCTGGTCGCCGGCCGGCATCCGCGCTGGGTCGACCTGCCGGCCGTCCTGGCGTACGCCCGGCCGCCGCGACCTCCCGACCGGCGTCCCCCGCCGCGGTGGGATCCGGCGGCGGCGGTCCGCGAGTTCGTCTCCTGGGCGTCCCCGACGGCGCTGCGGCTGGCCACCGGGCTGGCCGCGGCGCCGCTGGACCCGGCGGCCGTGGCGGCGGTCCGCGACGAGGTGGTGCCCGAGGCCGGCGACGTGCACCTGGCCGAGGTGCTCACCGGCCCGCTGGTCGAGCCGGGGCCGAGCCGGCTCGGTGTCGACTTCCGGCCCGGCGTCCGGGAGGAGCTGCTGGCGATCGGCCGGCGGGCGGAGACGGTACGGATCCTGCGGGCCCTCGCGGCGCGTCTCGGCCCGGACCGGCCGGAGCTGGCCGCGTGGGGGCCGGTGCTGTCCGACCCGGACGGCGTCCCGCTCGACCTGCCCGGCCCGGCCGCCGACGCCCGGGTGGAGATGGCGGTGCTGCGCGCGCTCTCCGGCCGCTACCTGGGGCGGGCCCGGCGGCTGCGCACCGCGCTGGAGCAGGACACGCCGGACGAACGCGACGTCCGCGACACTCCCGCATCGCGGGGCACGAATGTCATCATGGGTGGAGGCGAAGAAGCCGACGTCCCCCACCGTAGCGTCCCCGCTGAAGGAGCCGGATTGTCGACGACCCCAGTGGACGCCAGCACCCCCGGCCGGACTCCCGCCGTCTGGGGCAACGTCCCGCCGCGCAACCCCAACTTCACCGGTCGCGCCGACCTGCTGACCCTGCTGCACCGGCAGATCCAGGGCGGCACCACGGCGGTGCTGCCGCACGCCCTGCACGGGATGGGCGGCGTGGGCAAGTCCCACCTCGCCGTGGAATACGTCTACCAGCACCAGGGCGAGTACGACCTGATCTGGTGGATCCCGGCCGAACGCGCCACCCAGATCGGCGCCTCCCTGGTCGAGCTGGCCCACCGGATGAACCTGACCGCCGGGCCGGACGTGGGCAGCGCCCGGCTCGCGGTGCAGGAGGCGCTGCGGCTGGGCCGCCCCTACCCGCGCTGGCTGCTGATCTTCGACAACGCGGAGAGCCCGGAGGTGCTGCTGCCCTACCTGCCCACCGGCGGCTCCGGCAGCATCATGATCACCTCACGCAACCCGCAGTGGGCGACCATGGCCCGCACCCTCGAGGTGAACGTCTTCACCCGCGCCGAGAGCGTCGAGCTGCTGCGCCGGCGCGGCCCGGAACTCACCGACGAGCAGGCCGACCGGTTGGCCGACGCGCTCGGCGACCTGCCGCTGGCCCTGGAACAGGCGGCGGCCTGGCGCGCCGAGACCGGCATGCCGGCCGAGGAATACCTGCGACTGTTCGAGGAGAAGCGCGTCGAGCTGCTCGAACAGGCGCCGCCGATGGACTACCAACTGCCCGTGGCGGCCGCCTGGAACGTCTCGCTGGACCGGCTGGTGGTCGCCAACCCGGCCGCGTTCCGGCTGCTGCAGGTGTGCTCCTTCCTGGCCCCCGAGCCGATCCCCCGCACGCTGTTCAGCGGCGCGCAGAACGCCGACATCCACCCCGAGCTCAACGGCGCGCTGCGCGACCCGATGCGGCTCGGCCGGGCCATCCGCGACATCAACCGCTACGCGCTGGCGCGGGTGATCCACCGCACCAACTCGATCCAGATGCACCGGCTGATCCAGGCGGTGCTGCTGGACCGGATGAACGCCGGCGAGCGCGACGCCATGCGGGCCAGCGCCCACCGGCTGCTCGCCACCGGCGACCGCAACGACCCGGACACGCCGGCCAACTGGCCCAGCTACGCCGACCTCTACCCGCACGTGCTGGTCTCCGGCGCGGTCGAGTCCGCCCAGGGCTGGGTGCACCAGCTCATCTACAACGAGGCCCGCTACCTCTACTGGTGGGGCGACATGGAGGCGTCGCTGGAGCTGTCCCGGCACGCCTACGACACCTGGCGGCAGCGGCTCGGCGAGACCGACGCGACCACGCTGCGGATCGGCCAGTGGCTCGGCTTCATGCTCTACCGCCTGGGCCGGCACTCCGAGGCCCGGGAGCTGAACAGCCGGATCCTGCGGGCCCACGAGAGCGCCAGCGACGAGGACACCGAGGAGCTGCTGAGCGCCCGCGGCGCGGTCGCCGCCGACCTGCGCGTCGCCGGCGACTTCGCGCAGGCCCTGGAGATCGACGAGGACGTCTACCGCCGGCACGTGGTGCTGCTCGGCGAGGACGACCCGAGCACCCTCAACGCGGCCCACAACCTCGCGGTCAGCCTGCGCCTGACCGGCGACATGCGACGGGCCTTCGCCGTCGACCGGTCCACCTACGCGCACCGGGTGCTGCTGTTCGGCGAGGACCACGCGCAGACGCTGGAGTCCCACCTCAACCTCATCATCGACCGGCGCGAGCTGGGCGAGTACCTGCCCGCCCGGGCGGAGATGCAGAACGTGGTGGACCGGCTGCCGCTGGTCTGGGGCAGCGCGCAGACCCAGACACTGCTGGCCCGCCGCCGGTTGGCCTCCGCGGTGCGCAAGGCCGGCGACCACGTCACCGCCCGCGACCTCTCCCAGGAGGTACGCGACGGCTTCGCCGCCCGCTACGGCGCGGGCCACCCGGACACCCTGCTCGCCGCGTTCGGTCTCGCCGTCGACCTGCGCGCCACCGGCGACCTCGACTCCGCGGCCCGGCTCAGCGAGGAGATCACCGAGAGCTACCACCGGCTCTTCGGCGACGAGCACCCGTACACGGTGGCGGCCCGCGCCAACGCGGCGATCGTGCACCGGCTGCGCGGCGACGCGGCGCTCGCCCGGTCGGTCAACGAGGCCGGGCTGACCGTGCTCGCCCGCCGCCTCGGGCCGGACCATCCGCTGGTGCTGGCCGCCTCGATCAACCTCGGCAACGATCTCTACGTGCTCGGCGAGCACCGGGCCGCGTACGAGCTGGACCGGGCGACCGTGGACCGGGCGCGGGAGGTGTTCGGGCCGGAGCACCCGACCACGCTGATCGCGCTGGGCAACCTGGCGATGGACCTGATCGCGCTGGAGCGGGTGGCGGAGGGGCGGGCGCTGCTCGACGAGATCGGGCCGACGTTCCACCGGACGCTCGGCGACGCGCACCCGGCGACCCGCGCCGGCCTGGACCCGGCGGTGCGGGGCGACTGCGACCTGGATCCGATGCCGCTGTAGCCGGCCCGCCCCGGCGGCGGCTCGCGTACCGCCACCGGGGCCGGGCGGCTCAGCCGGCGGTCGGGGCCGGCCCGATCCAGGCCGCCAGCTCCACCGGGTCCGCCGGCGAGCCGGCGGCGAGCAGGGCGCCGTGCACGGCGCGGACCAGCTCGGGTCGGCTGCGCAGCGCCGCCGCCGCCTCGTCGAGGCCCAGGGCGGCGCTGGTCAGCGTCAGCCCGGCCCACGCCGACGGGCTGCCCGGCCCGGCGGCCAGCTCGGCCAGGTGCAGGTGGTGCGCGTGCGCGGTGTCGCCGGCGGCGTAGGCCAGGTCGGCCGGACCGGCCCCGGTGACCCGCTCGCCGACCGTCGACGGGTCCTTGCGCAGCCGGTCGAAGCCCTCCGGGTCGGTGAGCCGCCACAGCAGCAGCACCGCGCGGGTGTCCAGCCGGCGCGCGGCGGCGTCCGCCACCACCGGCGGGTCCGCGCCGTCGGTGTCGGGACGGGCCGCGCCGGCCCGCCAGGCGTCGGCGAACGCCCGCACCACCGCCGGGTCGGGGCGCCGGTGGTGCAGCCGCCACTGGGCCCGGTGGTCGTCGACCGCCGCGTCGGCCGCGGCGAGCACCTCCGCCGGCACCGGCTCCGACCGCCAGGTCTCGGCCGTGGCGGCCAGGCCGTCGAGCAGGCGCCGGCCGACGTCGGTCAGCTCCGGCCGGGCGCGCAGCATCGCCACCGTCGCGGCGACCTGCCGCCGCCACCGGGCGAACTCGAAGTGCGCGACCGGGCCGCCGGCGCCGGCGGCCACCGGTCGGTACGCCCGCCAGAACTCGGTGATCCCGACGAACGCGTACACGCCCTGCAGGAGGCCGCCCAGCGGGCGCGGGTCGTCCCGCCACGGCGCGTAGAGCCGGTGCGGCGGCTCGGCGGTCAGCAGCGGCGTCAGGTGCAGCAGGCCGCCGAGCTTGATGTGCTGGAACTCGTGCACCAGCGTCACCGCCAGCTCCGGCGCGTCCTCCGGCTCCGAGATGAGCATGCTGCCGAAGGCGTCCCCGGCCGACGCGCTCATGGTGCGGAACCGCTCGGCCGGGCGCTGCGGCACCACCGAGAACAGGCCGCGGGCGATCGGGGCGGCGCGCTCCGGGCAGACCCGCACGAGCAGTTCCCACGCCTGGGTGAGCAGCGTCCGCCAGCGGTCGACGGCCGCGACCGTGTCCAGGTCCGGCGGGGTCGGGCTGCGCAGATTGCGGTACGGGTCGAGGAAGTCCAGGCCGACGGTCAGCGTCCGGCCGCCGGCCTCGGCCCGCACGGTGGGCAGCGCGAACCAGCCGTCGCCGCCGCCACCGGCCCGGTCGAAGGCGACCCGGTGGCCGTCGAGCGTGACGGTCGCCGCGCCGTCGGCGCCGGCCACCTCGGCCACCGTCCACCGCTGCGGGGCGGGCAGCACGGCGCCGCCCAGCGTGGGCAGCGCGGCGAACCCGTCGCGCACCGGCACCCGCAACGCGAACGACAGGCCCGCGCGGACGCCGGCCACGGCCGCGAGGGCGTGCAGGTAGCCGAGGTCGGCCCAGAGCGGGCCGTCGGCGGTGACGGTGGAGCCGCGCAGCCGGCGCAGCACGTACCCCGCCCAGGTGCCGACGTGCGGGTGCGCGATCAGCCGGTCGACCTCGGCCGGTGCGCGGCGTTGCGCCGCCACCAGCAGGGCCCACGCCTCGGCCACCGGCGGCAGCGGCCCCGCCACCTCCGGCGTGCCGGCCACCGCGTCGAGCACGGCGCGCAACTGCAGCAGCCGCCAACTGTGCTCGGCGGCGAGCAGCTCCTCGACGGTCCCGGCGTCGCCGCCGCCCGCCGCCAGGTCCCCGAAGTGGTGGCGGTCGAGCCGGTGCCGGTCCAGCTCGTCGATCGGCTGCGTGACGGTCATGCTTCCTCCACCCGGGTGGGCGAGATCAGTCGAGTCGTTGCGGATTGTAACCACTGGTGATGCTCTCGGGATCGTCGACACGGCGCAGCAACCGGCCCATGACCGGACCGAGAATCTCCTGGTCAAGCTCGGGAAGCAGGGCGAGATCGACCGGCTTCAGATCGATCAGCTCCGAGTCGACGTCGACAGCGTACGGTTGATTCACGGGGAGTCATTATCCATAGTGGCGGGCCTCCCGGACGCTCGGCGGGCCGAAGAATCCCGGCGTGGCGCGGGGTTTCCGCCGCGCCACGCCGCGTGCGGCGCGGTGCTAGCGTGACGCCGTGGCCAGAACCACTGTGGTGTTCGTCCACGGCTTCCTGTCCTCGGACCAGGTGTGGGCGACGTTCCGTGACCTGATCCGGGCCGACCCGGCGCTCGGCGACGTCGACACCCACGCGTTCCGCTACGCCACCTCGCTGCTGTCCTGGCATCCGTTGCGCCAGGTGCCGACGTTCGACGACGTCGCCGACGGGCTGCGCACGTTCCTGCGGCACGACCTGGCCGACCGGCCCCGGCTGGCGCTTGTCACGCACAGCCAGGGCGGCCTGGTGGCGCAGCGGGCGCTGGCCCGGATGCTCACCGACGACGACGCCGACCTGGCCCGGATCCGCCTGCTGCTGATGTACGCCTGCCCGACCGCCGGATCCGACCTCGGGCTCGCCGCGCGGCGGGCGTTGCTGCGCGCCAACCCGCAGGAGCGGCAACTCCGGCCGCTGAACGCCGCCGTGCTGGACGCCCAGCGCGCCGTGCTGCACCGGATCGTGCACCCGCCCGGGTCGCCGACCCGGGTGCTGGCGTTCGCGGGCGAGAGCGACGCCGTGGTGTCGCCGGCCTCCGCCCGCAGCGTGTTCCCGGACGCCGGCGTGCTGCCCGGCGACCACTTCACCATCGTCCGGCCCGACTCGCCGGAGCACCGGTCCTACCGGGTGCTGCGCCAGGAGTTGCTGCGGCTGGCCGGCGACGACGACCGGCCGCCGGCCGCCCCCATCCCCCACCCGCGCGCCGACGGCGAGCTGGTGGACCTGCTGCTCGCGGTGCCGGGGATGACCGACCCGGCGTTCCGCGCCCAGGCCTACGCGCGGCTGCCGCTGCGGGTACGCGAACAGCTCACCCGGCCCGGCCCGGCCCGGCTGGAACTGCTCGCGGCGCTCGACACGCTGCGCGCGTACCGGCATCTCGCGCCGGGCCGGGCGCTCGCCGACGCGCTGGCGCTGCTGGCACCGGAGCACCCGGTGGTGGCCGAGCTGCGGCCCCGGCTGGTGGCGCTCGACGCCGGGTGAGCCCGGCGCGCTCCTGTCGTACCCGTGGTCCATGATCCTAGTCGTCACAACGGCACGGATCACGGGCCGGCGACGGCGTTCCGGCGTGCCCGGAGCCGGCCGCCGGCGGGGAGGTCGAGACGATGACGGAGCCCACCGACGCCTCCTGGCGACGGCGGAGCGTGCTGCGGGTCGCGCCCCCGGCGCGAGCCCGCAAGCTGGCCAAGGTGCCCTTCGTGGAGCTGGCCGACGGGCGGCTGCAGGGGGTGGTGTCCAGCGGGTCCGACGTGGAGCGGGTCTACGTCTCCTCGGTGACCGCCGGCAGCCACGCGGTCAACTGCAGCACCAACAACAACCGGCCCTGCGGCGGCCTGCGCGGCACGCTGCTCTGCAAGCACCTGCACGCGCTGGCCGACGAGGCCGTCCTGCAGTACGGCGTCGCGCAGGTCGCCCGCTACCTGCGCGTCGACGTCGGCGACGGCGTCGACACCGGCGGCGAGCTGCTGGCCCGCACCGAGGCGCGGCACGAGCCCGGCCCGGCGGCGGTGGTGTTCAGCCGCTTCCTGAGCCACCTGGCCTACCTGGAGGTGCCGCCGACCACCACGCCGGTGCCCGAGCTGCACTGGTTCCCGGCCACGGCGGGGGTGCGCTGATGCTCGCCGCGCAGCTCACCCGGCTCGACGCCGACGCGCCCGCCGGGCTGGCCGAGGCGCTCGCCGTCGTCGACGCCGTCGACGACACGCTGGTGCGCGGCCTGGCCCGCGTCGCCGAACCGGACGCCGCCGCCTGGGCGGCGCTGGCCGACGCGGTCGCCGGCACCCCGCTGGCCGACCGCGTCGCCGAGGCGGTGCGCGCCGCGACCACCGGCGCGCTCACCGAGGAGCACCTGGCCGTGCTCGCCGGCGCCCGCGCCGCGCTGCTCGGCGCCGTCCACGACGCGCTGCTGGAGCGGCTCGACACCGCGCTGCACCGGTCCCGTGTCCCATCGGCCGCCGCCACCGGCGGGCCGGCGGACGCCGCGCCCGCCCGCGCCGGGGCCCGGGCGTGGCTGCACGAGCTGGCGCTCGCCGGCTGGCGCGGCGCCGACCACGAGCTGCTCTCCGGCGTCGCCGCGCCGGTGGAGGCCGCGCTCGCCGAGCCGGCGCTGCGCCGCCTCGCGGTGCTGCTCGACGGCCTCGCCGCCGAGCTGCGCGCCGCCCTGCCGGTGACCGACCCGACCCGGGTCCCCGCCCGCCGGTGGGCCGACCTGTGGAGCCGGGCCGTGCTGCTCGCCGCCGGCGCCACCGCGGAGACCACGCCGGCGGAGCCGGTGTCCGGCCGGCTGCTGCCGCTCGGCGTCGACGTGCACGAACACGACACCGCGTTCCAGGTGCAACTGCACGCCCTGCTCGAACCGGCCGGCGGCGGCGCGGTCCGGCTGGTCCGGGTCACCGTCGGCGCGGCGAAGGTCGCCACCATCGTCGGCCCGGCCGGCTGGCGGCTGCTGGAGGCCTACCCGGTGCTGCTCAAGGCGCTGGCCGAGCGGCGCGCGCTGACCGTCACCGACCTGCCCGCGCACGGCGGCGACCTGCACTGGGTCGACGCCCGCGCGGCGCTCGCCGAGCCGGCCGACCCGTTCGCCACGGCCCGGGTCCTGCTCGCCGACGCGACCGCCGCCGCCACCCCGCCGCTGCACCGCCACCCCGCCGCGATCGCCGAGCCGGTCCTGGTCGAGGGCCGGGTCGACCGTGACGGCGACGGCGGCCCGACGGTCGACCTCGACGGCGCGGTGATCCCGCTGGCCGTCGACCGGCTGCCGGCGGCCGGGCCGCTCACCCCGGCGCTGCTGGCCACCGCCACCACCTGCCTCGGCCTGCTGCGCTGGGACGACGGCCGCTGGCTGCTGCAACCGCTCGCGGTGCGGGCCACGGTCAAGCGGCAGACCGTCGAGGCGCACAACGGCGACTGGGCATGCGGCGTCACCGACGCGAAGGCCGCCAAGGCCGAGGCCAGGGCGGGCGACGCCGTGGCCGTGCTGCGCGAACGCGCGGGACGGTTGCTGCGCCGATGACCGACGACCGCACCCACGCCAACCGCCGCCAGGTGCTCTACTGGCGGCTGCTCGCCCGCCTGTTCAGCCCCGACGAGCAGCCCACGCTGGAGTCCGCGAGCGTCGCCGTGGTCGACGACCTCGGCCTGCCCGCCGCGCTGCTCGACCCGACCGTCTCCGTCGACACCGTCGTCCAGCGTTTCCCGGCGCTCGCCGCCGAGCTGCGCGACCTGCTCGCCGCCGACCGGGAGACGCCGGCCGACGACGGGCCGTTCCACCCGGCCGAGGCCGAGGTCCGCCGGGCCGCGCTGGCGTCCAAACTGCTGCTCAACGTGTTCGCCACCGGCGCCGGCGAGGTCAGCGCCGGGCAACTGGCGCGTTGGCAGGCCGATGCCGGCTGGTTCGAGCAGGCGTGCGGCGTCGCGCCCGGCGAGCTGCGCCGCGAGGGCGCCGGCCTGGGCGCCACGCTGGCCGGGCTGGAAGGCGACCTGGTCCGGCGGATGCGGCTGCGGGAGGTGCTCGCCGACCCGGCGCTGGCCGCCCGGCTCACCCCGAGCATGTCCCTGATCGAGCAGCTCCTGCGGGACAAGGCGAACCTGTCCGGGGTGGCGCTGGCCAACGCCAAGTCGCTGATCCGCCGCTACGTCGACCAGGTCGCCGAGGTGCTGCGCACCCAGGTCGCGCAGGCCACCGTCGGCGCCGTCGACCGGTCGGTGCCGCCCAAGCGGGTCTTCCGCAACCTCGACCTGGACCGCACCATCTGGCAGAACCTGACCAACTGGAGCCCGGACGACGAGCGCCTCTACGTCGACCGGCTCTACTACCGGCAGACCGCCCGCCGCACCACCCCGGCCCGACTCATCGTGGTGGTCGACCAGTCCGGCTCGATGGTCGACTCCATGGTCAACTGCACCATCCTGGCCTCCATCTTCGCCGGGCTGCCCAAGGTCGACGTGCACCTGATCGCGTACGACACCCGGGCGCTGGACCTGACCCCCTGGGTGCACGACCCGTTCGAGGTGCTGCTGCGCACCAACCTCGGCGGCGGCAACGACGGCCCGGTCGCCATGGCCCTGGCCCGCCCTAAGATCGCCGAGCCGCGCAACACCGTGCTGGTCTGGATCTCCGACTTCTACGAGTTCGACCGCTCCCAGCCGCTGTTCGACGGCATCGAGGCCGTACACCGCTCCGGGGTGCGGTTCATCCCGGTCGGCTCGGTCAACAGCTCCGGCCACCAGAGCGTCAACCCGTGGTTCCGGCAGCGCTTCAAGGACCTCGGCACGCCCGTCATCTCCGGCCACATCCGCAAGCTCGTCGCCGAGCTGAAGAACTTCCTCACCTAGGAGAGCACCCCTGATGTCCGACATGCTCCGCGCCCCCGCCGAGGTCAAGTACGCCGACGAGCTGGCCTACCTCGAGTCGGTCGACACCGGGCCGAAGCCGTTCTCCTGGCGCCTGAGCCCACGCATGGTCCGGCTGTTCGTGCTCGGCTCCGAACGCGCCGACGGCCTCGACCGGGAGATCCCGCAGAAGTGGTTCGGCGACCGCAGCTTCGTCGAACGCAGCATCGTCACCCTCGCCTCCGACCGGGGCCTGCTGCTCATCGGTGACCCCGGCACCGGCAAGAGCTGGCTCGCCGAGCTGCTCTCCGCCGCGATCTGCGGCAACTCCACCCTCGTCGTGCAGGGCACCGCCGGCACCACCGAGGACCACATCAAATACTCCTGGAACGTCTCCATGGTCATCGCCCGCGGCCAGTCCCGCGAGTCGATGATCCCCTCGCCGATCATGACCGCCATGGAGCAGGGCGTCATCGGCCGCTTCGAGGAGCTGACCCGCTCCACCAGCGACGTGCAGGACGCGCTCATCTCGATCCTGTCCGAGAAGTACGTCTCCATCCCGGAGCTGAACGACGACAACATCGTCTTCGCCCAGCCCGGCTTCTCGATCATCGCCACCGCCAACAGCCGCGACCGCGGCGTCAACGACCTGTCCTCCGCGCTCAAGCGCCGGTTCAACTTCGTCCGCATCCCGGTCGTCACCAACAAGCGCAGCGAGGCCGAGATCGTCCGCTTCCGCACCGAGGAGCTGCTGCGCCGGCACCGCATCGAGCTGGAGGTGCCCCCCACCCTGCTCGGCATCCTGCTGCAGAGCTTCGCCGACCTGCGCGCCGCCGCGTCCGCCGCCACCAGCGACGACGAGAAGCTGGAGTCGGCGCTGTCCACCGCCGAGCAGATCGGCGTGCTGGAGGACGCCGTCCTGCACAGCCAGTTCTTCGGCGACCGCACCCTGCGCGCGCAGACCCTGGCCGGCTCGCTGGTCGGCTCGCTGGCCCGGCGCAGCCCCGAGGACCTGGCCATCCTCAACAAATACCTGCACGGCGTCGTGGAGCCGCGCGCCAAGGCCGACGGCGGCGACTGGGACGGCTTCCTCGACGGCGGCCGCCAGGCGATCGCGTCCCTGTCGTGACCGCCCCCGCACCGACCGGCCTCTTCGGCGCGCTGCGCGAACAGCTCACCGACGCCGCTGCCGCGTTCGCCGACTCCCCCGACGCGCTCGCCGGGATCCTCGCCGGCATGGTCGACGACGTCGACCGGGCACTCGGCGAACGGCTGGAGATCTTCCCGGTCTGCCACCACTCCCCCGCGTCCGCGCTGGCCATGGTCCGGCGGCTGCGCGCCCGCCCACCCAAGGTCATCTACCTCGAACTCTGCGAGGACCTGCGCCCGCTCCTCGACGAGCTGCGCAACTGCCGCCTGCCGGTGGCCGTGCAGGCGTTCGCCACCGAACTCGACGGCTTCCCCACCGAGTGGAGCCCGCTGAGCGTCATCGCACCGGTCACCGAGGCCTCCGCGGAATACCAGGCCATCGCGTACGCGCTGGACACCCCGGGCGTCGAGCTGGTGCTGGTGGACCGCTCCACCGACCACGTCTACCAGTGGACCCCGCGCGACGACCGGCCGACCGGTCCCGACCCGACGCCGGCCACCGACGAGGACGGCGCCCTGCACGGCGACGCGATCGGGGTGGAGATCGGCGACCTGCGCCCCCGGTTCGCCGAACTGGAGTCCTACCTGCTGCACCACGGCAAGGTGCGGCACTGGTCGGAGTGGTGGGAGCAGTACGTGGAACGCCCCCTCGCCGACGCCGACCACGACACCTACCGCCAGGTGATGGTGCTGATCGGCAGCCTGTTCCGCCGGCTGCGCCCGGCCCGGTCCGCCCGCGACGACCGCGACTCCGACCGCGAGCGCCACATGTGGACGCGGATGCGCCAGCACCTCGCCGCCACCGGCGCCGACCCGGCCGACTGCCTCTACGTCTGCGGCGCCTTCCACGCCGCCAGCCACGTCGAACAGTTCGGCCTCGACTCCACCGCGCCGGACTTCCCGATCAGCCCTCGCACCGGCACCCGCTGGCGCTACGGCCTCATCCCGTCCAGCCACTCCGCCATCGAGGCGCAGTTCGGCCTCGCCCCCGGCACCGTGTCCATCGCCGCCGCCAACTGGACCGCCGCGATCGGCCGCACCCGGCTCACCCCGTACCGGCTGGCCGGGCAGCAGACCGGGAAGAAGGGCCGCCGCGCCCGCGCCACGCCGGCGGGCGCCCCGGCCGACACGAGCACCGACCGTCTCACCGGTTTCCTCGCCGCGCCACCCGCGCTCGACGAGCTGGACGAGGCGGAGTTGCGCGGCTGGTGCGTCGACATCGTCCGGCTCGCCCGCCGCAACGGCTACCTGGCCAGCACCGCCGACGCGATCGCCGTGTTCGAGACGTCGATCCTGCTGGCCAACCTGCGCAACCGGGCCCGGCCCACGCCGTACGACTTCGCCGACGCCGCGGTCACCTGCATCGAGAAGGACGTGGTGCCCGGCCGCCGCGACGTGCGCCGGCTCTGCGAGATCCTGCTCGGCGGCGACCGGATCGGCCAGGTCGGCTACGACTCCCTGCCGCCGCTGGCCCGTGACGTCCTCGACCGGCTCCACCCGCTCGGCCTCGACCTGGAACGGCGCACCGTGCAACGCGCGCTGCTCGACCTGCGCGCCGACCCGGCGCTGGCGCCCTGCTCCGACCTGCTCTGGATGCTGCGGCACCTGCTGCCCGCCGACGCGGTCCGCCCGATCATGGGCGAACGCCGCCTCGGCCACCGCTCCACGCAGGAGAGCTGGGACCTCGCCCTCGGCCGCAACCAGCGCGCCCTGATCGAGCTGGGCTACGAGGGCGTCACCGTCGAGCAGGTGCTGGAGCAGCGGCTGCGTCGCGCCGTGCGCGGCCCGGACGCGACCGCCGCCCGCGCGCTCGCCGCGGTCGAGGATGCCATCCGGCTGCTCGACAGCCCCCGCCTGGTCGACGAACTCGGCGCGCGGGCGGTGGAACTGCTCGCCGCCGAACGCACCGTCGACGACGCGCCGGAGGTGCTGCGGCGCATCCGCCGGCTGCTCGCCCACCACCGCACCACCGCGCCCGCGCTGCCCGCCTGGTGCCGGGCGTTCGTCACCACCGGCTACGCGCACTACTGCACGCTGCTGCCCACCGCGTTCGTCGACGAGACGACGGGCGTCCGCCAGGTCGGCGCGATGCTCGGTTTCCTGTTCAGCATGGAGAGCCTCGCGCTGTCGCTGGGCTGTGACCGGTCGCAGCTCGAACTGGCCGTCGCGCAGGCCCACCCCGAGGCGCCGGCCAAGCTGGCGCTGCTCTGGGCGGCTCGCCACCAGCTCGGCCTGCTGCCGCTGGCGCACCTGCGCGAGCGCTGCGCCGAGCTGCTGGCCAACCCGCTTGTGGTGCCGGCGTTCCCGCACTACCTCTCCGGGTTCGTGCATGCCCTCGACCCGGTGCCGGGGCTGGCGCCGTTCGTGGTCGAGACGATGTCCGCCGCGTTCGCCGGGCTGCCCGATCCGGTGCTGCTGCCCTGGCTGCCCACCCTGATCACCACGCTGCGCGAGCACGGCCCGGAGCTGGTCCCGCTGCTGGTCCGCGAGGCGGAGCGCACCTTCCCGGCCACGCTTCCCGCGCTGGACGCCTGGACACCACCGTGGGTCGCCGCGCCCACCGCGCCGGCGCCGACTCCGCAGGCGTCCACGGGTCCGCTCGCCGGACTGCTGGTCGACCACCCGGATGCCGTGGACGCGGTGGCCGCGTTGCTCGGCTGCGACGGGCCGTGGCGCTCCCTCGCCGGGCCCGGCCGGCCGGCCGGTGACGGCGGGTCGCCGCTGCTCGCCGCGCATCCGGACACCGCCCGCGCCGTGGCGGCCCTGCTGACGCCGGACCGCACCGGGGCCGGTACGGGGTGACCGGGGGCCGTGCGGCGGACCGGGCCGCAGCCCGACGGTAGCCCGTCGCGGTTCGGGCCGGTTGCCGGCGGCGGGCACCATGGAGTGGTGATCCGCTTCCTGCTGAACCTGCTGTGGCTCGTCTTCGGCGGCGGCCTCGTCCTGGCCGTGGGCTACGGCGTGGCCGCCCTGATCTGCTTCGTCCTGGTCGTCACCATCCCGTTCGGTGTCGCCTCGCTGCGCCTCGCCTCGTACGCGTTGTGGCCGTTCGGCCGCACGCTGGTGCCGAAGCCGGGCGCCGGGGTGCCGTCCGGGCTGGCGAACGTGCTGTGGGTGGTGCTGGCCGGCTGGTGGCTGGCCCTGTCGCACATCCTCGCCGGGGTCGCGCTCTGCGTGACGATCATCGGCATCCCGTTCGGGGTGGCCAACTTCAAGCTGGTCCCGGCCGCGCTCTGGCCGCTCGGCCAGGAGGTCGTCGAGACCCCCTGACCCGGCGGGCCACCCGGCGGCACCCCTGCCCGGCGCCTTTCGAGCTGAGAGCGGAGGCGACTCGGCTTCGCGGCCGGACGCACCGCCCGGCGCGGGAGTGCGTCACTACGCGAGAGGGCCTGTCGAGGCCGGGCGGTGGACACCGCCGTGCGGCACGACGCCAGAGGGACAGTCGAGGCCGGGGCGGCGGACACCGCTGGCCCCGGTGAGCGAGTCGCTGGACGGCCGCCCCCTGAGTCGCCCGCGCTCTCAAGTCGAAAGGCGAGGCGGACGAGCGGGTGACCCGGGCGCTGTCCGGTG
The DNA here is from genome assembly GCF_013694245.2 of Micromonospora ferruginea. NCBI lineage: Bacteria > Bacillati > Actinomycetota > Actinomycetes > Micromonosporales > Micromonosporaceae > Micromonospora > Micromonospora robiginosa. Next base: position 2,261,945 of record NZ_CP059322.2, read on the forward strand.
GCGAGGACTCGGTCAGCCCGCGAACTCCGCCCGGCGGCCCCGGTGATCCGCGTTCGCCCGCTTCGGGCCCCGTGCCGGGCCTGGTCACACCGCCTAGAGCATCCTAGGAGGATAGCGTGGTGGTCGGATGACGTGAACCCGGCTCACGGTGGGCGAACCGTGACTACCGTCGGTGAGGTGGGAGATCGGGAGGGTGTGCTCGAGGCGCTCAGGGCGGATCCCGCGATGGCCGGCCTGCGCCGGTCGCTCGATTTCTACCACGGTGACCCGGCACGCGAGGCGGCGCTCGACGCGTTCTACGCCCCGCTGGTCCGTGCCGGCGACCTGGTCCTCGACGTCGGCGCGCACGTCGGCGACCGGCTCGCCAGCTTCCGCCGGCTCGGCGCCCGGGTGGTCGCGGTGGAGCCGCAACCGCTGTGCGCCCGGGTGCTGCGCGCCCTGCACGCCGGCGACGACGCGGTGACGGTGGTGGAGGCGGCCTGCGGAGCGACGACCGGACCGGTCCGGCTGCACGTGAACTCCGCCAACCCGACCGTCTCCACCGCCTCCCCCGGCTTCGTCCGGGCCGCCGACCGGGCCGCCGGCTGGGAGGGCCAGACCTGGGACGACGAGATCGAGGTGGGCGGCACCACGTTGGACGCGCTCGTCGACGCGTACGGCCGGCCGGCGTTCGTGAAGATCGACGTGGAGGGCTTCGAGGACGCCGTGCTGGCCGGGTTGAGCCGCCCGGTGCCGGCGCTGTCGTTCGAGTTCACCACGATCACCCGGGACCTGGCCGGGCACTGTCTGGAGCGGCTGACCACGCTCGGTTTCACCGCGTTCACGGTGGCGCTCGGCGACGAGACGACGTTCGCGCTGCCCGGCTGGGGGCCGGCCGGCGCGGTGGCGGCGTATCTGGACGGGTTGCCGCACGAGGCGAACGCCGGCGACGTGTACGCGCGAAGCTGAGCACCGTCCACACCGGAACCTGCCGATCGCACTGCATCGACGCTGCTCACCGGCTTGATCGACGCATCCGCTGCCTGGCCACTTTTTTCAGGTGTCGAACTTAGGCATGTTTCGTTACCGGCCCGTTATTGACGTGACCGGCGCCACTTCGGTTGACTGCCACGGAACCGCTACCGCAACCGGTTCCGAAACATCCCCCGTCCCTGCGTCCCGGGAGCGTCCCGTGCCGATCACCATCGCCGACGTCGCGACCCGCGCCGGGGTGAGCAAGACGACCGTCTCGCGGGTGCTCAACGGCAAGGGCGAGGTGCACATCCGCACCGCCGACCGGGTCCGCGCGGTGATCAGCGACCTGGGCTACGTGCCGAGCGCCCGCGCGGTCGGGCTGGCCCGCGGGCGGACCCGGGTGGTCGGCATGCTGGTGCCGGCCCTGACCTGGCCCTGGATGGGCGAGGTGTTGCAGGGCGCGGCCGACGCGGTCGAGGCCGAGGGCTACGGCATGCTGCTGTTCACCTGCACCCACGGCGACGAGTCGATGCGGCGGTTCGCCTCCCAGGTCTCCGCCAAGTCCTTCGACGGCCTGCTCGTGGTCGAACCCGAGGGCACCCTGGACTACATCACCGGGCTGCACCGGCGCGGCCTGCCGGTGATCCTCATCGACGACCGTGGCCACCAGCCCGGCTTTCCGTCGGTGCGGACCACCAACGAGGACGGCGCCCGGGCCGCCGCCGCGCACCTGCTCTCCCTCGGCCGTCGCCGGCCGCTGGTCATCACCGGGCTGCGCCGGTTCGGCTGCACCCGGGAGCGGCTCGCCGGGTTCGCCGGCGGGTACGCCGACGCTGGCGTACCCGTCGCGCCGGAGCGGGTGGTGGAGGGCGACTTCACGTTCGAGTGCGGGCGCGCGGCGGTGCGGCGGCTGCTCGCCGACGGCGTGCCGTTCGACGCGGTCTTCGCGCACAACGACCTCTCCGCCGCCGGGGCGCTGCAGGCGTTGCGCGACGCCGGCCGGCGCGTCCCGCAGGACGTGGCGGTGGTCGGCTTCGACGACCTGCCGCTCGCCGGGCACACCCATCCCCCGCTCAGCTCGGTGCGGCAACCGCTGCGCGAGATGGGCACGGCCGCCGCCCGGCTGCTCATCGCCCACCTGACCGGCACCCCGCTGCCCGACACCCCGACCGTCATCCCGACCGGCTTCGCCGCCCGCGCCTCCACCCACGTCACCTGAGCGTCACCCCGCCGCACCCGGCGACCACGCCGGTGGGCAGCCAGCCCGCCGGTGCACCACCGCACACCCTCCATCCACCACATCCCGCCCGAGGACACGCGGGACCACCGAGGGAGACCTCCATGAGAAGACGGCAACTCCTCGCCGCCGCGCTGGCCGGCGCGATGGTCACCACCACTGTGGCCGCCTGCGGCGACAGCCCGAACGCGAACAAGAAGAGCGGCCAGGCCGCGACCGTGCTGAACGTCGGCATGCCCAACGGCCCGCAGGCGGAGAACAACAACCCGTTCCTCACCACCTCGGCCGCCGCGTCGCTGGGCTACCGGTGGCAGATCTACGAGCCGCTGATGATGTGGAACCCGGTCAAGCCGGCCGAGCCGTTCAAGCCGTGGCTGGCCACCAAGGCCGAGTGGTCGGCGGACTACAAGTCGGTCAAGGTGACCATCCGCGACAACGCCACCTGGTCGGACGGGCAGAAGGTGACCGCCGAGGACGTCGCGTTCACCTACAACCTGGTCAAGAAGTTCCCCGCGCTCAACGACCAGGGCGTGCCGTACACCGACGCGACCGCGAGCGGCAACGACGTCACCATCACCATGTCCAGCCCGCAGTTCGTCAACCAGCAGAAGGTGCTGTGGCGGGTGCCGATCGTGCCGAAGCACCTGTGGGAGAAGATCGCCGACCCGACCACCGACCCGGTGAAGCAGCCGGTCGGCAGCGGCCCCTACACGCTCAAGTCGTTCACCCCGGCGACCACCACGCTGACCGTGCGCGACGGCGGCTACTGGCAGGACGCGCCGAAGGTCAAGGAGCTGCGGTTCACCTCGTACACCGACAACAGCGCGCAGACCACGGCGCTGGCCAACGGCGAGTCGGAGTGGAGCTTCGTCTTCATCCCCAACTACCAGACCGTGTTCGTGGCCAAGGACCAGAAGAACCACAAGGTGTGGGCGCCGCCGGTGCTGGGCATCCACGGCCTCTACCTGAACACCACGAAGAAGCCGTTCGACGACCCGACGCTGCGCAAGGCGATGAACATGGTCGTCGACCGGTCGGACATCTTCACCACCGCCGAGGCGGCCTACTTCCACCCCGAGGTCAAGAGCGTGACCGGCCTGCCCAGCCCGGCCGGTGACTCGTTCATCGCGCCGGAGTACAAGGGGCAGGAGCACAAGGTCGACGTCGAGGGCGCCAAGGCGCTGCTCACCGGCGCGGGCTACAAGCTCGACGGCACCACGCTCAAGGACAAGGGCGGCAAGCCGGTCACGATCAAGCTGACCGACCCGGCCGGCTGGTCCGACTACCAGACCAGCCTGGAGATCGTGAAGGACAACCTGTCGAAGATCGGCATCGCGGCGACCATCGACAAGGCCAACCAGGACGCCTGGTTCCGCAACGTGGAGCAGGGCAACTTCGACGCCACCTTCCGCTGGACCGAGAGCGGCGCCACGCCGTACGACATCTACCGGACGATCATGGACGGTCGGGTGCTCAAGCCGATCGGCACCGCGTCGCCGGCCGGCAACTTCGGCCGCTTCACCAATCAGGCGGCGACCGACGCGCTGGTCTCGTACGCCAACGCGACCGACGACGCCACCCGCACCACCGCGCTCGCCACGCTCCAGAAGATCTTCGTGGAGCAGACGCCGATGATCCCGGTCGGCGCGGACAACATCGGCGGCGCGTACAGCGTGAAGAACTGGACCGGCTGGCCGGACGACTCGAACCCGTACGGCGCGCTGCAGCCCACCCAACCCAACGCGCTGGACGTGGTGCTGCACCTCAAGCCGACCGCCGGCTGACCCGGCGTCGCCGCCCCGGCCGGCACGCCCGCCGGCCGGGGCGGCGGACCCCGCCCTCACCCCCGGCAACCTCAGACAGGAATTCGGCATGACGACGACCGAGAGCGCCCCGGCGCCGGCCGACGAGGTGGTGCTGGAGGCCGTCGGCCTGACCAAGCACTTCCCGGTGCGCCGGCGGCTGCGCGACCTCCTCTCCCGGAACCCGGCGGTGGTGCACGCCGTCGACGACGTCTCGATCGCGCTGCGCCGCGGCCGGGTGACCGCGCTGGTCGGCGAGTCCGGCTCCGGCAAGTCCACGGTGGCCCGGCTGCTGGCCCAGCTCTACCCGCGCACCGGCGGCGACATCCGGCTGCACGGCGCCTCGACCCGGGTGCACGGCGGCCGCCGCTTCCGGGCGTACGTGCGGCGGGTGCAGTTGATCCTCCAGGACCCGTTCGCGTCGCTGAACCCGGTGCACACGGTCCGCTACCACCTGACCCGGTCGCTGCGCATCCACGGCAACGCCGGATCCGGCCCGGACGGGCTGGAGCGGGCGCTCGCCGACCTGCTCACCCGGGTCAGCCTCACCCCGCCGGAGCGCTACCTCGACGCGTTCCCGCACGAGCTGTCCGGCGGGCAGCGCCAGCGCGTCGCCATCGCCCGGGCGCTCGGCGCCGACCCGGAGGTGCTGCTCGCCGACGAGCCGGTGTCGATGCTTGACGTCTCGATCCGCCTCGGCGTGCTCAACCTGCTCCAGGACCTCAAGGACCGGCTGAACCTGGCGATCCTCTACATCACCCACGACATCGCCTCGGCCCGCTACTTCGCCGACGAGACCATCGTCATGTACGCCGGCCGGATGGTCGAGGGCGGCGACAGCGAGACGGTCACCCAACGGCCGGCGCACCCGTACACCCGGTTGTTGACCGACTCGGCGCCGGACCCGGACCGCATCACCGGCGCCGGCGCGGACGCCGAAGCGGCGAGCGAGCGCGGGCAGGGCGAGCCGCCGAGCCTGATCCGCCCGCCGGCCGGCTGCCGGTTCCACCCGCGCTGCCCGCACGCCATGCCCCGGTGCACCACCGAGCTGCCGCCGCCGATCCCGGTCGAGGACCGGCCCGGGCACTGGGCGGCGTGCTGGCTGTTCGACCCGGACACCGTCGCGGCCGGGAAGACCGGAACCGCCACGGCGACCCCGACGGCCGGCGCCACCGCCGGACAGGAGGCGACCCGATGAGGTTCCTGCTGCAACGGGTGGCGTTCTACCTGTTCACCGCGTGGGCGGCGATCACGCTCAACTTCTTCATCCCGCGGATCGTGCCGGGCGACCCGGTGCAGTCGCTGATCTCGCGTAACCAGGGCCGGATCAGCGCCGACGCGATCGCGTCGCTGCGGGTGCTGTTCGGCCTGGACTCCGATCGCAACCTGTGGGAGCAGTACGTCGCCTACTGGGGCCAACTCCTGCACGGCGACCTCGGGTTGTCGTTCACGTTCTTCCCGGCCCCGGTGTCCGAGGTGATCGGCAACAGCCTGCCGTGGACCGTCGGCCTGGTCGGCGTCACCACGATCGTCAGCTTCCTGCTCGGCACCGCGCTCGGCGTGGGCGCCGGCTGGCGGCGCGGGTCGTGGATCGACGGGCTGCTGCCGGCCACCACGTTCCTCTCCTCGATCCCCTACTTCTGGCTGGGCCTGGTGGCGATCGCGTTGTTCGCCGGGCCGGGCAGCTTCTTCCCCTCCTCCGGCGGCTACGAGCCGGGGCTGGTGCCGGCGTTCGACGCGTACTTCATCCCGAGCGCGTTGCAGCACAGCATCCTGCCGGCGGCGACCATCCTGGTCTCGTCGATGAGCGGCTGGATCCTCAGCATGCGCAACATGATGGTGACCGTCTCCAGCGAGGACTACATCACGGTCGCGCACGCCAAGGGGCTCTCCGAGCGCCGGGTGGCGCTCAGCTACGCCGCCCGCAACGCGCTGCTGCCCAACGTGTCGGGCTTCGCGCTGTCGCTGGGCTTCATCGTCGGCGGCACGCTGCTGGTGGAGATCGTCTTCTCCTACCCGGGCCTGGGGTTCCAGCTCTTCCAGGCGGTCGGCAGCAAGGACTACCCGCTGATGCAGGGCATCTTCCTGATCATCACGATCTCGGTGCTGGTGGCGAACCTGCTCGCCGACGTCGCATACCTGCTCCTCGACCCGCGGACCCGAAAGAGCTGAGCGATGACACTCTCCCCGTCCAGCATCGAGCAGGTCATCCCCGGCCAGGGCGCGATGGCGCAGCCGTCGGCCAAGGCGCGCCGCCGCCGGTTCCGCTTCGTGGCGAACGCCAAGGCCGCGACCGGGCTGGTCGTCCTCGGCGTGTACGCGCTGCTGGCGGTGATCGGCCCGTGGATCGCGCCGTACGACCCGGACGCGCGGGGCGCCGACGTGCTCCAGGCGCCGTCGTCCCGGCACTGGTTCGGCACCACCCACCTCGGGCAGGACATCTTCAGTCAGATCCTGGTCGGCGCGCGCAGCGTGATGGTGGTGGGGCTGATCGCCGGCGTGCTGGCCACCATCCTGTCCATCCTGATCGGCGTCACCGCCGGCTATCTGGGCGGCGCGGCCGACGAGAGCCTGTCCGCGCTGTCCAACGTGTTCCTGGTGATCCCCGCGCTGCCGCTGATCATCATCGTGGCGTCCCTCGTCGACCAGGCCGGCGACCTGCTGGTCGCGCTCATCATCGGGCTCACCTCGTGGGCCTGGGGGGCCCGGGTGCTGCGCGCCCAGACACTGTCGTTGCGCCGCCGCGACTACGTGGAGGCGGCCCGGGCCACCGGCGAGCGGACCTGGCGGATCATCGGGTTCGAGATCCTGCCGAACCTCACCGCGATCATCGCGTCCGGATTCGTCGGCACGGTCATCTTCGCGGTGATGTCGGAGATCACCCTGGCGTTCATCGGCATCTCCTCGGTCAGCTCCTGGAACTGGGGCACCATCCTGTTCTGGGCGCAGGGCCAGCAGGCGCTCGCGCAGGGCGCCTGGTGGTGGTTCGTGCCGGCCGGGCTGGCCATCGCGCTGCTCGGCACCGCGCTCGCGCTGATCAACTTCGGGATCGACGAGTTCGTCAGCCCCCGGCTGCGCACCGGCGGCCGGACCCGGATCCGCACCGCCGACGGCCGCACCGTGCGGATGCGGGTCGGCTTCACCCCCGTGCTGGCCCCGAAGCCGGCTCCCGTGCCGATGCCTGACACCCGAGAGGACCGGACCTCATGAACGGCAAGGTGCTGGAGATCCGTGGGTTGTGCGTCGACTACGGCGTCGGCGCGGACGCGGTGCACGCGGTGCGCGACGTCGACCTGACGCTGCACCGCGGCGAGGTGCTCGGCCTGGCCGGGGAGAGCGGCAGCGGCAAGTCCACCCTGGCGTACGGGCTGACCCGGCTACTGCCCCCGCCCGGCGTGGTCAGCGGCGGCCAGGTGATCTACCACCCGGCCGACGGGCCGCCGGTGGACGTGCTGACGCTCAGCCCGGCGAAGCTGCGCGAGTTCCGCTGGGCGGAGACGTCGATCGTGTTCCAGGGTGCGATGAACTCGCTCAACCCGGTGCACAAGGTCTCCACCCAGCTCCTCGACGTGATCAAGGCGCACGAGCCGAGGAGCACCGCGGCGGGCCGGCTGGCCCGCGCCCGGGACCTGCTGCGCCTGGTCGGCATCGCCGCCGACCGACTGGACAGCTATCCGCACCAGCTCTCCGGCGGCATGCGGCAACGCGTCATGATCGCCATGGCCCTGGCGCTGGAGCCGCAACTCGTGATCATGGACGAGCCGACCACCGCGCTGGACGTGGTGATGCAGCGGCAGATCCTCGGCCAGCTCGCCGAGCTACGCGAACGCCTCGGCTTCGCGGTGCTGTTCATCACCCACGACCTGTCGCTGCTGGTGGAGTTCTCCGACCGGATCGCCATCATGTACGGCGGCCGGATCGTCGAGGAGGCGCCGGCCGCCAAGCTGTACGCCGAGCCGCTGCACCCGTACACCGAGGGGTTGCTGCACTCCTTCCCGGCGCTGCGCGGCCCGCGCCGCGAGCTGACCGGCATCCCCGGCTCCCCGCCGGACCTGCGCGCCATGCCGGCCGGCTGCGCGTTCCACCCCCGCTGCCCGAAGGCGTTCGACCCCTGCGACGAACGGCTTCCGGTGCTGGGGCCGCCCGGCGTCGCCGATCCGACCCGGGCCGTCGCGTGCTGGCTGCACCCGGCCGTCGCCCCGCTGCCCCGCTGAGAAGTCCGAGCCCACCGCTACCGCGAGGAGAACCATGGACACCGACCTCAACCGCCCGAGCGTCGATCAGGCCGACCCGATCGACACGCTGCCGCCGACCTTCCGGTGGGGGGTGGCGACGTCGTCGTACCAGATCGAGGGCGCGGCGGCCGAGGACGGCCGCACCCCGTCGATCTGGGACACCTTCTGCCGGGTCCCCGGCGCGGTGGCGAACGGCGACCACGGCGACGTGGCCTGCGACCACTACCACCGGATGCCGCAGGACGTGGCGCTCATCGCCGACCTGGAGCTGGACACCTACCGGTTCTCGGTGGCGTGGCCCCGGGTGCAGCCGGGCGGGCGCGGGCCGGCCAACGCCGCCGGGCTGGCCTTCTACGACCGGCTGGTGGACGAGCTGCTCGGCCGGGGCGTCGACCCGTGGGTGACGCTCTACCACTGGGACCTGCCGCAGGAGCTGGAGGACGCGGGCGGCTGGCCGAACCGGGACACCGCGTACCGCTTCGCCGACTACGCGGAGCTGGTCTTCGCCGCGCTCGGCGACCGGGTGCGCACCTGGACCACGCTGAACGAGCCGTGGTGCTCGGCGATGCTCGGCTACGCGTACGGCGACCACGCCCCGGGCCGGCGGAACCTGGGCGACGGCATCGCCGCCGCGCACCACCTGCTGCTCGGGCACGGGCTGGCCACCCAGCGGCTGCGGGCGGCGGCGCAGTCGCCGATCGAGCTGGGCCTGACGGTGAACCTGTCCACCGCCGACCCGGCCACCGACAGCGCGGCGGACCGGGACGCGGCGCGGGCCGCGGACGGGCTGGGCAACCGGCTCTACCTGGACCCGGTGCTGCGCGGGTCGTACCCGCAGGACGTGATCGACGACCTGGCGGCCGAGGGGGTGCGCATTCCGGTCGAGGACGGCGATCTGGACGTCATCGCCACCCCGATCGACGTGCTCGGGGTCAACTACTACTTCGGGCAGGTGCACTCCGGGGTGGACGAGCAGGGGCGCGAGCGCGACGACGACGGCAAGCCGGTGCGCCGGGTGGTCCGCCGCGACCTGCCGCGCACCGCGATGGACTGGGAGATCGTGCCGGAGTCCTTCACCGACCTGCTGGTCCGGCTGCACCGGGACTACCCGGGCGTGCCGATGGTGATCACCGAGAACGGCGCGGCGTTCGACGACGAGGCGAACGCCGACGGGTTCGTGGCCGACGACGACCGGGTCTCCTACCTGACCGAGCACCTGCGGGCGGTGGCCCGGGCCCGGCAGGCGGGCGCGGACATCCGTGGCTACTTCGCCTGGTCCCTGCTGGACAACTTCGAGTGGGCGTACGGCTACGACAAGCGCTTCGGCATCGTGCGGGTGGACTACGACTCGCAGCGCCGCACCCCCAAGCGCAGCGCGTTGTGGTACCGCGACACCGTGCGACGGGTGCGCGGGCAGGGCTAGGGCGACCGCCCGGGGCGGCCGCGCGGGAGTCCTCCCGGGCGGCCGCCCATTTTTTTCACGTCTTGACATAAGGCCGGAACAACGGTTCGCTCATTCGCGGATGTCAATTCATTCGGAAGGAGCATCCGTGTCCCCCACCACCGCTGCCCGCCACGCCGGCCGCGTCGCCCTGACGCTCTGCCTCACCGCCGGCGCCCTCGTCCCCACCACCGCGGCCCACGCCGCCGGCGAGACCGTCGACGTCTGGCTCACCACCACCTCCGACGCCGGCGGCCGGACCGTCACCCGCGGCCTGCAACAGCAGAGCCCGCTGAGCTTCGCCGCCACCAGCCCCGGCGCCACCCGCACCATCACCGTCGACGAGAACACCCGCTACCAGCCGTTCGAGGGCGCCGGCGCGTCCATCACCGACACCACCGCGTACCTGCTTCGCGGCGGTCCGGTCAGCGCGGCCACCCGGGACGCGGTGATGCGCAAGCTGTTCAGCCCCACCGACGGCATCGGGCTGTCGTTCGTGCGCAACCCGATCGGCGCGTCCGACCTGTCCCGCCCCGGCAACGTCTCCCTCGACGACACCTGCTGCGACCTGAACGACTTCGGCGCAGGAGGCTACGACACGAACGTCGAGCTGCTCACCGCGCAGGCCCGCCAGCTCAACCCGGCGCTGCGGGTGATGGTGGTGCCGTGGAGCGCGCCCGGCTGGATGAAGGACAACGGCCGGATGGACCAGATGGGCTGGCTGAAGTGGGAGCACTACGCCACCTACGCGCAGTATCTGGTCAAGACGATCCAGGCGTACGCGGCGCGCGGCGTCCCGGTCGACTACCTGTCGGTGCAGAACGAGCCGAACTGCTGCCAGTCCGGTAACCCCACCGCGATGGACTACCCGGGCATGAGCTGGAACGCCTCCGGCCTGACCGAGCTGACCAAGAACTTCGTCTACCCGGCGTTGCGGGCCGCCGGCCTCAGCACCAAGGTGCTGGTGCACGACTGGAACTACGGCGACTACGGCACGATCGGCTCCGGCCTGCTGGCCGACAGCGCGGTACGCACCGACCCGCTGTTCGGCGGCATCGCCTGGCACGGCTACTTCGGCGACCCGGCGGTCGGCAGCCAGGTGCGCGCCCAGTACCCGGCGGTGCCGCAGTTCAGCACCGAGCACTCCGGCGGCACCTGGATCACCAACCAGCACAACGAGGACATGGCCGACATCGTCACCTACGCGCGAAACTGGAGTCGCAGCGTGGTGAAGTGGAGCCTCGCGGTCAACCAGAACATGGGCCCGCACAACGGCGGCTGCGGCACCTGCACCGGCCTGATCACCGTGCAGGAGGGCGGCGCCCGGGCCGGCCAGGTCGACTACACCGTCGAGTACTACACCACCGGGCACCTCACCAAGTTCGTCCGGCCCGGCGCGACCCGGATCGACTCCACCGCCGACACGACCGTGCCGAACGTCGCCTACCGCAACCCGGACGGCTCCAAGGCGCTGCTCGCGCACAACGGCGGCACGTCGGCGCAGTCGGTGAAGGTGGTGTGGGGCGGGCAGTCCTTCACCTACACGCTGCCGGCCCGCACCACCGCCACGTTCACCTGGTCCGGCACCCCGTCCGGCGGCGGCACCCCGCCCACCGGCCCGGTCACCGGCATCGGCGGCAAGTGCCTCGACGTCACCGACAACGCCACCGCCGACGGCACCCCGGCGCAGATCTGGAGCTGCACCGGCGGGACCAACCAGCGCTGGACCCGGGCCGCCGACGGCACGCTGCGCGCGCTCGGCAAGTGCCTGGACGTGGCCGGCGGCGGCACCGCCGACGGCACGAAGGTCCAGTTGTGGACCTGCAACGGCAGCGCCGCCCAGCAGTGGACCTGGACCGCCGCGCGGGACCTGGTGAACCCGCAGGCGAACAAGTGCCTCGACGTCACCGGCAACACCGCCGCCGACGGCACGAAGACCCAGGTGTGGAGCTGCACCGGCGGCGCCAACCAGAAGTGGACGCTGCCCTCCTGAGCCGACCGGCCGGGCCGCCGCTCAGCGGCGGCCCGGCCGTCGCGCGGGCGCGGGTCGCACCGCGGGTTCGCGGGGGACGCCGCCGTCGCGCAGCAGCCGGGTCATCGGCAGGGTGGCCGCGCCCATCGCGACCGCGTCCGGTCCGAGCCGGCACAGCTCGATCGAGGTCTGGGCGTACGGCTGGCGCAGCGCGTGCCGCGCGGTGGCCTCGCGGATCGCCGGCAGGTGCCGCTCGCCCAGGGCCAGCCCTGCCCAGCCGCCCAGCACCACCCGTTCCGGGTTGAACAGGTTCACCAGGTTGGCCACCCCGGCGCCCAGGTAGCCGACCGTCTCGTCGACCACCTTCACCGCGGTGCGGCCGGTGGCGCGCAGCAGCTCGCCGAACGCGCTCTCCTCGTCCCCGCCGGCCGCCGGGCGACCCCGGTTGGCCTGCCGGAACCGGTCCAGCACCCCCTCCGCCCCGACGTACGCCTCCAGGCAGCCGAGGTTGCCGCAGCGGCAGCGCCGGCCCTCGTACACGATGGTGGTGTGGCCCCACTCGCCGGCACTGCTGTGCGCGCCGCGGTAGCCGACGCCGCCGGCCACCACGCAGGCGCCGACACCGGAGCCGACCAGGGCGACCACCGCGTGCCGGACGCCCCGGCCGGCGCCGAACCACATCTCGGCCTGCCCGAGCGTCTTGGCGCCGTTGTCGACGTGCACCGGGACGTCGGTGCCGGCGCGCAGCATCGCGCCGAGCGGGACGCCGTCCCAGCCGAGGGTCTGGGCGTGCACCACGGCGTCGGCGGTGTGTTCCACCGTGCCGGAGACGGCGACGCCGAAGCCGAGCACCGCGCCCGGGTCGACGCCCGCCTGCTCGGTCACCGCGGCGAGGCCGTGCAACAGGTGCGCGGCGACCCGCACCGGGTCGGGCTCGGCGGCGGCGATCGGGTACTCCGCCTTGGCCAGCGCGGTCATGCTCAGGTCGAACAGCTCGACCTGTACCCGGGTCTCGCCCACGTCGGCCCCGACGAGGTAGCCGTAGCCGGGCGCGACGCGCAGCAGCACCCGGGGACGGCCGCCGTCGGACTCGACCGAGCCGGCCTCCTCGACCAGCCCTTCGGCGATCATCTCGCCGACCAGGTTGCTCACGCTGGCCAGGCTCAGCGCGGTGGACTGGCCCAGCTCGTGCCGGCTGAGCGGCCCGTCCAGCCAGATCCGGGTGAGCAGGACCGACCGGTTGGCCCGGCGCATGTCGCGCACCGTGGTGCGTCTGGCGTCCACGTCCGCCGCCGTCCTTCCCGCATTTTCACGCTCTGAACGAAGTGCTGACAGGCTACTGGACATTTACATTTAACAAAGTTAACTGATAGCCTCCGGCGCATCGACGAGGAGGTATGACATGCGACTCGGACGTCCGATGACCGCCCTGCTCGGCGGCGTCGCGCTACTCGCCGCCACCGTGGCCCTGCCGGCCACCGCCGGCGCCACGCCCACCGGCAACCAGGCCGCGCTGGTCGCCTGCGACGCGCCGGCCTGGGCCGAGGGCGTCACCTGGACCGCCGGCAGCCGGGCCACCTTCGGCGGCCGGCTCTACCAGGCGCTGGTGACGCACACCCCACCGGTCGGCGCGGGCTGGACCCCGGCCGCCGTACCGGCGCTCTGGACCGACCTGGGCGCCTGCACCGGCGGCACGCCGTCGCCGAGCCCGACCACCCGGCCGCCTTCGCCCACGCCCAGCCCCTCCCCACCCGCACGCCCGGACCCACCCCGACGCCGACGCCGACCGCCACACCCAGCCCGACCACACCCGGCGGCGACACCTGCGCGCTGAGATCGCGGCCCGGCGGCAAGGTGCTCCAGGGCTACTGGGAGAACTGGGACGGCGCGGCCAACGGCGTGCACCCCGGCCTCGGCTGGATCCCGATCACCGACTCCCGGATCACCGGGCACGGCTACAACGTGGTCACCGCCGCGTTCCCGGTCATCCGCGCCGACGGCACCGTGCTCTGGGAGGACGGCATGGACGCCGGCGTCAAGGTGCCCACCCCGGCGCAGGTGTGCCAGGCCAAGGCGAGCGGGCTGACCGTGCTGCTCTCCATCGGCGGCGCCGCCGCCGGCATCGACCTCAGCTCCGCAGCCGTCGCGGACCGCTTCGTCGCCACCGTGGTGCCGATCCTCAAGCGGCACAACTTCGACGGCATCGACATCGACATCGAGACCGGGCTGACCGGCAGCGGGAACATCAACCAGCTCTCCCCGTCGCAGGCCAACCTGATCCGGATCATCGACGGCGTGCTGGCCCAGATGCCGGCCGGCTTCGGGCTCACCATGGCGCCGGAGACCGCGTACGTCACCGGCGGCAGCGTCACCTACGGCTCGATCTGGGGCGCCTACCTGCCGATCGTCAAGAAGTACGCGGACAACGGCCGGCTCTGGTGGCTGAACATGCAGTACTACAACGGCTCGATGTACGGCTGCGCCGGCGACTCGTACCCGGCCGGCACGGTGCAGGGCTTCACGGTGCAGACGCAGTGCCTGAACAACGGGCTCACCGTCCAGGGCGTCACCATCCGCGTCCCGTACGACAAGCAGGTCCCCGGCCTGCCGGCGCAGCCCGGCGCGGGCGGCGGGTACATGGGCCCGGCGCTGGTGGGGCAGGCCTGGAACTCCGTGCCGGGGCTCAAGGGGCTGATGACCTGGTCGGTCAACTGGGACGGGTCGAAGGGCTGGACGTTCGGCGACACCGTCAGGGGGCTCCAGGGCCGCTGAGCGCACGGATCCGCGTCACCGGCCCGGCACCTCGTCGGGCCGGTGACCGGCGTTCACCGCGCCGCCTTTTCCGATCGCACCAGCTCCAACAGCCGGCCCACCCAGTTGGCGCCGGCCGAACTCCAGTAGCGGGATCCCCAGTCGCCGTAGAGCAACCGGGCGTCCCCGGTCTCCCGGAGCCGGTCCGCCATCGCCGGGTGCCGGGCGAACTTGTCCCGCAGGAGCGCGGCCATCACGCCGAGCCGGACGGCCGGCCAGCCGTCCCGCCGGGGCGCCTGCTCGGCGAGCGCCCGGGCGTCCAGGCCGCGCTCGACGCCGGCGATGCGGTCGTGCCAGGCGGCGTCGTCGGTGGACAGCGCCCAGTAGGCGTGCATGACGCTCGGATACTCCCGGCCGTCGTGCACGACCGGTGCCGGATAGTCGAGCTGGAGTACCTCGGAACCCGGCGGCTGCGGCCAGCCGCTCGGATAGACGTGGCCGCCGATCCGCAGCGGGACCCTGGTCGCGACCTCCGGCCCGTCCAGCACGTCCCGCTCCCGCGACGCGGCGATGCCGCGTTCGCTGCGGCGGAAGTAGTCCACCGCCCACTCCTGCATCTCGGTCGTCACGGTGAGGGTGTGCTCCGGACGCCGGGCCGGGGTCGTCTCACCCGGCTCCGCGAGCAGGATCCGCACCGGCACGTCGTCCTGGTCCATGTCACCGAGCACGTATCGCCGCCGGTGCTCGGGAACCGCGAGGTACCGCTCGCGGACGATCTCCAGGTTGGCACGGCTCGGCTCGGCGGCGTACGCGATCAGCGCGTTCCAGCAGCGCCCGGAGGAGTCCGGCCGGTCGTTGAGCCGGTCCAGCTCGTCGGCGAGGTCGGCGACCACCAGGTCGGGTGTCAGCCAGGACGTCAGCCGCGCCGGGCCGGCGGCGGTGCCGTCGACGGTGATCGTCGCGCCCTCGGGCGGGGCCAGGGTCAGCGTGCCGTCGTCGAACGCGGCCCGGAGGCCGTCGACGTCCGTTGACTCCCATCGCCAGGTGACGACGCCGTCGGCGTAGACGGAGAGCGGGGTCAGGATGTGGTGATCCGCTTCACGGACGAAGACGAGGCGTTGCCGCCCCCGCACCACCTCGTCCTCGACGGTGCGCCAGGTCGCAGTGGAGTCCGGCATACGACGAGTCTAGCGATCTTGATCCTTCCGTAGCGTCTCGACGGCTGGCGTCGAGCCGCACACCCTGACACGCTGGCCCTCGTGTATGACTACGACCTGCTGGTGCTGGGATCCGGGCCGAGTGGACAGAAGGCGGCCGTCGCCGCCGCCAAACTGGGGCGGCGGGTGGCCATCGTGGACCGCCGCGACATGCTCGGTGGGGTGTGCATCAACACCGGGACCGTGCCGTCCAAGACGCTGCGCGAAGCCGTCCTCTACCTGACCGGGCTGAGCCAGCGCGACCTCTACGGCAGCAGCTACCGGGTCAAGGAGGACATCACGGTCGCCGACCTGGCCGCCCGCACCGAGCACGTGATCAGCCGGCAGACCGACGTCATCCGCAACCAGTTGGCCCGCAACCGGATCGCGATGATCACCGGCACCGGCCGGTTCGCCGACCCGCACGCGGTCTGGGTCGACGCGGGCTCCGGCCGCGAGAACCGGGTCACCTTCGACAAGGCGGTCATCGCCGCCGGGACCCGGCCGGCCCGCCCGGACAGCGTCGACTTCGACGACCGGACCATCGTCGACTCCGACGGCGTCATCAACCTGCAGGCCGTGCCGCGCAGCATGGTGGTCGTCGGTGCCGGCGTGATCGGCATGGAGTACGCGTCGATGTTCGCCGCGCTCGGCACCAAGGTGACGGTGGTCGAGCGCCGCGAGCGGATGCTCGACTTCTGCGACGAGGAGATCGTCGAGTCGCTCAAGTACCACCTGCGGGACCTGTCGGTCACCTTCCGCTTCGGCGAGGAGGTGGCCTCGGTGGAGAAGCACCGCACCGCCGCGCTCTGCGTGCTGCGCAGCGGCAAGAAGATCGTCGCCGACACGGTGATGTACTCCGCCGGCCGGCAGGGCCAGACCGACGACCTCGCGCTGGAGGCGGCCGGCCTCACCGCCGACCACCGCGGCCGGATCCAGGTCGACACCCACTACCGCACCTCGGTCGAGAACATCTACGCCGTCGGCGACGTGATCGGCTTCCCGGCGCTGGCCTCCACCTCGATGGAACAGGGCCGCCTCGCCGCGCAACACGCCTGCGGGGAGCCGGCCCGGGCCATGCCCGACCTGCAACCCATCGGCATCTACACCATCCCGGAAATCAGTTTCGTCGGGAAGACCGAGGACGAGCTGACCGACAGCTCCACCCCGTTCGAGGTGGGCATCGCCCGCTACCGCGAGCTGGCCCGCGGGCAGATCGTCGGCGACTCCTACGGCATGTTGAAGCTGCTCGTCTCGCCCGGCGACGGACGCCTGCTCGGGGTGCACGTGTTCGGCACCGGGGCCACCGAGATCATCCACATCGGGCAGGCCGTGATGGGCTGCGGCGGCACGGTCGACTACCTGCTCGACGCCGTGTTCAACTATCCGACGCTGGCCGAGGCGTACAAGGTGGCGGCGCTCGACGCGGCCAACAAGATCCGCAACATCACCCGGATCGACGGCTGAGCCCGCCGCGGCCGGTCCCCCTCCGCGAGCGGGGACGGACCGGCCGCGCCGCGCGGGTCAGATGGCGAAGCCGCCGTCGACGTTGATCGTGGCCCCGGTGACGTAGCGCCCGTCCGGTCCGGCGAGGAACGCCACCGCGGCGGCCACCTCCGCCGGCTCCGCGTACCGACCGAGGGCGGTGAGGCCGCCGATGGCGCCCGCGTTCGGACCGTCCGCCGGGTTCGAGTCGGTGTCCGTCGGACCGGGATTCACCAGGTTGACGGTGATCGCCCGGCCGCCGAGTTCCCGGCCGAGCGCCCGGGTGAGCCCGACCAGCGCGGTCTTGCTCATGGCGTAGAGCGCGAAGCCCGGGAACGGCGTCCGTTCCGCCATGTTGCTGCCGATGGTGACGATCCGGCCACCGGCCGCCATGTGCCGCACCGCCGCCTGCGAGGCCACGAACGGCGCCCGGACGTTGACCGCCACGGTCCGGTCGAAGTCCTCCGGGCGCAACTGCTCCAGCGACCCCAGCAGGAACGCCCCGGCGTTGTTGACCAGGATGTCGAGCCGCCCCAGCTCACCGGCGGCACGGTCGACGGCGGCGACCACCTCGCCCGGATCCGCGCTGTCCGCACGCACCGCCGTCGCCCGTCGGCCCATCGCCCTGATCCGGTCCACCACCTCGTCGGCCCGTCGCCGGTCCCGGTGGAACGTCAGCGCCACGTCGGCGCCCTCCTCGGCGAGCCGCGTCGCCACCGCCGCCCCGATCCCCGGCCCCGCCGGTGACCAGCGCGACCTTGCCCTCAAGCGTGTTGTTCATGAGGACCAGCCTGCTCGGGGACGGTGGCGATGTCCGGCGGTGATCGGACCTGGCGTTCCGCCGCTCAGGACACGTGCTCGCGCACCCAGTCCCGGGACCGGACGAACGCCGCCACCGGCTCGCCCACGTACCCCCAGGGCCACTCGCTGACCTGGTCGCCGAGCAGGTCGAAGACCCGGGCCGCGGCCTCGAACTCGTGCGCCAGCTCCAGGGCGAGCGCGAACAGTCCGGCGCGGGGCGCCAGGCCGGGGCCGGGCCGGAACGTCGGGTGCAGCACCGACCGCTCGGCGGCGGCGACCAGCTCGGCGCCGACCTCGTCCGACCGCATGTACGCGTCGTCCTCGCCGGCCGGCAGCTCCAGCCACTTCTCGATGTGCGCGGCGGCGATCAGCGCCGGCAGCATGCTGCCCTCCGGCGCGCTCACGGTCGCCGCCCGGGCCAGCGAGAACATCGCCTCCTCGGTGCCGAACCACTTCGGGCACAGGTACTGCAACCGGTGCTCGTGCGCCACCTGGTGCCCGGGGTGCCGCGTGACCACGGCGTCGAAGCGGGCCGCCGCCTCCTCCTGGTCGACCTGCCGGGCCCGGGAGGTGGCGACCAGCCAGGCTCGGGACGTCACGTCGTCGGGGTCCCGGTCCGCCACCTCGTCGAGCAGGTTCTCGGCCACCAGCAGCCGCTTGCGGAACTCCCGGAACTGATCCTGGCCGGTGTGTTCGGCGCGCTGGTTGCCGCGTGCCTCCCACGCCCAGTAGAACGCGTGGCAGCCGCGCACCAGCACCGGCAGCGTCGAGTCCGGCTCCGCCGCGACCCACTCGCCGATCCAGTCCTGCACGCCGTCGACCCGCCCGGCGGCCTCCATCAGGTACGCGCGGTCGTCCGGGTCGGTGACCGGGGTCAGCACGTCCCGGGCGGCCCGCCAGTCCCGCGCGCCCAGCGCGTCGACCAACGCCCGCGCCACCGGATCCCCGAACGCCGGATCCATCACCGGCCCGCCGCCCCGCCCCTGCTCCCGTCCCCGCCGCCGAAAAAGCCCCACGATCGTCTCCTCCCCGTGCCCGACCGCGAGATCGTAACCGCCCACCCGGGATCCGTCGATCATGGAGTTGTGGTCGATGACAAGGCGGACATCCACCACATTCGAGGCGCCACAAGTCCAAGATCGACGGGGCGGGGCGGGGGCCGGGGGCGGGGGTCAGCGGCCGGTGGCGTAGCCCTGGGCGCCTCGGGGGTTGGCGGCGGCCGCGAGGACGCCGGTGCGGGGGTCGCGGGTGACGGCGCAGAGGCGGCCCAGGCTCCACGGGTCGGCGCGGCGGACCGTGTGGCCCCTCGCGCGCAGGCCGGCCAGCACCTCGGGATCCACGCGGTCCTCCACCACCAGCACGCCCGGCTCGACCTCGCGCGGATAGAACGACGCCGGCAGGCTGGTCGTGTGCCAGGCCGGGGCGTCGATCGCCGCCTGCAACTCCTGCCCGCCGGCCAGGTGCCGCAGCAGGAACAGCAACTGCCACTGGTCCTGCTGGTCGCCGCCGGGCGTGCCGCAGGCCATCACCGGCTCGCCCTCGCGCAGCACCAGCGTCGGGCTCAGCGTGGTACGCGGCCGACGACCCGGCCGTAGCGACGAGGCGAGCCCCTCCTCCAGCCAGCACATCTGCAACCGACTGCCCAGCGGGAAACCCAGCTCCGGGATGGTGGGCGAACTCTGCAGCCAACCGCCGCTCGGCGTGGCGGAGATGATGTTGCCCCACCGGTCGACCACGTCGACGTGGCAGGTGTCGCCGCGGGTCACCCCGTCCGCGCGTACGGTCGGCTCGCCGGTGGCGGGATCCGGCGGGCCGGCGCGCCGGGTGTCGTGCGCGTGCAGGTGCGCCGGGAGCCGGGGCGGCGTGCCGGCCGGGCTGCCCGGGCGCAGCGCGGTCGACGCGGAGTCGCCGATCAGCGCGGCCCGCGCTCGCGCGTACTCCGGCGACAGCAGCGCCCCACCCGGCACGTCGGTGTCGCCGTACCACGCCTCCCGGTCGGCGAAGGCCAGCTTGAGCGCCTCGGCCTGGGCGTGGATGCCGTCCACCGTGGACGGATCGAGTGCCCGGGGGTCGTCGAGGGCGTCAAGCGTCGCCAGCGTCTGCAGCAGCACCGGCCCCTGGCCCCAGAAGCCGCTCTTCGCCACCGTGTGCCCGTGCCAGTCGAGCGTGACCGGTTCCTCCCAGCCGGCGGACCAGCCGGCCAGGTCGGCGCCGGTGAGCACGCCGGCGTGCGGGCGGCCGCTGGAGTCCCGGAACGGCAGGCGGCTGAACTCCTCGATCGCCTCGGCGACGAACCCCTCCCGCCAGGCGCGCCGGGCCGCCTCGATCTGCGCCACCCGGTCCGCCCCGGCCGCCCGAGAGGCGTCGACGAGGCGGCGCAGCGTCCGCGCGTACGCCGGGTTGGTGACCATCTCCCCCGGCGCGGGCGGGCGGCCGTCGCGCAGCCAGAGTCGCGCGGAGGTCGGCCAGTGCTCGGTGAACAGCGACCGGACCCGCTCGACGGTCTCCCCGGCGGCGCCGACCAGCGGGTGGCCGGCGGCGGCGTAGCCGATCGCCGGTTCCAGCACCTCGCCGAGGGAGCGGGTGCCGTGGTCGCGCAACAACAGCAGCCAGGCGTCGACCGCGCCGGGCACCACCGCGGCCAGCGGGCCGGAGCCGGGCACCAGGTCCAGGCCGAGCGACGCGAAGTGCGCGACGGTGGCCCCGGCCGGGGCCGGGCCCTGCCCGCAGAGCACCCGGGGGGTCGGATCGGCGGCCGTGGCCACGATCGCCGGCACCTCGCCGGCCGGGCCGTTGAGGTGCGGCTCGACCACGTGCAGCACGAACCCGGCGGCGACCGCGGCGTCGAAGGCGTTGCCGCCGCGCTCCAGTACGCCCATCGCCGACTGGCTGGCCAGCCAGTGCGTCGAGGAGACCATGCCGAACGTGCCGCGCAGCGTCGGCCGGGTGGTGAAGGTCATCACCGTCGATCCTACGCCGGGTCGGCGGCCTCGCCGTCGAGCGGGAACAGGCAGGCCGCGCGGTGGTCGGGGCCCACCTCGGCCAGCGCCGGATCGGTCCCGGCGCACTCGGCGCGGGCCCGCGGGCATCGGGTACGGAACCGGCAGCCGCTGGGCGGGTCCACCGGGCTGGGGATGTCTCCGGTGAGCACGGTGCGGCGGCGTTGCCGCTCGACGCGGGGATCGGCCACCGGCACCGCCGACAGCAGCGCCGCCGTGTACGGGTGCGCCGGCCGTTGGTAGATCCGCTCCGGTGGGCCGGTCTCCACGATGCGGCCGAGGTACATCACCGCGATCCGGTCGCTCATGTGCTCCACCGCGGCCAGGTCGTGCGCGATGAACAGGTAGGTCAGCCCGAGGTCGCGTTGCAGGTGCCGCAGCAGGTTCATGATCTGCGCCTGCACGCTCAGGTCCAGCGAGGCGATCGGCTCGTCCAGGACGATCAGGTCCGGCTCCCCGGCCAGCGCGCGGGCCACCCCCACCCGCTGGCGCTGGCCGCCGGACAGCTCGTGCGGATGCCGGCCGGCGGTGTCGGCGCGCAGGCCCACCAGCTCCAGCAGCTCGGCCACCCGGTCCCGGCGGGTCGCGGCGGAACCGGCCAGCCGGTGCACGTGCAAGGGCTCGGCGATGCTGTCGCCGACCGTGCGGCGCGGGTCGAGGGACGCCTGCGGGTCCTGGAAGACCATCGCCACGTGCCGGCGCATCCCGCGCAGGCGGCGGCGGGACAGGTCGGTGACGTCCGCGCCGGCCACCCGGACCCGGCCGGCGGTCGGGTCGACCAGCCGCAGCAGCGCCAGGCCGGCGGTCGACTTGCCGCTGCCCGACTCGCCGACCAGGCCGAGCGTCTCACTGCGACGCACCGCCAGGCTGACGCCGTCCACCGCCCGCACCACGCCGGCCGGGGTCGGGAAGTGCACCGCCAGGTCGTCCAGCTCGGCGACCACGTCCGCCGCTGTCATGAGGTCTCCCCCGGATAGAAGGTGCGGACCGTGTGCCCGGGGCCGACCGGGGTCAGCGGGGGCAGCTCGTGCTCGCACCGGGGATCGGCGCGCACCGGGCAGCGCGGCCAGAACGCGCACCCCGGCGGCAGGTCCAGCGGGCTCGGCGGCGCGCCCGGGATGGCCACCAGGTCCTCACCCCGGCGCGCCGGGTCCGGCCGGGCCGCGAGCAGCGCCCGGGTGTACGGGTGCGACGGCGTGTCGAACACCGCGTCGACCGGGCCCTGCTCGACGATCCGGCCGCCGTACATCACCGCGACCGTGTCCGCGATGCCGGCGACCACGCCCAGGTCGTGGGTGACCCAGACGACCGCCGTGCCGAGCCGCTGTTGCAGGTCGGCGACCAGCTCGACGATCTGCGCCTGGGTGGTCACGTCCAGCGCGGTGGTCGGCTCGTCGGCGATGAGCAGGTCCGGCTCGCAGGCCAGCGCCATGGCGATCACCACCCGCTGGCGCATGCCGCCGGAGAACTGGTGCGGGAACGCGTCGACGCGCCGCGCGGCGGACGGGATGCCGACCAGGTCGAGCAGCTCCACCGCCCGGTCGCGGGCGGCGCGGCGGGTCAGTCCGAGGTGCGCCTCGGCCGCCTCGGTGACCTGCCGGCCCACCGGCAGCACCGGGTTGAGCGACGTCATCGGATCCTGGAAGACGAACCCGACGTGCCGGCCGCGCAGCTTGCGGCGGCGGTCGTCCGGCAACGCGCTCAGCTCGGTGTCGAGCAGCCGCACCCGGCCGGTGACCGTCGCCGCGCGCGGCGCCAGCCCGGTGGCCGCGAGCAGCGTCATGCTCTTGCCGCTGCCGGACTCGCCGACCAGCGCGAACGTCTCCCCGGCCCGCACCTGCCAGGACACCCCGGCCACCGCGCGGGCCGGCCCGCGCCGGGTGCCCACGGTGACCGTGAGGTCCTCGACGGAGAACACGGTCTTGCCGTTGCTCGTGCTGGGCTGGCTGGGCATGCGCTCGTGGCCCTCGCTTCGCTCGGTGCGCTCGCTCATGCGGTGGTGCCCCTTCGGGCCTCGCTGACGGTGAGCTGGCGGGGGTCGAGCACGTCGCGCAGCGCGTCGCCGACCAGGTTGAAGGCGAGCACGGTCAGGAAGATCGCCGCGCCCGGGAACACGCCCAGCCACCAGGCGTCGGTGACGAAGCCGCGCCCGTCGAACAGCATCCGCCCCCAGGCCGGCGCCGGCGGTTGGATGCCGAGGCCGAGGAAGGACAGCGCCGCCTCGGAGAGGATCGCGAACGCCAGCGACAGGGAGGTCTGCACGATCAGCGGCGCGGCGATGTTGGGCAGCACGTGCCGGCGCATGATGCGCAGGTCGGACGCGCCGATGGAGACGGCGGCCCGGACGAAGACCTGCTCGCGTACGGAGAGGACACCGGCCCGGGTGATCCGGGCGAAGATGGGCGTGTAGACCACGCCGATGGCGACCATCGCGGTGAGCAGGCCGGGGCCGAGCACCGCCACGATGGCCACCGCCAGCAGCAGCACCGGGAACGCGAACAGCACGTCCATGCAGCGCATCAGCACGCTGTCCAGCCAGCCCCGGTAGTAGCCGGCGAGCAGCCCGAGCGTCACGCCCGCGGCCAGTGCGATGCCGACGCTGACCACGCCGACCTCCAGCGAGACGCGGGCCGCGACCAGCACCCGGCTGAGCACGTCCCGGCCCAGCTCGTCGGTGCCGAACGGGTGCGCGCCGCTGGGCGGTCGCAGCATCGCGTCCACGTCGACGTCGTTGACCCCGGCCGGGGCGAGCCACGGGCCGAAGACGCCCACCACGACCAGCAGCAGTAGGACGAGCGTGCCGCCGACCGCGAGCGGGTCGCGGCGCAGCGCGTCCAGCACGCGACGGCCGGTGCTCTCGCTTGCGGCGCTCACTTGACCGTGATCCTCGGGTCGAGGCGGGCGTAGAGGATGTCCACCAGCAGGTTGACCAGCAGGAACAGCGCCGCGACGAGCAGCACCGCGCCCTGCAGGACGGGATAGTCGCGGGCCTGGACGGCGTCGAAGGTGAGCCGGCCGATGCCCGGCCAGGCGAACAGCACCTCGATCACGATCACACCGCCGAGCAGGCTGGCCAACTGCACCGCGACCACGGTGACCACCGGGATCAGCGCGTTGCGCAGCACGTGCCGCAGGATCACCACCCGGTTGCGCAGCCCCTTCGCCTCGGCGGTGCGGACGTAGTCGGCGGAGAGAACCTCCAGCACCGACGAGCGGATGAACCGGGTGAGGATCGACGCGGTGACCAGGCCGACGGTGACCGCCGGCAGGGCCACGTGGCTGGCCCACCGGCCCGGGTCCTCGGTCAGCGCCACGTAGCCCGACGGCGGCAGCCACCCCAGCACCCCGGCGAAGAGGATGATGCCCATGATGCCCATCCAGAAGTCCGGCACCGAGACGCCGAACTGGCTGAACACGCGGGCCGCGTGGTCGACCGCCGAGCCGCTGCGCACCGCCGCGACGATGCCCAGCGGGAACGCGACCAGCAGGGCGAACAGCACCGCGGTGACGGCCAGCGACAGCGTCGCCGGCAGCCGTTCCAGCACGATCCGGCTGACCGGCTGGCCGGTGCGGAAGCTGACCCCGAGGTCACCGGTGAGCGCGTGGCCGAGATAGCTGGCGTACTGCACCGGCAGCGGCTGGTCGAGGCCGGCGCGCGAGCGCAGCGCCTCGTACGTCTGCGGGTCGAAGCGGGTGCCGAGCGCCACCCGGACCGGGTCACCCGGCACCAGTTGCAGCAGCAGGAAGACCACCAGGGTCACCCCGAGCAGCACGACCGCCGACTGGAGGACCCGCCGCAGGACGAAGCGGGTCACTTGCCGAGGGCGACCGAGCGGAACCGGATCGCCCGGTCGCTGCGGACGTCGTAGCCGGAGACCTTCTTCGACCAGCCCTGCACCACGTCCGGGTTGTAGAGGTAGAGGTAGCTGGCGTCGTCGACGATCTGCTTCGCGGCCTGCTCGTACGCCTGCTTGCGGGCGTTCTGGTCGGTCTCGGTGCGGGCGGTGTCGAGCAGCTTGTCCACCGCCGGGTTGGCGTACTTGTGGAAGTTGAACGTGCCGCCGCTGTGGTGCTGGGCGTAGTAGAACTCGTCCGGGTCGACGTTGCCCAGCCAGCCGAGCATGAACCCGTCGAACTTCCCCTTCGCCTGCTCGTCGAGCCACTGGGCGAAGTCCAGCGTACGGATCTTCACGGTGATGCCGACGTCCTTGAGCTGCGCGGCGATGACCTGCGCGGCGGTGACCGTCTCCGGGTACTCGCTGGTGACCATCAGGTCCATGGTCAGGTTGCCGACGCCGGCCTGGCCGAGCATCTGCTTCGCCTTGGCCGGGTCGTGCGAGTAGGGCGCGTAGTCGTAGAAGAACGCGCTGTTGCGCGGGATGGCGGTCTGGTTGACCGTGGCGAGGCCGAACTTGGCCGCCTTGGTGATCGCCTCCCGGTCCAGGGCGTAGCCGATCGCGCGGCGGACCTCGGGGTTGTCGAACGGCTTGCGGGCCTCGTTGAGCGCCACGTACCAGTAGTCGGTCGACGGCGCCGACCTCACCACCGGGTCGTCGCCGTCGCGCAGCGACTTCACCTGCTGCGGCGGCAGGTTGTCGGTCCACTGCACCTGGCCGCTGCGCAGGTTCTGCAGCGCGACGGTGGGATCCTTGACGAAGGTGAAGGTGACGCCGTCCAGCTTCGGCTTGTCACCCCAGTAGGCGTCGTTGCGGACCAGCTTGATGCTGTCGCCGGAGGTGTAGCCGGCCACCTTGAACGGACCACTGCCGACCGGGGCGGTCTTGACCTTGCCGGACTCCACGTTGGCCTTCTCGACGATCGCGACGCCCTTGAAGCCGCCGAGGTTGGCCAGCAGGTTCGGGGTGGGCGCGCTCAGCGTCACCACGACGGTCGCCGGGTCGGGACCGGTCACCGACTTGACGGTGGCGAACTTGTAGGCGGTGTTCAGCTTCTGCTTGATGATCCGCTCGTACGAGTAGACGACGTCCTCCGAGGTCAGTGGCGACCCGTCGGAGAACGTCGCGCCGTCGCGCAGGGTGAACGTCCAGGTGAGCTGGTCGGCGCTGGTGGTCCACTTGGTGGCCAGCGAGGGCACCATCTTCAGGTCGGCGTCCGGCTCGACCAGGGTGTCGTAGACGTTCTCCAGCACCTGGAAGCTGTAGTAGGCCGAGGTCTTGTGCGGGTCGAGCTGGTCCGGTTCGCCACCGATGGCGGCGTTGAGGACGCCCCCCGCGCCCTTGGCGCCGCCGCCGTCACCGACGTCGACGGCCTCGCCGCCGGTGCATCCGGAGAGGACGCCGACCGTGAGGGTGAGTGCCGCGCCGATCACCCCGAGCTTGTTCCTGGACATTGGCCCCCCTGCCGCATTCCGAACAAAAGA
Source organism: Micromonospora ferruginea (assembly GCF_013694245.2). Taxonomy (NCBI): domain Bacteria; kingdom Bacillati; phylum Actinomycetota; class Actinomycetes; order Micromonosporales; family Micromonosporaceae; genus Micromonospora; species Micromonospora robiginosa. The sequence goes on from NZ_CP059322.2 coordinate 2,288,198, forward strand.
AAGTTTCGGCCACTCTTGTCGCCGAGCAGGATGATGTCAAACGAATCGAGCCGAATCGACTGGTCGCGCGGTTGCCGGCCCGGGCTGAACGGTGGTTCAATCCACCTTCCGCCGCCGCGTGCTGGGAGGGCCGCCGTGAGCACACACGAGGTCGTCAACCAGGTTCCCCCGCTGGTCGGGCACGACACCGCCGACGATCCGGCGCTGCTCGACGGCCTGGCCCGCGAGGGCGCCGGCTGGGCCGCCGCCGGGCTGCACGAGCTGGGCCGGCTGGCCGGCGGTGAGGCGGCGACCGAGCACGGCCGGCTGGCCAACGAGCACCCGCCGGTGCTGCGCACCCACGACCGCCACGGCCACCGCGTCGACGAGGTGGAGTTCCACCCGTCCTGGCACGAGCTGATGCGTACCGCGGTCGGGCACGGCCTGCACGCCGCGCCGTGGGCCGACGACCGGCCCGGCGCGCACGTCGCCCGCGCCGCCGGCTTCTACGTCTGGCGGCCCGACGCCGGGCACGGCTGCCCGATCTCGATGACCTACGCGGCGGTGCCGGCGCTGCGGCACAGTCCCGAACTGGCCGCGCGCTACGAACCGCTGCTCACCAGCACCGAGTACGACTTCGGGCTGCGCCCGCCCACCGGTAAGCGCGGCCTGCTGGCCGGCATGTCGATGACCGAGAAGCAGGGCGGCTCGGACGTGCGCGCCAACACCACCACCGCCACGCCGCACGCCGACGGCAGCTACCGCCTGCTCGGGCACAAGTGGTTCACCTCCGCGCCGATGTGCGACCTGTTCCTCACGCTCGCCCAGGCGCCCGGCGGGCTCACCTGCTTCCTGGTCCCCCGCGTGCTGCCCGACGGCGCCCGCAACCCGATGCGGCTGATGCGGCTGAAGGACAAGCTCGGCAACCGCTCCAATGCCTCCGCCGAGATCGAGTACGAGCACGCGGTGGCGTGGCGGGTCGGCGACGAGGGCCGGGGCGTGCGCACCATCATCGACATGGTCAACCTGACCCGGCTGGACTGCGTGATCGGCGCGGCGGCCGGCATGCGTCAGGGCGTCACCACGGCCGTGCACCACACCACCCACCGGCGGGCCTTCGGCCGCTACCTGGCCGACCAGCCGCTGATGCGCAACGTCCTAGCCGACCTGGCGGTCGAGTCCGAGGCGGCCACCGTGCTGATGACGCGGCTGGCCGGCGCGACCGACCGCTCGGCGCGCGGCGACGACGGGGAGACCGCGTTCAAGCGGCTCGCCCTCGCGGTCGGCAAGTACTGGGTGTGCAAGCGCTGGCCGGGGCACGCCGCCGAGGCCCTGGAGTGCCTGGGCGGCAACGGCTACGTCGAGGAATCAGGCATGCCCCGGCTGTTCCGCGAGTCGCCGCTCAACTCGATCTGGGAGGGCTCCGGCAACGTCGCCGCGCTGGACGTGCTGCGCGCGCTCACCCGCGAGCCGCAGGTGCTGGCCGCGTACGAGGCGGAGGTGGCCGCCGCGGCCGGCGCGGACCGGCGTCTCGACGACGCGGTCCGGCGGGTGCGCGACGAACTGGCCGACCACACCGCCCTGGAGTTGCGGGCCCGGCGCGTGGTGGAGCGGCTCGCGCTGGTGCTGCAGGGCGCGCTGCTGGTCCGCCACGGCCACCCGGCCGTCGCCGACGCGTTCTGCGCGTCCCGCCTCGGCGGCGACCACGGCCAGGCGTACGGGACGCTGCCCGGCGGGGTCGACCTGGCCGCGATCATCGACCGGGCCACCCCGAAGGTCGGCTGAGCGTGCGCCTCGTCTCCACGCACGTCCACCCGGTGAAGTCCCTCGGCGGCGTCGACGTCGACCACGCCACGGTCGAGCCGTGGGGGCTGCGCCACGACCGGCGCTGGCTGCTCCTGCGGCCCGACGGCGAGGTGCTGACCGCCCGCACCGCGCCCCGGATGCTCGGCCTGACCGCCACGCCCGGACCGGGTTCGATCACGCTCAGCGACCGCGACGGCGGGTCCCTGACGGTCGCCGAGCCGGTCGACGGGCCGCCCGTCGCCACCGCGCTGTCCCGGTTGGACACGCTGCGGCTGGCCGCCGGCGAGGCGCACGACTGGCTCGGCGACCGGCTGGCGCAGCCGGTGCGGCTGGGCTGGCTGGACGACCCGCGACGCCGGCCGGTCTCGGCGGCGCACGGCGGCCGGCCCGGCGACCCGCTGAACCTCTCCGACGCCGGCCCGCTGCTGGCCGCCACGCTGCCGTCGCTGCGCCGGCTGCGCGACTGGATCGTGGAGGGCGCGCTGGAGCGGGGCGAGCCGGCGCCGGACCCGCTGCCGATGGCCCGGTTCCGCCCGACCGTCGTGCTCGACGGGCCGGTCGCGCCGTTCGCCGAGGACGACTGGACCCGGGTGCGGATCGGCGCGGTGGACTTCCGGGTCGCCGAACGCTGCGACCGCTGCTCGCTCACGCTGGTCGACCCGGTGACGCTCACCTCCGGCCGGGAGCCGATCCGCACGCTCGCGCGGCACCGGCGGCGGGACGGCAAGACCTGGTTCGGCGTACGGCTGATCCCGCTGGCGACCGGCGAGATCCGGGTCGGTGACCCGGTCGTCGCGAGCTGACCGGGGCGGCGCGGCCCCCTCGACGCGCCGTCGCCGGCCGACTCCCTCGACTGGCTGACCAGGACGCCTCGCCTGGTCACCCCCGTTCGACCAGGACGCTATCGACCGGCGCTAAGAATCCGCTAAGCGCTCGCGGGCATCGTCGCGGGGTCGATCCCGGCCCGCGCCCGGGCCTGCTCCTCCGCATCCCCGATCCGGGTGGCGATGTCGAGCGCCTCGCGGTGGCAGCGCAGCGCCGACCGGTGGTCACCGGCGAACCGGTACGCCTCCCCCAGCGTGTTCAACGCGTTCGCCCGCAGGTCCGGGCCGAGACCGTCGGCGAGTTCCACCGCCTCCGTGGCGGCCCGCACCGCGTCGGCGGGCCGGCCGGTGCGGGCGTAGCTGAACGCCAGGTTCGCCAACGCGTTGGCCTGACCGGGCCGGCTCCCGGTGCGGCGCTGGAACGCCAGCGCCCGCAAGGCGTACGGGATGGCCTCGGCGTGCCGGCCCAGCCGGGCGTGCAGCAGGCCGACGTTGTTCTCCACGCTCCCCAGGCCGGGGCCGCCGACGACACGTTGCAGCGACAGCGCCCGCAGCGCCTGCGCCAGTGCCTCCTCGTCCCGGCCGGCGAGGTGCAGGTCGACGCTGAGGCCGCTCAACGCCGACGCCTCCCACTGGCCGTCGCGCAGCGCGCGGAACAGCGTGACGGCCCGCCGGTACTCGCCGATCGCGTCCTCGTGCCGGCCGAGCCGGCGGAACACCATGGCGAGGTGGTGGCGGGTGGCCGCCTCACCGCCGGGCTGGTCGAGCCGGACGTGGCGGTCCAACGCGTCGTGCAGGCACTCCAGCGCCTGGTCCGTCCGGCCGGCGGTCTCGTAGGCCTGACCCAGCGTGGTCAGCGTGTGCGCCTCGGCGACCGGGTCGTCGAGGTGTCGGGCCGCCGCCGCGGCGGCGCGCAGCGTCACCAGCGCGTCGTCGACCTGCCCCCGGCGCACCAGGTAGGGCTGGAGCAGGTGCGCCAGCACCACCGCGTTGCGCCACGACGGCAGGTCCGCCGCGCCGTGGATCACCGCCCGCAGGTTCACGAACTCCGCGTCGAGCCAGCGCAGCGCCGCCTCCTCGTCCCCGAAACCGGGCGCGGGCGCCGCGGGCTCCGGCGGTCGTCCGACCGGGGGCAGCGGGAAACGGCGGATCAGTCGGGTGGCCCGGTCTGCCGTGGCCACGTACCAGTCGACGAGCCGGCGCCGGGCCGCGGCGGTCTCGTCCGGCGTCGCCGCCGCCTGCCGGGCGGCGTAGCGGCGGAGCAGGTCGTGCAGCTCGTAGCGGCCGGGCCGCACCTGCTGCACCAGGTGCTCGTCGAGCAACGCCTCCAGGTCCCGCTCCGTGTCCACCGGGTCGCCGCCGACCAGCGCCGCCGTCGACGCCGCCGTCACGTCGTCGCCGAGGTGGACGCCGAGCAGCCGGAACAGCCGCTGCCGGCCGGGCGGCAGCGCGCGGTAGGACAGGGCGAAGACGTCCTCGACGCCGCGGGCGCCGACGGCGAACTCGGCCAGCCCCCGGTCGGCGTCGCTGAGGCGCGCCAGCAGGTGCCCGACCCGCCACGCCGGCCGTCCGCGCAGCCGCCGGCCGGCGACCGCGACGGCCAACGGCAGGTGCCCGCACCGGCCCGCCAGCTCCTCCACCGAGGCCGGCTCGGCGGTGACCCGGTCCCGGCCGAGCATCCCGGTCAGCAACTCCCGCGCCTCGGTCGGGCTGAACACGTCGAGCGTGACGACGCAGGCGCCGTCCAGGGCCAGGGCGCGCCGACTGGTCACGATCACCAGGCAGCCCGCGGTGGCGGGCAGCAGCGGCGACACCTGGCTCTCGTCCGCGGCGTCGTCCAGCACCAGCACCACCCGCCGGTCGGCCAGCCGGTCGCGCAGCAGCACCGCGCGGTCGTCGACGGACTCCGGGATCGCCGGCGCGGGCACCCCGAGCCGGCGCAGCAACGACTCCAGCACCGCGCCGGGGGCGGCCGGCGCCGACTCGGCGCTGAACCCGTGCAGGTCGAGATAGAACTGCCCGTCCGGGTACGCGGCCGCGAGCCGGTGGGCGGCGTGCACCGCGAACCGGGTCTTGCCCACGCCGGCCATGCCCTCGACGACGACGATCGGCACCGCGCCGGCCGACGCGTCCCGCGCCAGCCACCGGCGCAACGTGCGCAGTTCCCGCTCCCGGCCGACGAAGTCGGCGATGTCCGGTGGGAGCTGGCGGTGGGCGCTGGCCGGCGCCGCGGCGACGTGCGCCGGGCCGGCCGGGCCGGGCTCGCCGGCCAGGATCCGCCGGTGCAGCTCCTGGGTCGGCACGGCCGGCTCGATGCCCAGTTCCCGGACCAGTCGAGCGCGCAGGTCCCGGTAGGCGGCCAGCGCGTCGGCCGGCCGGCCGAGCCGGTCGTGCACCGTCATCAGGTGCCGGTGGAGCCGCTCGTCCAGCGGACGCTCACCGATCAGGGCGCCCAGCTCGGCGACCAGGCCGTTGAGCCGCCCGTCGGCGATGCGCGCGTCGACCAGCTCGGTGGCCGCGTCCAGGCGCGCCTCGTGCAACGTGGCGGCGGTCGCCTCGATCGACCGGCCGGTGAGACCGCTGAACGCCGGCCCGCGCCAGCGCCCCAGCGCGACGTCCAGCAGTCGGAGCGCCGCCGCGTTGTCGCCGGTCGCCCGCGCGGCCGCCGCGGCGGCCACCTCGTCGGCGAACTGCCGCAGGTCGAGCCCGTCCGGCGCGGTGTGCAGCAGGTAGGCCGACGGCCGGGTGACGATCGGGGCGGCGGCCCTTCCGCCGGGCGCCAGCCGGCGGCGCAGCTCGGAGATGATGCCCTGCACCTGCACCCGGTAGGACCGTGGGGGCCGGTCCCGCCACAGCTCCGCCACGAAGCCGTCGACCGGGACCGGCTGGTCGGCGTGGCACAGCAGCAGCGCCAGGGCCACCGCGTGCTGCGGCCCACCCACCGCGACCGGCTCGCCGTGGCGCTCGACGGTGAGCGGCCCGAGCACCCGGAAGTAGAGCTCGTCGTCGGCCGGCCCGGTCGACGGGTCATCTGACGGGGCTGGCACGCCTGAAATCTATCAACGCGCCCCGGGACCGTCCGGTCCGAGCGCGCGGGCCCGCCACTCCTCGGCCAGGACGGCGAAGACGAGCTGGTCGGCCCACTCGCCGCGGAACCGGTAGCTGCGCACGTGCCGGGCCTCGCGCCGCAGGCCGAGCCGGGTGAGCAGCCGGGCGGACGCCTCGTTGCCGGCGTGGCACCGGGCCACCACCCGGTGCAGCCCGAACTCCGCGAAGCCCCAGTCCAGCAGCGCCGCGGCCGCCTCGGTGGCCAGGCCACGGCCGCCGTGCTCCGGGTGCAGCACGTAGCCGAGTTCGGCGGTGCGGTCGGCGCGGCTGCGCCAGACCAGCTCCACCGCGCCGATCACCCGGTCGCCGACGACCACGGCCAGCGTCAGGCAGTCGCCCTCCGCGCGCCACGCGTCCTCGGTCGCCATCGCGGCCACCGACGCGCGGGACTCCGCCCGGGTACGTTCCGTCGCGCCGAGCATCCAGCGGACCACGTCGGGACGGCGCTGCCAGGCGTGCACGTCGTCGAGGTCGTCCAGGATGACCGGCCGCAGCAGGAGCCGCTCCGTGCGCAGCGGGTAGGTCGGGTGAGCCATCCCGCGATGGTAGGTCGGCCTAGGGTGGACCCCATGGGCGTTCCCGCCGACGACCGCAATCCGCTCACCCGGCTCACGCTCGAGCAGCTCCGCCTGCGCACCAGTGTCAAGTGGCGCCTGCACCCGCCGGACGTGCTGCCGCTGTGGGTGGCGGAGCAGGACGTGCCGCTGGCCCCGCCGGTGGCCGACGCGCTGCGCCGCGCGGTCGACCTGGGTGACACCGGCTACCCGCACGGGACCGGGTACGCGGAGGCGGTCGGCGGGTTCGCCGCCCGGCGCTGGGGCTGGGCCGACTTCCCGGTCGGCCGCAGCGCGCTGGTGCCCGACGTGATGATGGGCGTGGTCGAGGTGCTGCGGCTGGTCACCGACCCGGGTGACGCGGTGGTGGTCTGTCCTCCCGTCTACCCGCCGTTCTACGCGTTCGTCACGCACGCCGACCGGCGGGTGGTGGAGGCTCCGCTCGGGCCGGACCTGCGGCTGGACCCCGCCGCGCTGGACGAGGCGTTCCGCCGGGCCCGCGCGTACGGCGGGCGGCCGGCGTTCCTGCTCTGCAACCCGCACAACCCGACCGGGGTGGTGCACCGCGACGACGAGCTGGCGGCGGTCGCCGAGCTGGCCGCCCGGCACGGCGTCCGGGTGGTCTCCGACGAGATCCACTCCCCGCTGGCGCTGGCCGGCGCGCGGTTCACCCCGTACCTCACGGTGCCCGGCGCCGACGACGCGTTCGCCCTGCTCTCGGCGTCCAAGGCGTGGAACCTGGCGGGTCTCAAGGCGGCGCTGGCGGTCGCCGGGCCGGCGGCCGCCGCCGACCTGGCCCGGATGCCGGAGGAGGTCAGCCACGGTCCCAGCCACCTCGGGGTGCTCGCGCACACCGCCGCGTTCCGCGACGGCGGGCCCTGGCTGGACCTGCTGCTCGACGGGCTCGACGCCAACCGCGCGCTGCTCGGGGCGCTGCTGGCCGAGCACCTGCCCGAGGTGTCCTGGCACCGTCCCGAGGGGACGTTCCTGGCCTGGTTGGACTGCACCCGCCTGGGCGTGCCCACCGAGGCGCCGGCGGACGGGCCGGGGGTGGCCAGCGACCTGGCCGGCCCGGCGCGGATGTTCCTGGACGACGCGCGGGTGGCGCTCAGCTCCGGGCACGTCTTCGGCGCGGGCGGCGCCGGTTTCGTCCGGCTCAACTTCGCCACCTCGCCGGCCGTGCTGACCGATGCGGTGACCCGGATGGGCCGGGCGGTCCGCCGCCGGTCACCCGGGTGACCCGGCGACGCGTACCCGGTCGCTGTCCCCGTCGGACAGGAACGACGCCAGCGCCCGGCCCTCCCGGCCGACGTCGGCGCGCTCGACGCGGCCCAGCGGGCGCAGCGGGGTGACGGCGACGGTGCCGGCCTCCACGGTCCAGGTCGCCGCCACCCGACCGTCCACCAGCACCATCCGGGCCCCGGCGACGGAGAGGCCGCGGTGGGCGTCGTCGATGATGCGACCACGGTCGTGGTAGCCGAGCACGGCGTTGTCGAAGGCGGGTAGGAACCGCACCGGGGCGGGGGTGCCGGGGTCCGGGCGCGGCGCGTCGGGCAGGTCGAGCAGCACCCGCCCCCGTACATCGTGGAACGTCACCAGCTCGTCACGGACCGCGGCCACCGCCGCGGGCAGTCCGGCCAGCCCACACCAGGCACGCAGGTCCGACGAGGTCGCCGGGCCGTACGCGGCCAGGTAGCGCCGGACCAGCTCCCGCCCGACCCGGTCGCCGCCGTCCGGGTCGGGCGGGTCGACGTCCCGGCCCAGCCAGTGCGCGAGCGCCACCACGCGGACGCCGCCGCCGGTCCGCCACAGCCCGCGCGGCGGCGCCTGCGCGGTCGGGACCAGGGCGATCGCCATCTCGCCCAGCGCCCGCCGGTCCGGCGCGGACCAGCGGGCGGCGAGCGCCCGCACCACCTCGGCCGTGGTGCGGGGCTCGCCGTCGGCCAGCACCGCCCGGACGGCGGCGGCGAGGTCGTCGAGGTCCACCCCGTCGAACTCGCCGCGGTACACGCCGAGCACCCGCTGGCGCAGCATGCCGTCGTGGCGAGAGCGCCAGGCCAGCACGTCGTCCGCGGTGAGCAGGTGCACGGTGCGGCGCATCAGGTGGGTACGCACCAGCCGTCGCCGCGCCAGCAGGTCGGACACCGCGGCCGGGTCGGCGTCGCGCAACCGCGACCAGAGCCCGACGTACGGCTCCTGCGGCTCCTGCGCCTGCAGCCCGCACAGGTGCGCCACGGCGTCGTCGGCCGGCAGGGCGGCGCGGTCGAGCAGGAGCTGACGGGCCAGGGTGGCCCGGTTGAGGGCCCGGTCGTCGAGCACGGTCATCCAGGCTGCTCCGTCCGTTCCGCCGGCCGGTTCACGCGGCGGCCCGCCGGTCCAGCGTCTCGCGCAGGATCTCCGCGTGCCCGGTGTGCTGGCGGGTCTCGGAGAGCACGTGCATCAGCACCTCACGCACGCTCAGCGTCGTGCCGGGCTCCTGCCAGGGCACGTCCGGCACCTGGTGTCGCGCCGACAGGTCGTCGACGCCGGCCACGATCTCCTCGGTGCGGGCAGCCACCCGGGCGTACCGGTCGAGGATGGCGGGCAGCGTGTCCTCGGGCAGCATCTGGAAGGTCCGTTCCCGGTCGATCGCCCACTGTGGCAGCTCGCGTGCGGTGCCGGACATGAACTGCTCCCAGGTGACGCCGTCGGGGAGCGTGAAGGTCATCACCGCCGGACCCTCGACCACGAACCGCAACCAGGCCTCCTCGCCGGAGGCCACGTGCTTGAGCACGCCGCCCAGGCAGAGCGCGCTGACGGTGGGACACTCGCCGGCCTGGGCGTCGGTGAGGTCGCGCACGGTGGCGGTCAGCGCGGCCCGGGCGCCGGCGAGCGCGGTGAGCAGGGCGGCACGTTCGGCGTCGAGGGCGGCGGCGTTAGCGGTGGGGACGGTCATGGTCGTCGGTTCCTTCCGGCTGCGGATCGGTACGGGGACACGCTCGCAGCCGTAGCGGTCATTTTCTGTCCGCTTCTCCGGGCAGAATGCGCGGCATGACGACCACCTCCGCGCGGCTGCTCTCGCTGCTGTCGCTGTTGCAGGCGCGCCGCGACTGGCCGGGCGCGGTGCTCGCCGACCGGCTCGGGGTCAGCCCGCGTACCGTCCGACGCGACGTCGACCGGCTGCGCGAGCTGGGCTATCCGATCGTGAGCACCAAAGGTCCGGACGGGGGCTACCGGTTGGGCGCCGGCTCGGCGCTGCCGCCGCTGCTCTTCGACGACGAGCAGGCGGTCGCGCTCACGGTGGCGCTGCAGACCGCCGCCACCACCGTCACCGGCATCGAGGAGGCCGCCGCACGCGCGCTGACCACGGTGCGGCAGGTGATGCCGGCGCGGCTGCGCCACCGCGTCGACGCGCTGCGGGTCGTCGCCGTGGAGCGGGCCGGGTCACCGACGAAACCGCGCGTCGAGCCGGCCCTGCTGATGGCGCTCAGCGCCGCCGTGCACGCCCGCGAGGAGCTGCGGTTCGACTACCCGCCCGCGCCGGACGCCGCCCCGGCCGACGGCGCCCCGCCGCGCCGGACGCAGCCGCACCACCTGGTCACCTGGGGTGGACGCTGGTATCTCGTGGCCTGGGACCTGGACCGCGCCGACTGGCGCACGTTCCGGGTCGACCGGATCAGCCCGCGCACCCCCACCGGCCCCCGGTTCACGCCGCGCGAGCTGCCCGGCGGGGACGTGGCCGCCTTCGTCGCCGACCGCTTCCAGGGGACCACCGGCCCGGGCGACTGGCCGTGCCGGGGTGAGGTGATCCTCGACCTGCCGGCCCGGACGGTCTCCGCGTGGACCCGCGACGGCGTCATCGAGGAACTCGGCCCGGACCGCTGCCGCCTGGTGCTGGGCGCCTGGTCCTGGCCGGGCCTGGCCGCCGTGCTCGGCCGCTACGACGCCGACATCGCGGTGGTCGGCCCACCCGAGCTGCGAACCGCCTTCGCCCACCTGGCCCGCCGCTACACCGCAGCCGCCCACCCCGGCCCTGACCCTGACCCTGACCCTGACCCTGACCCCGGCCCCGGCCCCGGCCCCGGCCCCGGCCCCGGCCCCGGCCCCGGCCCCGGCCCCGGCCCCGGCCCCAGCCCCAGCCCCAGCCCCAGCCCCAGCCCCAGCCCCAGCCCCAGCCCCAGCCCCAGCCCCAGCCCCAGCCCCAGCGATCATGCACTTTCGGCCCACGATATGCCGGGAAAGTCCCTTGCGCCCGGGCAGCAAGTGCAAGATCGGCGGGAGGCGGGAGGCGGGACGCGGGACGCGGGAGGCGGGACGCGGGAGGCGGGACGCGGGAGGCGGGACGCGGGAGGCGGGACGCGGGAGGCGGGAGGCGGGAGGCGGGGGTCACGGGTGTGGGGGTGGGGGTGGGGGTGGGGGTGGGGGTGGGCGGGTGTGGGAGCGCCGGGACGGCCAGGCGTGCGGCCAGGTGTCGGGCCAGCTCTCGTCCTCGGCGGCCGGGTCGCGAGCCTGCGAACCGGCCACCCGGCGGGCGAGGCGCTCGGCGACGTCGGCGACATCCGCGGCGGACAGGTAGACCCATCGTGTCGACCACGGCGCCAACGCCTCGCCGGCGAGCGCCGCGGCGCGGTCCTCCGGAAGCCCGACGGCGGTGAGCAGCCAGACGAGCATCCGGTGGCACGACCCCTGCCAGCAGTCCGGGTCCTCGGCCCAGGCCGACCCGGCGGTCAGCAACTCGGCGAACGCCACCTCCCAGGCCGCGACGGCCTGCTCCGGCCCGCCGAGTGCCGCGGCCCGCAGCGCCGGCAGCAACCGGTCGAACCGCTCGGCCACCTCCTCCAGCCAGCGTCGCCAGTCCACGAGCGCCGAGGCGACCCGGGCGAGGAAGAGCGGAGGCCCCCGCCTGTCCGCAGATCGGAGCCAAGCCCGTGAATCCGTCCGTCACCAGCGTCTTCGTTCTCCCCGAACGTCTCTCGGCGAAGGCCGGTCCCGCCCTCGTCGCCGACGACGAGCGGCACTTCGCGGTCATCGCGGAGAGCCTGCGACGGTCGATCGCCGACCTGTCCGAGCGGCTCGACACCGAGCGCCGCGGCGCGGCCGGCAAGGGCCGGCAGGCCGTCGACCGGGACCAGGAGGTCCGCCGGTTGAGCGCGCGCCTGCGTACCCTGCGCCGTTACGGCCTGGACCTCTGCCTCGGCCGGATGGTCGCCGCGGACGGCGCCGAGCCGGTGTACGTGGGACGGCTGGGCCTCACCGACGGCGCGGGCGGCCGGCTGCTGCTGGACTGGCGCTCCCCCGCCGCCGAGCCGTTCTTCGGCGCCACCCACGCCAACCCGATGGGCCTGGCGAGCCGCCGCCGCTACCGGTGGACCGAGGGACGGATCACCGACTACTGGGACGAGGTGTTCACTGTCGACGGGCTGGCCGGGCACGCCGCCCTCGACGACCAGTCCGCGTTCGTCGCCAGCCTCGCCGGCACCCGCTCGGCCCGGATGCGCGACGTGCTCGGCACCATCCAGGCCGACCAGGACGCCATCATCCGGGCCGGCTCACGGGGCACGCTGGTGGTCGACGGCGGGCCGGGCACCGGCAAGACGGTCGTCGCGCTGCACCGCACCGCGTACCTGCTGCACGCCGACCCGCGCCTCGGCGAGCGCCGGGGCGGGGTGCTGGTCGTCGGGCCGCACCAGCCCTACCTGAACTACGTCTCCGACGTCCTGCCCAGCCTCGGCGAGGAGGAGGTGCAGATCTGCACGCTGCGCGACCTCGTCCCCGAGGGCGCGGCGGCGACCGCCGAGACGGACCCGGAGGTGGCCCGGCTGAAGGCGTCCGCGGAGCTGGTCGGCGCGGTCGAGGCTGCGGTGCGGTTCTACGAGGAGCCGCCCACCACCGGGCTGACGGTCGCGCTCGACGACGCCGCGCTGCGGCTGACCGCCGGCGACTGGGCGGACGCGTTCGCGGCGGCCGGGCCCGGCGCCGCGCACAACGAGGCCCGCGACGACGTCTGGGACGAACTGCTCACCATCCTGCTGCGACGCTACGACGGCGACGCGCCGGAGCACGCGGTCCGCCGGTCGCTGGCCGGCAACCGGGAGCTGGTCGCGGCGTTCGGCCGGGCCTGGCCGCTGCTCGACCCGGCGGACGTGGTCGCGGACCTGTGGTCGGTGCCGGCCTACCTGCACCGCTGTGCCCCGTGGCTGAGCGTGGACGACATCCGGACGCTGCGGCGCGCCGACGCCCGGGCCTGGACGGTAGCCGACCTGCCGCTGCTGGACGCGGCGCGGCAGCGGGTCGGCGATCCGGAGGCGTCCCGGCGGCGGCGGCGCAACGACGCGGCCCTCGCCGCGCAGCGGGAACGGATGGACGCCGTGGTGGACGCGCTGGTCGCGACGCACGCCTACGACGACGGCGAGGGGCTGATGACCATGCTGCGCGGCGAGGACATGCGGACCAGCCTGGTGGACGCCAGCGGGCTGGCCGTCGCCGACCCGGACCTGCTGGCCGGGCCGTTCGCGCACGTCGTGGTGGACGAGGCGCAGGAGCTGACCGACGCCGAGTGGCAGATGCTGCTGCTGCGCTGCCCGTCGTGCAGCTTCACCGTGGTCGGCGACCGGGCCCAGGCCCGGCACGGGTTCGCCGAGTCGTGGCGGCAGCGGCTGGAACGGATCGGGTTGGACCGGATCGAGCTGGCCTCGCTGACCGTCAACTACCGCACCCCGGCGCAGGTGATGGCGGAGGCCGAGCCGGTCATCCGGGCCGTGCTGCCGGACGCCAACGTGCCGACGTCCATCCGCACCGGGGGCCTGCCGGTGCGCCACGGCAGCCGCGCGGAGCTGGACGAGGTGGTGCGCGACTGGCTCGCCGCGCACGCCGAGGGCGTCGCCTGCGTCATCGGCGAGCCCGCGTTCCCGGCGTCGGCCCGGGTCCGGTCGCTGACCCCGGAGCTGGCCAAGGGGTTGGAGTTCGACCTGGTGGTGCTGGTCGAGCCGGAGGCGTTCGGCGACGGGATCGCCGGGGCGGTGGACCGCTACGTCGCGATGACCCGGGCCACCGGGCAGCTGGTGGTCCTCGCCGGCGGTGGCGGCGTGGACGCCCCCGTCGGCGGGACTCAGCCGCCCGGCGCCCGGTAGCCGCGCGGCGGGCCGAACCCGCGACGCGCGGACGCTAGCGCGCCAGCAACGCCCGCAACGCCGCGCTGATCTCGGCCGGCGCCTCCTCGGCCATGAAGTGCCCGGCGGTGGTGGTGCGGTGCTCCAGGTCGGGCGCCCAGGCCCGCCACAGCGCGTCGGCGTCGTAGCCGAGCGCCGCGCCCCAGTCCTGCTGGACCACGGTCACCGGCATGCGCAGCCGCCGGCCCGCGTCCCGGTCCGCCCGGTCGTGCGCCACGTCGACGCCGGCCGAGGCCCGGTAGTCGGCGACGATCGAGTCGACCGCCTCCCGGGAGGCGCGCAGGTACTCGGCGCGCACGTCCGCCGGCAGGGCCGCCGGGTCGGCGCCCCAGGCGTCGAGGAAGTGGCCGAAGAACGCGTCCGCGCTGGCGGAGATCATCTGCTCGGGCAGGCCGGGCGGCTGCGCCATCAGGTACAGGTGGAACGCCACCGCCGCGGACGCCCCGTGCAGCACGTCCCACATGTCGAGGGTGGGCAGCACGTCCAGCGACGCCAGGTGGGTGACCACGTCCGGGTGGTCCAGACCGGCGCGTACCGCGACCAGCGCGCCCCGGTCGTGCCCGGCCAGCGCGAACCGCTCGTGGCCGAGCGCCCGAGCCAGCGCCACCACGTCCGCGGCCATGGTCCGCTTCGCGTACGTGTCCTCGTCGCGCGCGGGCGGCTTGTCGCTGGCCCCGTACCCGCGCAGGTCCGGGCAGATCACGGTGTGGTCGGCGGCCAGGTCGGCGGCGACGTGCCGCCACATCAGGTGGGTCTGCGGGAAGCCGTGCAGCAGCACGACCGGGCGGCCGGAACCGCCCACCGCCACGTTCAGCGCCACGCCGTCGGCGACGGTGACACGCTGGTAGTCGAATCCGGTGATGCCGATGGTCATTTCGGTGCCTCTCCTCGTCGTCGTACCGGCCCAGCGTGGCGGCGCCGGATGAGCACCCGATGAGCACGGTACGGTGGCCCGGGTCGAGGAGGGGTCGGTGCAGGTCAGCTTCGGTGTGCTCGGTCCGGTGACGGCCTGGGACGATGCCGGCGCGCCGATCGACCTGAGAGGTCCCCGGCACCGCGCCGTGCTGGCCCGGTTGATCGTGGCCCGGGGCCGGGTGGTGCCGGTCGACCACCTCGTCGAGGACCTGTGGGAGGACCCGCCGGGCGGCGCGGTGGGCGCGGTCCGCACGTTCGTGGCGGCGCTGCGCCGCCGCCTGGAGCCGGGCCGCGCGCCCCGGCAGCCGGCCCGACTGCTCGTCACCGACGGACCGGGGTACGCGCTGCGCGCCGCCGCCGACACGGTCGACGCCTGGCGCTTCGCCGACCTGGTCACCGGCGCCGCCGACACGCTCCCCCGGGCCGCGCTCGACGATCTCGACACGGCCCTGGGCCTGTGGCGCGGTCCTGGATACGCCGACTTCGACCACCCGTGGGCACGCGCCGAACGCGCCCGCCTCGACGAGCTGCGGCTGACCGCGACCGAACGGCGCGCCGAGGCGCTGCTCGCGCTCGGGCGGGCGGCGGACGCCGTACCCGATCTCGACGCCCACGTGGCGGACCACCCGTGGCGGGAGGACGGGTGGCGGCTGCTGGCGCTGGCCCTCTACCGCGCCGGGCGGCAGGCCGACGCGCTGGCCGTGCTGCGCCGGGCCCGCGACCGGCTGCGCGACCAGCTCGGCCTGGATCCCGGACCGCGGCTGCGCCGGTTGGAGACCGACCTGAGGCGCCAGGCCGACCCGGAGCCGGCCGGCCCGGCCCGGGTGTGGGCGGAGGCCGCCGCCGCGTACGAGCGCAGCGTGGTGCCCGGAGCGCGGGCCCGGCTGGAGTCCACGGTCGGGCTGCTGCGCAGCCTGGCGGTGACCGGACCCGGCGGCCTGGAAGCGGCCCGCGAGCAGCGGGTGGCCGCCATCGACGCGGCCGAGCAGTTCGGCGACCCGGACCTCACCGCGCGGGTGATCGGCGGGTACGACGTGCCGGCGATCTGGACCCGCGCCGACGACCCGGAGCAGGCGGCGCGGGTGGTGGCGGCGGCGGAACGGGCGCTGTCCCGGCTGGGCCCGGACGCGCCGGAGGCGACCCGGGCCCGCCTGCTCGCCACCGTGGCGGTCGAGTCCCGCGGCCGGCCCTCGACGCGCGGGCCCGAGGCGGCCCGGCAGGCCGAGGCGATCGCCCGGCGGCTGGCCGACCCGGCGCTGCTGGCCCAGGCGCTCAACGGTGTGTTCATGCAGACGTTCACGCGCGCCGGCCTGGCCGCCGAACGGGACGCGGTGGGCGCGGAGCTGGTCGCGCTGGCCACCCGGCACGGCCTGGCCCCGGTGGAGATCCTCGGCCGGCTGATCCGGGTGCAGGCCCGTGGCGCGCTGGCCGACTTCGCCGCCGCCGACGCGCACGCCGACGCCGCGGACCGCCTCGCCGCCCGGCACGAGTCCCCGCTCGTCGGCGTGTTCACCACCTGGTACCGCGCCATGCGCACGGCAGCGACCGGCGCGCCGTACCCGGTGGCGGAGGCCGCCTACCGGACCGCCGCGACCGGGCTGGCCGGCTCCGGCATGCCCGGGGTCGAGCGGGGCCTGCTCCCGCTGGCGCTGCTCTGCCTGCGGGTGTGGCACGACCTCCCGGCCGACGTCGCCGACGACACCGACTGGGGCCCGTACGCGCCCTGGGCACGTCCGCTGGTGCTGCTCGCCGCCGACCGCCGCGCGGACGCCGCCGACGCGCTGCGGCGGACCCCGACGCCGCCACGCGACCTGCTGCTGGAGGCGTTGTGGACGCTCACCGGCCGGGCCGCCGTGGCGCTGGGCGACCGGGGCGCGGCGCGCCGGGCCCGGGCCGCGCTCGCGCCGGCGGCGCACGAGCTGGCCGGCGCCGGCAGCGGGATGCTCACCGCCGGCCCGGTGGCGACGCACCTCGACCGGCTCACCGCCGTCCTCGGGGAAGCGCCCGGGTGACGGCCTCGTCCCCGAACCGCCGCGCCGCCGCGCCCGCGTGTCGGCGGGAAAGCCACCGACGGTCCGATCAGTCCACACAAACGCAGGAGTTCACGGGTGAGCCAGCGGTCACGCGGGTCACTCCGCACTCACTCCGAGTCCATCCCGGCCCGCACCGGCGCGTCCGGTCCCGCAACCGCCGGTAGGGTGCGGCGATGGACGAGCTGCGGAAGCTGTTCCGGCAGGCCGCCGATCATGCGGCCGACTACCGGGGGTCGCTGCCGGAACGGCCGGTCGGGACGCCTGTCGACCAGCACGCGCTGAACGAGGCGTTCGCCGTCGCGTTGCCGGCCGCGCCCACCCCGCCCGAGCGGGTGCTGGCGGAGCTGGTGGCCGCCGCCGAGCCGGGGCTGGTCGCCACCGCCGGGCCCCGCTACTTCGGCTTCGTGGTGGGCGGCGCGTCCCCCGCCGCCACCGCCGCCGACATGCTCGCCGCCGGGTGGGACCAGATCGCGTTCAACGCGGTCACCTCCCCGGCCGCGGTGGCCGCCGAGACGGCCGCCGGCACCTGGCTCAAGGAGCTGCTCGGCATCCCGGCGACCGCGTCGGTCGGGTTCGTCACCGGCGGCCAGGCGGCCAACACCGCCGGACTCGCCGCCGCCCGGCACCAGGTGCTCGCCGACGCCGGCTGGGACGTGGAACGGCGCGGGCTGCTCGGCGCGCCGCCGGTGCGGGTGCTCGCCGGCGCCGAACGGCACGCCACCGTGGACCGGTCACTACGCCTGCTCGGTCTCGGCACCGACGCGCTGCGGGAGGTGCCCACCGGCCCGCAGGGCGCCGTCGACCACGACGCGCTGGCCGCCGCGCTGCGCGAGCGCGACCCCGGCCCGACAATCGTCTGCCTGCAGGCCGGCAACGTGAACACCGGCGCGTTCGACGAACTGCGGACGACGTGCGACCTGGTGCACCGGCACGGCGGCTGGGTGCACGTGGACGGCGCGTTCGGGCTGTGGGCGGCCGCCAGCCCGACCACCCGGCACCTGGTGGACGGCGTCGAGGCCGCCGACTCGTGGGCCTGCGACGGTCACAAGTGGCTGAACCTGCCGTACGACACCGCGTTCGCGTTCTGCGCCCGGCCGGACGTGCACGCGGCGGCCATGTCCTACGCGGCCGCGTACCTCGTGGGTTCCGGCGGGGCGCCGGCGGGCGCGGACCTGACCGCGGAGTCCTCGCGCCGCGCCCGTGGCTTCGCGGCCTGGGCCGGGCTGCGGGAGCTGGGCCGCGACGGGGTGGCCGCGCTCGTCGAGCGCTGCTGCGCGCTCGCCCGCCGGTTCGCCGACGGGCTGGCCTCGGCGGGGTTCGAGGTGGTCAACGACGTGGTGCTCAACCAGGTGCTGGTCGGCTTCGGCGACGACGCGGCCACCGACCGGGTGGTGGCCGCGACGCAGGCCGACGGGACGTGCTGGGTGGGCGGCACGACGTGGCGGGGACGGCGGCTGATGCGGATCTCGGTGTCGAACGCGACCACCACGGAGGCGGACGTGGACCGGTCGGTGGCGGCGATCATCCGGCTCGCGGGCGACGGCATGATTCACTCAGGGGCGTGACCTGGCGACGGGCGGCTCTCGCAGCGGTGGCGTTGGTGGCGGCGGTCGGCGGGTGGCGTTGGTGGCACCAGCGCCCGCCCTACGACCCGGAGGCGCTCCACCTCCGTTCGTCGCTGGAGTTCGTCACCTACGACGAGGCGCAGGCCGCGCTCGGCTCGGCCTACCAGGCGCCGGTGGTGTCGAACGGTGACCAACTGGTGCTGGGCCGGGTGTCGTGGCAGCCGCCGCCGGTTCCGCTGAACGGCGGACACTTCTCGCTCTTCCTCGTCGACAAGCGCACCTACCTCAAACCGCCGGTGTTCGCGGTGGCCGCGCCGCAGGAGAGCGTCGGCATGGGCAGCGCCGGGACGGACCGGAGGATCGCCGACCGCTACCCCTGGTTGCGCGGTGCCGGCGGCGTCCAGGTCGGTGAACACGAGTGGTACAGCGGGGGAAGCCGGCTCGCGATCGTGGACGCCGGGGCCTCACCGGTGACCTTCGTGGCGCTCTTCCCGCACCTGGAGAGGCAGTTCCGGGACCTCCCGATCGCCAGCGCGCCGGTGACGCTCCCCGACCTGCTACTGGCGCTGGTCTACCAGGGACCGGACGACCAGGTCTACTGGGCACAGCGCCTCCAGGGTTGACCCGTACTCCTCCTCGCCGAGCACCGCGCGGCTGGTGATCTCCCCGCCGTCCGGGCTCGACGGAGGTACGGGACATACACCGAGTGCGACCGATTGGTATCGTCACCGTCACAAGTGTCCCCTGGGGAGGGTGGCCATGTGGGCGGACGAGGCCGCGCTGGACGCGGCGGGACGCCGGCTCGACGAGTGGGAATCGGGCCTCGCCGAGCAGGCCGCCCGGGCGCAGGCACTGTCCGCGCGCACGCAGGCGCTCACCGGCGCCGCCCGCAGTGACGACGGCCTGGTCGAGGTGACCGTCGATGCCGCCGGGCTGCTGGCCGACCTGCGCCTCGACGAACGCACCCGCCGGCACTCCGCCGCCCACACCGCCCGTCAGGTCGTGGCCACCACCCGCGCCGCGCGCGCCGACCTGCTGCGCCGGCTCACCGAGGCGACCGCCGAGACGCTCGGCGCGGACGACCCGGCCGCGCGCGCGATCGTCGAGTCCCATCGGCGACGACTCGACCCCGACCAGGGTCCGCCGGATGCCCGGCGGTGAGATCCTCCAGGTCGACCCGGACGACCTGACCGCCCACGCTGCCCACCTCGACCGCTGCGCCGACAGCATCGACACCGCCCGCCAGGCCGGCCAGCACGTCCGGCTCGGCGCCGACGCATACGGGCAGCTCTGCCAGATCATGCCGGTGCTGCTCGACGGCCTCCAGCGCACCCTGGTCGACGGCGTCACCGCGGCGTCCACGTCGGTCCGGGACACCGCCGGCAAGGTACGCACCAGCGCCGAGCGCTACCGCGCCTCCGACACCCACGCCGCACACCTGCTCGACCAGGCGCGGAACCGGCGTTGAGCACCAACCCCCTGGTCGCCGGCGCGGCGGACACCGGGCCCAGCGCGTGGGCGGGCATCTGGATCTGCGAGGACATCGAACTCATCGCCCAGGGCGTGCGCACCGGCAACTGGATCGACGGCACCCTGGGCGTGGTCAGCGCCGGCCTGGACGCGCTCGCGATCGTGTCCGACCCGGTCAGCGCCCTCCTGCAGTACGGCATCGCCTGGCTGATCGAACACGTCAAACCGCTCAGCGAGGCCCTCGACTGGCTCGCCGGCGACCCCGCCGAGATCACCGCGCACGCGCAGACCTGGCGCAACGTGGCCGCGTCGCTGCGCGAGGACGCCGCCGACCTGGCCCGGGCGGTCCGCACCGAGGTCGCCGGCTGGACCGGCGCCGCCGGCACCGGATACCGGCGCTGGGCCGACGAGCAGCAGCAGGCCGTCACCGGCCTGGCGCAGGGCGCCGAGGCGATGGCCGCGATCACCGAGGGCGCCGCCGGCCTCGTCGCCGCCGTCCGGCTGCTGGTCCGCGACGCCATCGCCGCCTGCGTCTCCCGCCTGATCGTGTACGCGGCGGAGCTGGTCGCCAGCGCCGGGCTGGCGACGCCGCTGGTCGTGGAGCAGGTCACCACGACGGTGGCGTCGTGGGGAGCGCGGATCGCCCGGTTGTTGCGGGGGTTGTTGGCGAGCCTGCGGCGGCTGATGCCGGAGGTGCGGCGGCTCGGCGACCTGATCGAGAAACTGAAGCAGGCCCTGAGCCGGTTGCGCCATGCGGAACCTGGACCATCTGACGATCTCAGTCGCGTGCGCGGTAAGGGGCGCGGCCCTCGGATGCCGATGAACCTGGAGGCGGTGCAGCGCATCGCCACCAAGTACGGCGTCGATGTCTCCGACATCCAGATCACGGTCAACAATCGGATGTCCGGGTTGTGCGGGATCACCAGGGCCGATCAGTCCGTCATGCTGTGCCGAGACGCATTCCGAAGCGAGGAGGATCTGGCGCGAACCCTCGAACATGAGCGTTTTCACGTCTCGGAGCTTCGTGAGGGACGCCCGTATCCCAAGACGCGCGAGGAGGCGGACGCCTTCGAGGATCGCGCCTATGCCCGCGAAGATGAGTGGTGGCAGAGTCAACCAGTCAGGCCGGAAGGAGCGGATTGATGGCGACGTTCGAAGGTTGGCTCGACGCGTACGAGGTCGTCTACCGCACCTTGCCGGCCGCGTCGAACCTGCAATGCCCGAACTGCGGCCACCGAACGCTGCGCATAGTGTTCACCGGTCCCACCGGAGCGGACTACGGCTACGTCTCGTTCTGGTGTGACACATGTCTAGAGGGCATTCACCTGTCCCGGGCACCGGTCCCGGCCGGCGTGACTGCGCGCTCCCTCGACGCACCGGCAGAGGAGCGCAACAGGGGAATCCCCAACTATCGCCTGGTGACATAGTCCCGTAACTTCTGGTCGACGGGCAGCCCCGACCCGAAGCGCTCACCGGCGGGCAGGAGGCGGCGGGCGCAGGGTCCGTCGTGGTCGGCGCCGAGAAAGCAGCGCAGGCCGTTCGCCATCGGCGCGGCGCAGAAGACCCGGTGGCGTACGTTCTGGTCGTCCTCGGCCGGAACGGTGATGCCGCCAGGTTCGGCACACGGCAGCACGAGCAGCAGGAGACCGAGACCACCCCTCACGCCACCGGACGATGGTCCGCTGTTCGGCAGGAGCATGCGCAGTTGCGGGCGCCGGTGATGAAGAGGTCGTCGGCAATCCGGACGGGTGGCTGCCGGCGATCCGGCAGCCGAGTCAACTCAGAGGCGGCCCGTATTCTCGCTCATACCCGGCCGCCGAACCGCCAGTCGTGCACCTCGATGACGGCGTACCGGTCCGGGGTCAGGATCGTACGCGCCCGGTCCGGGCCATCCGCCCGTACCAACGCCGCGGTGCCCAGCCAGGTCGAGCCGTCGTCGGACAGCAGGGGCCCGTACGCGATCAGCTCGTCCGGGTCGGCCGGCACGGCGAGGTCTGCGGGCTCGCCGGCACCGAGGCCCAGCACCAGGTACCGGTTGCCGCCGGCCCGGCCTCCCGGGAACTCCCACATGGTGCGCCCCAACGTGTTGCGCCACCGGCGCACCAGGACGTCGCGGTACACGCCGGCCTGGTAGTTGGGCTCGTCGAAGGCGAACGTGCGGGCGGCGGCGGGATCGGGCAGGTCGAGGATGTGCAGGCTGCCGGTGGCGGTGCCGTCCTCGGCGAGGGTCGGCCCACGGGCGATCATCTCCGTCGCGTACCGATCCATGTAGGACCAGTGCGCTTCGAGCAACTCGTCGCGAAGCGTCATCGAGCCGGGCCGATCACGGTGGTAGCACAGGAACTTCATGCCACCCAGTCTGAGCGCCGGATCAACGGCGTTCGAGGTGAAAACACCCGCGTCCCCACTGGTGATCATGTCCTACACTCCACCGGTGCCGGACATGTCGGGGGACTTCGAGATTCACCTCACCGCCTACGCCCACCAGGCGGAGGAGTTGGCCGCCTTCGCCGCCCGACACGGGGTCAAGTTCGTACACATCGTGCTCGACCGCGGCATGTACGCCACCCAACCGATGCTCACGCTGGCCGGGCGCGGCACGCTCACCGAACAGCAGGCCGTGGCGCAGCACTGGCTGCGCGAGCTGGGCACGGCCGGCATCCACGCCTGCCGCACGAAGATCGAGGCGGCGCCGTGGTGTGTCGGGGTGCCGCAGTCGGACGAGCAGGCGGCGGCCGAGCCGAACGGCCGGTACTTCGAGCATCACGTCAAGCTGCTGCTGGCCGGCACGACGGTGGCGGATCTGGTCGCGCTCTCCGACCTGGTAGCGCCGCACGGCGCCCGGCTGTCCCGCAACGCCCGCCGGGAACGGCAGGACGGTACGCAGGAGCGGTTCGTCAACCAGCGCTGCCACCGGGTCGGGCTGGCCACCGCCCGGCAGCGCCTCGACGCTCTCGTCGACACCCTCCGGACCGCGGGCTACGACACCACGGCGGTGGAGCAGGAGTACGTCGTCTCCGACAGCGACCCGCGCGTCGACCAGGGCTGGCTGGACGCACCCTCGGATCAGGTGAGCACGTGGTTGGCGGAGCGCGAGAACACCATGAGGTCGGCACCGGCAGCCTCCCCGGACTACCCGCCGACCTACCAGCCGCTGCCCGCCGACGCGCCCGTCCACCAGCGGGCGGCGTTCGATCCGGCGCTCAAGCAGTATCCGAACGCGTACCGGGCCGGTGAGCCCGAGTTTCTCGACGCCGCCACCGGCCGCCGGTGGAGCACCGCCCGACGTGTGGCGATGAGTCACGTCCTGGCGGCTGCCGCCGGGACTGACTGGGGCCGGCATCTGGTCCTTCGGGGCAGCGTCGCCATGGCGGCTCAGGTCGGCGAGGGCGCCCGCGAACCCGGGGACCTCGACTTCGTCGTGGTCCCGCACACCGTCACCAGCGACAGCGGCGACGCCCGTGAGCTGCTCGACGCCGTCAGGGCCGCCATCGGGGCGGCTGCGGGAGCAGGCTTGGAGGCGGACCGGATCGTCGAGTCGGCCATCTGGACCTACGAGCGCGCCGACGGCCGCCGCCTCGTCGTCCCGTTCACCGCGTCCGGCGCGCCCGAGGGTCACGTACAGATCGACGTCGTCTTCGGCGAACAGCTCCCACTCCCACCGGAGACGCTGACGCTTCCCGGCGTGGACGCGCCGGTGTTGGTCGCGCCCGCCGCTCTGGCGCTGGCCCGGAAGCTGATGTGGCTGGCCACCGACGGCTATCCCCAGGGCAAGGACCTCTACGACGCCGTCCTGCTCGCCGAGCACACCAGCGTCGAGCTGGCTCTGGTCCGCCGGCTGATGCGAGCGGAGCTGGGAGTCGAGGCAGACGCCTTCACCGCCGAGACCGTCCTGAGCTGGGACGTCGACTGGACCAACTTCACCGACGAGTGCCCGGGCGTCGCCGGCACCGCCGAGCAGTGGTTGAAACGGCTCGCCCTGGCCCTCGACCGCGCCTGGGCCTGACGCTCGACGGGACAGCCGCGCTCCACGAGGGACGGCCGGGGTGGTGAGCGTCGGCGGGATGCGCGGTTCGTCACAGCGCTTGCCCCGGCACACCGATGGGGCGTTGGCTCGACGGCATGGCGCGCATCGCGTACGACGACACCGACGCGGAGGCCTTCGCGGCGACGCGTCACCTCACCGACGACGGCCTCGCCGCCTGGCGGCAGGCCGTCACGAACCACCTGGCCCCGAGGCCGGGCATGCGGCTGCTCGACCTGGGCGCCGGCACCGGGAGCTGGGCGGAGACGTTCACCGCCTGGTTTCCCGGCGTCGAGGTCGTCGCGGTGGAGCCGTCGGCGGCCATGCGCGCCCGGTGCGGGTTCCGGCCCGTCGTCGCGGGCGAGGCCGTGGGCATCCCGCTGCGCGACGGCGGCGTGGACGGCGGGTGGCTCTCCACCGTCGTGCACCACCTGCCGGACCTGGGCGCCGTGGCGCGGGAGCTGCGCCGGGTGGTACGGCCGGGCGGCCCGGTGCTGATCCGGTCGGCGTTCGCCGGCCGGCACGAGGGGATCACGTTGTTCCGCCACTTTCCGGAGGCGGTCCGCGTGCTCGACTCGTACCCGTCGGTCGCCGACGTCGGGGCGGCGTTCGCCGCCGCCGGTTTCGCCACCGCCGTGGTCGAGCCGGTTCCGCAGGTCACCGCGCCGTCGCTGCGGGAGGCGGCGGTCAGGCTGCGCCGGGAGGCGCACACCCCGCTCCAGCTGATCAGCGACGACGAGTACGCCGCCGGCGTCGCCCGTCTCCGCGAGGCGGCGCGGCGGGACGTCGGGCCGGTCGTGGACGTGCTGGACCTGCTCGTCCTGCGTTGAGACGTGGGCCGGTCCCGCCGGCGCGACGGCTGAGTCGTTGCCGGCATCAGCTCGACAGCGACGCGGAACCGGGGTGCCGGTGGCTCCGGGCCGAACCAGCGCCTGGTGGGAGGTTCACCGGCACGACGACGTCGGAGCGGAGCGCAGGGGGCGCGGCCGGCACCCGGCCGGACCGCATCCGTCAGGTCGGCTCGGCGGCGGGCCGGGTCTCGGCCAGGTGCATCGGCAGCACCTTCGCCGCGCTGACCGCCAACTCCCGGTCGAGCACCTCGTCGCGGGGGACGAAGACCATGGCCTGCCCCTCGCCGAGCACCACGTCCTCCTGCCGCGCGTCGGTCTCGCCCCGGAAGATGTGGACGGTGACGGTGTGCGGGAAGCCCTCCTCGTACGGGCGCGGGCCGCTCCAGAACAGGCGCAGCTCGCCGGCGGTCAGGCCGGTCTCCTCGCGCAGTTCGCGGCGGGCGGCCTGTTCGGGCGTCTCGCCGGGTTCGATGCTGCCGCCGGGCAGGCTCCACTGGTGGGGTGAGACGGGCGCGTTGCCGTCGCGGTGCTGCATGAGGATCGCGCCGGTCCGGTCGACGAGCAGGACGAGGGCTACGTCGTAGAAGGCCACGGCCCGAGCATGCCACACCGCGCCTTTCGCCTCAGCGAGACGAAAGTCGAGACGGAGACTACGAAAGCCATGGACACATCGACATGTCTTTTGTAGCGTCGAGCGCATACCGGCCGAGAGGAGAACCGTCATGTGCTACGGATTCGACGGGGACGGCGCGCTGCGGCGATCGCTCGACCGACGTAACCTGCTGCGTGGCTCCCTGGCGGCGCTTGCCGGTGTCGGCCTGGCCGCCGGGTCGGGCGCGACCGCGGCCCAGGCCGGCGGCGGGCACCACCACGGCCGGCGGCACGTGCCGAAGGAGCTGATCAGCCTCCAGCTCTGGACCGTGCGCGACGCGCTCAACGGCTCCCCCGGCTACGACGCGACGCTCACCCACCTGGCCCGGATCGGCTATCCCCGGGTGGAGCTGGCGCTGGGCTACTTCGGCCGCACCGCCGCGCAACTGCGCCGGTTCCTCGACGGCATCGGCATCAAGGCCACCTCCAGCCACGACGGGATCGCCGCCGACGCCGCCGGCCTGGAGCAGAAGATCGCCAACGCCCGGACGCTGGGCCAGCGGTTCATGGTGGTGCCCTACCTGAACTCCGACCGCGAGGACGACTGGAAGCGCTGGGCGGAGCAGATGAACGTGGAGGCCGCCGCCGCGCGCAAGGCCGGCCTGCGGTACGGCTACCACAACCACGCGCACGAGTTCACCATCGACTTCGGCAACGGCCGGCGTCCGTGGGACGTGCTCACCGAGGAGTTGGACCCGCGCCTGGTGCATCTGGAGATCGACCTCTACTGGGCGGTCACCGGTGGCATCAACTCCGGTGAGGGCGTCGACGACCCGGAGGGCTTCGCGCTGGACGTCATCCGCTGCGCCCCGCAGCGGGTGCTGCAGTACCACGTCAAGGACCGCGACCCGGTCACCGGCGACATGGCCGACCTGGGCACCGGGATGATCGACTTCGCCCGGATCTTCCGCCGGCACCAGGTGCTGGAGTACATCGTGGAGAACGACACCCCGGACGTGACCCCGCAGCAGACCGCCGCGGTCGGCTACCGCTACCTGCGCCGGCTGACCTACTGACGACGCCTCGACGCCCGGGACCGGCTCGCCGCCGGCCCCGGGCGTCGGGCGTGGTGGGGCGGCGGGTCGCCGCCGGAGGTGGCACGCTCGGGTCGAGGTCCCGCACCGACCGACGGGGGTACGCGATGACCGACGAGCCGGACGTCGTCCACTACGACCGCCTCTACCGCGACACCAACCGCCCGCCGTGGGAGATCGACGCCCCGCAGCCGGCGCTCGCCGCGGTGCTCGACACCGGGGTACGCGGCCCACGCGCGCTCGACGTCGGCTGCGGCACCGGCGAGCTGGCCCTCGCGCTGGCCCGCCTCGGCCACGATGTGACCGGCGTCGACCTGTCCCCGGTGGCGATCACATCGGCCCGGGCCAAGGCCGCCGCGGCGGGCCTGCCGGTGCGCTTCGAGGTGCACGACGCCACCCGCCTGCCGGTGTCGCCTACGCCGTACGACTCGGTGTTCGACTCCGGCTTGCTGCACACGCTGGACCGGCGCGGGGCGGCGGTCGGCGACTACCTGGCGCTGCTGCCGCGCCTCACCGCGCCCGGCGGCGCCGTGTTCGTGCTGGCCGTGTCGCCGCAGGCGGGCGAAGGCTGGGGACTGGACGCCGACGCCCTGCGGTCGGCGTTCCCCGAGCCGACCTGGACGCACACCACGGTCGAGCCGATCGACGTGCTGGCCCGGGTCGACACCGGCGACCTCCACCTCCCCGGCCACCTCCTGCGCGCCACGCGCTCCTCGGTCTGACCCGGCCCACCCAGCGCCCCGCCCGTTCCCGCCCCGGCTTCGTCGATCTAGGAGGTGTGGCACCTCACAAAAGCCGCGCACACCCGCAAACCATGGCACCACAAGTCCAAGATCGACGAAGCGGAGCGGCGGGCGGAGGCGGCGGGGCGGGTCAGCGGCGCCAGTGCTGGCGCGGAGCGTAGCCGTCGCGGCGCAACCAGTGCTCGGTGTAGACGATGCGCTGTGCCTCGACGAGCACGAGTGTCTCCTCGGGCGGTTCGGACAGCGGCCGGCCGCGCTCGGCGTGCTCGTTCTGCCAGCGGAACGCCGACCAGTGGTGGGCGTGCTCCGGGTGGTCCGGGGAGAGCACCCGGGCGGCGCCGAACACCTGCGCGCCGCGGCTGCTGGCCAGCCCGACCAGCGGCGCGAAGACGCCGACGGACACCCGCGGGTCGGCGGCGATGTTGCGCATCTTCGGCGAGCGCGGCGCGGCGGTGAACATCAGCGTGAAGTCGAGCGGGTAGTAGCGCACCGGCGTGGCCAGCGGCCCGTCCGGGCCGGCGGTGGCGAGGACGCACATGTTCTGCGAGGACAGCAGGTTGTGGATGCGTTCCTCGAGGCGCTCCCGGTCGAGTTTCCGCGTCGGTGTCGGCCCGGCCAGCCACGGGTTGGTCAACGGCACGTGGCGTCCTCGATCATGGCGGCACCTTATCGGGCCGGTCGCGCTCAGGTGAGCCGGGCGCGGACGGCGGACAGGTGCGCGGGTGTCACACCGGAGCCGAGCAGGTAGTCGGTGACGCCACCGTAGCGCGCGTGCAGGTGGTCCCAGGTGTTGGTGATCACCAGGGGCGACGCGTTCTCGGTCAGCGCGTAGTCGGCGGCGATCGCGTCCACCGGCACCCCGGCGGCGTGCAACGCGAGCGCCACCAGCACGCCGGTGCGGTCCCGGCCGGCGTGGCAGTGCACCACCACCGCGCCCGGCGGCGCGTCCGCGATCGCGGTGAACGCGGCGGCCAAGCGCTCCCGGCTGGCGTCGACCAGCAGCCGGTAGCTGTCCGGCGGGATGTCCTCGTCGCCGGTCGGGTCGAAGCAGGCCGGGACGAGTCGGTAGGACGCGTCGGCGGCGAGCGGACTCGGGTCCGCCGCCGCCTCCGACCGCCACCGCAGGTCGAGCACGCGGCTCACCCCGTACCCCTTGAGGGCGGCGAGTCCGGCGGCGCCGAGGCGGCGGTGGTTGTCGGTGCGGACCAGCGCCCGCTCGCGGATCCGGCCGCCGGCGGCGGTCGGGGCGCCGCCCACGTCGCGGGCGTTGCGCAGGTCGGGCCAGGCCAGGCGGGGCACGGACCGAGGGTACGCCGGGTGTCAGCCGCGCGCGAGCACGTCCACGGCCAGCTCGCGGACCACCGACTCGTCCACGTCGACGCCGAGGCCCGGACCGGTGGGCACGGCGGCGACCCCGTCGCGCACCCGCACCGTCTCGCCGGTGGCGTAGGAGGAGGTGAGGAACTGCCGGCCGTTGAGGTCGACCGGGGTGTCGACGCCGAACGCGGCGAACAGGTGCAGCGAGGCGGCCAGGCCGAGGTCGGAGTCGGTGAGCCCGGAGCCCATCAGCCGCACCCCGGCGTCCTCGGCGAGCGCGCACAAGCGCCTCGACAGGGTCAGCCCGCCGCTGCGCTGCACCTTGGCGATGGCCACGTCGACGGCGTCGAGCTTGACGAAGGTGGCCAGGTCGCTGGGGTGGCGCAGGCTCTCGTCGAGCGCCACCGGCACCGGCGACGCGGCGCGCAGCCGGCGCAGCCCGGCGACGTCGTTGGCCGGTAGCGGCTGCTCGAACGCGGTGACGTCGAGGTCGGCCAGGCGGCGGGCCATCCGCAGCGCGGCGTCCACGGTGTACGCCTGGTTGGCGTCGACCCAGAGCGCGGCGTCGGGGGCGGCGTCGCGCACCGCGCGGACCACGGCGGCGTCCTCGGCCTCGGCGTGCAGGCCGACCTTGACCTTGAACGCCTGGTAGCCGAGCGCGCGTCCCTCGGCGACCGCGTCGGCCACCTCGGCGGCGCTCTGCCCGGCGACGATCCAGCCCAGGTCGACGGTGTCCCGGCGGCGCTGCCCCCAGAGCACGCCGACGGAGACACCCAGGGCGCGGCCGAGCAGGTCGTGCAGGGCGATGTCGACGGCGGCCTTGGCCAGCGGCGCGCCGATGGTGAAGCCCCGGTTGATCGCCCGGTCGAACGCGGTGGTGACGCCGTCGAGGTCCCAGGCGGGGCGGCCGAGGATCGCCGGGGCGAGGTAGCGGTCGACGGTGGTGACGATGGACTCGGCGGTCTCGTCGGTCCAGGCCGGGATCGGGGTGGCCTCGCCCCAGCCGGTGACGCCGTCCGCGCTGACCTTGACCAGCACCCGGATGCTCGGGGTGCCGGCGACGGCGACCGCGCCGCCGGAGACGCCGAACGAGCGGATCGTGGGCAGCGCGACCGGGTACGTCTCGACGCGGTCGACGGTCAGGCCGGCGAGCGCGTTCACACGCCCACCTTGGCGGTGCTGGCGCGCACCACGACCTCGCCGGTCATCCGCACGATCCGTCGCCGGCGGGTGGTGTTCTCGGTCAACGCCAGCTCCATCACCTTCTCGCCGAGTTCGCGCAGCGGCAGCGCCACCGTGGTCAGCGGCGGGGTGAGGTCGCGGACGATCGGGATGTCGTCGAAGCCGGCGACGGAGACGTCGCCGGGCACGCTGAGCCCGCGGTCGCGCAGCGCCGCGTACGCGCCGATGGCCATCACGTCGGTCAGGGCGAACACGCAGGTGGCGTCGAGGCCCCGGTCGAGCAGTTCGGTCATCGCCTGGTAGCCGCCGTCGCGGGTGAACGGCCCCTCCACCACGTGGGCCGGGTCGAGCGTGACGCCGGCGGCGGCGAGTTCGTCGCGGAAGCCGCCGAGGCGGTCGATGACGGTGGTGAGGGCGTGCGGGCCGGAGAGCACCGCGAAGCGGCGGTGGCCCAACTCCAGCAGGGCGCGGGCCATGGCGGCGGCGCCGGCCCGGTTCTCCGGCAGCACGCTGTCGACCTTGAGGCTGCGGTGCCGGCTGACCACGGCGACCCGGCCGCCGCCGTCGAGGTAGGGCTTCAGCTCGGCCTCCATGGCCCGTTCCCAGCGGGCGTCCTCGAAGCCGGAGCCGATGAGCAGGATGGCCGGCGCGCGCTCGGCGCGCAGCATCGACACGTACGCGATCTCGCGTTCCGGGTCGCGGAACGTGCTGGCGAGCATGACCAGCAGGTCGTTGGCGCCGGCGATGCGCATGACCCCGCCGGCGATGGCGGCGAAGTAGGGGTCGGTGACGTCGTGGCAGATGACGCCGACGGTGCGGTGGGAGGCGCCGGCGAGCGCCCGGGCGTGCGCGTTCGGGGTGTAGGCGAGCTGGGCGGCGGCGGCCAGGACGCGGTCGCGCAACTGCGGGGTGACGCGCATGCCGTTGAGCGCGCGGGAGGCCGTGGCCAGCGAGACGTCGGCGGCTCTGGCCACGTCTTCCAGGGTCACGTGCGTCCGTGGCTGCATCGATTTTCCCCCTGCGGAACGTCTTGACCGGCTTGTTTCTGCGTGGTTACCGTAGCATCCTGAAAGCGCTTACTGAAAGCGCATTCACGGCCGATTCCCCGACCTCACCGGGGTTGTCGGCCCCGGAGAACGGAGGGTCATGGCCGCGCAGAGCACCATCGAGCAGCCCGGACGGACCAGCCCGCCCGGACGCCCCACGCCGGCCGCCCGCCGCTCGGGCCGGCCCGGCGCCGCCGTGCTCCGGTTCGCCGGGCGCACCTGGCGGCCGGCCGCGGTCCTCGCGGCCATCCTCGTGCTCTGGTGGGTGGTCACCGCCGCCGAGCTGGTCAAGCCCTACCTGGTCCCGTCGCCGTCGGCCACGCTGGACGTGGTGCGGGCCCAACCCGGCTACTTCGCCCACCACACCTGGATCACCACCTACGAGACCGTGCTCGGCTTCGTCATCGCGATCGCCGTCGGCGTGCTGTCGGCGGTGGTGATGGTCTACTCCCCCACGGTCGAGAAGAGCCTCTACCCGCTGCTGCTGTTCGCCCAGGTCATCCCGAAGATCGCGATCGCGCCGCTGTTCGTCGTCTGGCTCGGCTTCGGGCTGTCGCCGAAGGTGGTCGTCGCGGTCCTGATGGCGTTCTTCCCGATCGTCATCTCCACCGTCACCGGGCTGAAGTCGATCGACCCGGAGATGCTGCAACTCTCCGCCACCATGGGCGCCGGGCCGGCGCAGACGTTCCGCAAGATCCGCTTCCCGGCCGCCCTGCCGCACCTGTTCGCCGGCCTGAAGGTCGCCGCCACGATGGCCGTCACCGGCGCCGTGGTGGGCGAGTTCGTCGGCGCCAACGAGGGCCTCGGTTACGTGATCCTGCAGGCCAACGGCAACCTCGACACCCCGACGCTGTTCGCCGGGCTGGTCGTCATGTCGCTGCTCGGCGTCGTCCTGTTCGTCGTCGTCGAACTGCTCGAACATCTCCTGCTGCCGTGGCACGCCAGCCGCCGCACCGACGCCACCACCACCACGATGTGAAACGGAGTCATCCGCAGATGAAGAAGCGTTTCCTCACCGCCGCGCTGCTGCCGGCGTTCCTCGTCTCCGTCACCGCCTGCGGCTCGTCGGGCGGGGGCGAGCAGGCCAAGTCCGCCGACGGCAAGGACAAGGTCACCCTGACGCTCAACTGGTACCCGTACGGCGAGCACGCCCCGTTCTACCTGGGCCAGAAGAAGGACATCTTCGCCAAGCACGGCATCGACCTCACCATCAACGCCGGGCAGGGCTCGCAGAAGACCGTGCAGGCCACCGCCGCCGGGCAGACCGACTTCGGCTGGGCCGACACCCCGGCGCTGCTCTCCGCGGTCGGCCAGGGCATGGACGTCAAGAGCGTCGGCGTCTTCCTGCAGACCACCCCGTCGTCGGTGCAGTTCTTCAGCGACAAGAACATCAACGCCCCGGCCGACCTCAAGGGCAAGACCATCGCCTCCACCGCCGGCGACGCGCTGAGCAAGACGTTCCCGGCGTTCCTCAAGGCCAACGGGCTCGCCGCCGGTGACGTGACGCTGCAGAACACCGACCCGGCCGGCAAGATGGCCGCGGTCATGTCGGGCAAGACCGACGCGCTGCTCGGCTTCGCCAGCGACCAGGGCCCCACCATGCAGGAGAAGGCCGGCAAGCAGGTGTCGTACCTGAAGTTCGCCGAGCACGGCCTCAACTTCTACAGCAACGGGCTGATCGCCTCGACCGACACCATCAAGAACAAGCAGGACCTGGTCAAGCGGATGGTCACCGCCAGCAGCGAGGCGTGGACGGCGGCCCAGGCCGACCCGGCCGCCGCGGTCGAGGCGATGGCCGGCGCGTCCCAGCAACTGCCCTCGGCGAAGGTGCTCGCCGACCAGTTCGCCGCCACCCTGCAACTGCTGCACACCGACGCCACGAAGTCCATGGCCCCGGGCGTCAACGACGAGGCCGACTGGCAGAGGACCATCTCCGTCTTCGCCGACGCCGGCGTGATCACCAAGGCGGAGTCGCCCACGTCCTACTGGGACGCGAGCTTCGCCCCGAAGGGATGAGCGCGATGACGGTCGGCGACGCCACCACCTCCCCCGCCACGGACGCCGCCGCGACCGGCGCCGCGGTCGAGATCGACCAGGTGGCGGTGCGGTTCCGCACGAAGAAGAAGGACGTCACCGCGCTGCGCGACGTGACGTTGCGGATCGCCCCCGGCGAGTTCGTCGCCATCGTCGGCGCCTCCGGCTGCGGCAAGTCGACGCTGCTCAAGCTGGTGTCCGGGCTGCTGCGCCCGTCGTCCGGCCAGGTCCGCCTGGACGGCGAGGACGTCCGGGGGCCACGTCGCGACATCGGGTACGTCTTCCAGCGCGCCGCGCTGCTGGAGTGGCGCAGCGCCCGGCGCAACATCCTGCTCCAAGCGGAGATGCGGCGGCTGCCCAGGGCGCAGGCCCGGGCCCGGGCCGACGAGCTGATCGCGATGACCGGGCTGACCGGCTTCGAGGACGCGTACCCGAACGAGCTGTCCGGTGGGATGCAGCAGCGCGTGGCGCTGTGCCGCGCGCTGCTGCACCGGCCCCCGGTGCTGTTGATGGACGAGCCGTTCGGGGCGCTCGACGCGCTCACCCGGGAGCAGATGAACGTCGAGCTGCGGCGCATCTGGCGGGAGACCGGCACCACCGTCCTGCTCGTCACCCACTCCATCGCCGAGGCCGTCTACCTCGCCGACCGGGTGATCGTCATGACCCCTCGACCCGGCACCGTCGCCGAGGTCATCGACGTCGACCTGCCCGCGGAGCGGGACTACGGCCGGACCATGTCCGACCCGGTCTTCGCCCGCGCCACGGGACGCATCCGCGACCTGCTGGGCGCGACGACGTCCGCCGACTGAGCACTGGGAAGGACACACACGTGGAGCGCACGTCTATCGGGATCATCCTCAACGGCGTGACCGGACGGATGGGCTACCGGCAGCATCTCGTCCGGTCCCTGCTCGCGATCCGCGAGCAGGGCGGACTGCCCGCCCGCGACGGCAGTCGCATCTGGCCGGAGCTGACCCTGGTGGGCCGCAACGAGGCCCGGCTCGCCGCGATCGCCGCCCGGCACGGGCTGACCTCGTACACCACCGACCTGGAGGCGGCGCTCGCCGACGACGCCCACCAGATCTACTTCGACGCGCAGGTCACCGCCCAGCGGGAGAAGGCGATCCGCGCGGCGATCGACGCGGGGCGGCACGTCTACACCGAGAAGCCGCTCGCCGAGGGGCTGGACGGGTCGCTGGAGCTGGCCCGCCTCGCCGCCGCCCGGGGCGTCAAGAACGGCGTGGTGCAGGACAAGCTGTTCCTGCCCGGCCTGCGCAAGCTCAAGCGGCTGGTCGACGGCGGGTTCTTCGGCCGGATCCTGTCGGTGCGCGGCGAGTTCGGCTACTGGGTGTTCGAGGGCGACTGGCAGGACGCGCAGCGGCCGAGCTGGAACTACCGCGCCGAGGACGGCGGCGGCATCACCGTCGACATGTTCCCGCACTGGCACTACGTGCTGGAGCAGATCTTCGGCCGGGTCACCGCCGTCACCGCGGTCACCGCCACGCACGTCCCCGAACGCGTCGACGAGAACGGCGTCACCTACCCGGCCACCGCCGACGACGCCGCGTACGGGATCTTCGAGCTGGCCGGCGGCGTCATCGCCCAGATCAACTCCTCCTGGGCGGTCCGGGTGTACCGGGACGAGCTGGTGGAGTTCCAAGTCGACGGCACCCACGGCAGCGCGGTCGCCGGGCTGCGCGACTGCCGCATCCAGCACCGCGGCGCCACCCCGATGCCGGTGTGGAACCCGGACCTGCCGGTCACCGAGCCGTTCCGGGCGCAGTGGCAGACCGTGCCGGACAACGCCGACTACGACAACGGGTTCAAGGTGCAGTGGGAGGCGTTCCTGCGGCACGTCGTCGACGGCGAGCCGTTCCCGTGGGACTTCCTGGCCGGCGCGCGCGGCGTGCAGCTCGCCGAGGCCGGCCTGCGCTCCGCCCGCGAGGGCCGCCGGGTCGAGATCGAGGAGATCGACAGGTGAGCACGCGGATCACCCTGCCGGTCGCGGGCGGCGGCGTCGAGACGCTGACGCTGCGCGAGCCGGCCGGCTGGCAGCGGCCGGCCGCGCCGGCGGCCAGCCGGATCGCGTACGCGGCGGCGCACGTGGTCGCCGACCCGCACGCCGACAACGCGCCGGGTGAGCCGGCACGGCTGGACTGGGACGCCACGCTCGCGGTGCGGCGCGACCTGTGGTCCTGGGGGCTCGGCGTGGCCGAGGCGATGGACACCGCGCAGCGCGGCATGGGGCTGGACTGGGCGGCGACCCGCGAGCTGATCCGGCGCAGCGCCGCCGAGGCCGCCGCCTGCGGCGGGCGCATCGTCGCCGGGGCGGCCACCGACCAGCTCACCGGCGTGCCCGACACGCTCGACGAGGTCGCCGCCGCGTACGCCGAGCAGGTCGCGTTCGTGCAGGAGTGCGGCGCGGTCGCGGTGGTGATGGCCAGCCGGCAGCTCGCCGCGCTCGCCGCCGGACCCGACGACTACCGGCGCGTCTACGAGCGGGTGCTGCGCGGGGCCGGCGCGCCGGTGGTGCTGCACTGGCTCGGCGACATGTTCGACCCGGCCCTCGCCGGCTACTGGGGCTCGACCGACCTGGACGACGCCACCAAGACGTTCGTCGCGCTGGTGCACGCGCACGCCGACGTGATCGACGGGGTGAAGGTGTCGCTGCTCGACGCCGACCGGGAGGTGCGGCTGCGCGAGCTGCTGCCGCCGTCCGTCAAGGTCTACACCGGCGACGACTACCACTACCCCGAGCTGATCGCCGGCGACGGCACCCGGTCCAGCCACGCGCTGCTCGGCGCGTTCGCGGCCATCGCGCCGGCCGCGTCGGCCGCCCTGCAACGGCTCGACGCCGGCGACCCCGCCGGGTTCCGGGCGATCCTCGACCCGACCGTGCCGCTGTCGCGGCACGTCTTCGCGCCGCCCACCCGCTTCTACAAGACCGGCATCGCGTTCCTGTCCTGGCTGGGCGGTCGGCAACCCGGTTTCACCATGGTCGGCGGCCTGCACGGCGGGCGCAGCGTCCCGCACCTGGTCGAGGCGTTCCGGCTGGCCGACGCCGCCGGGCTGCTGCTCGACCCGGAGCTGGCCGCCGCGCGGATGCGCGCCTACCTGACCGTGACGGGGGTGACCGGATGACCGCCGACCCGCGGCTGGCGAAGCTGTCGCTCAACCAGCGCACCACCCAACGCTGGTCGGTGCGGGAGGCGGTCGACGGGTGCGTCCGCGCCGGCATCCCGGCGATCGGGCTGTGGCGCGAACCGGTCGCCGAGATCGGCGTACCGGCGGCGGCGAAGCTCGTCGCCGACGCCGGGCTGCGGGTGTCGTCGCTGTGCCGGGGCGGGTTCCTCACCGCCGACGGCGAGCACGCGCGGCTGGAGGCGCTGGCCGACAACCGGCGGGCCATCGACGAGGCCGCCGGGCTCGGCACCGACTGCCTGGTTCTGGTGGTCGGCGGCCTGCCGCCCGGCTCCCGCGACCTGCCCGGCGCGCGGCAACGGGTCGCCGACGCGCTCGCCGAACTGGCCCCGTACGCGGGCGAGCGCGGCGTGCGCCTGGCGCTGGAGCCGCTGCACCCGATGTACTGCGCCGACCGGGCGGTGCTGTCCACGCTCGGGCAGGCGCTCGACCTGGCCGAGGCGTTCCCGACCGAGCAGGTCGGCGTCGTGGTGGACACGTTCCACGTCTGGTGGGACCCGGACGTGTGGCGGCAGATCGCCCGCGCCGGGGCGCGGATCGCCAGCTTCCAGGTCTGCGACTTCCTCACCCCGCTCCCGGCCGACGTGCTGCTCGGGCGGGGCATGATGGGCGACGGGCACATCGACTTCCCGCCGCTGCGCCGGGCCGTGGAAGCGGCCGGATACGTCGGCGACACCGAGGTGGAGATCTTCAACGCCGAGGTGTGGGCGACCGACCCGGACCGGGTGCTCGCCACCATGGCCGCGCGCTACGTCGAGCTGGTGCTGGCCGACTGATGCGGGTGGTCGTCGCGCCGGACTCGTTCAAGGGCTCGCTGGCCGCCCACGACGCGGCCCGCGCCCTCGCCGACGGCTGGTCGGCGCGCCGGCCCGGCGACGACGTACGCCTGCTCCCGCTGGCCGACGGCGGCGAGGGCACGCTGGACGCCTTCGCCGCCGCCCGGCCCGACGCGGGGTGGCACGCCACCACCGTGCCCGGGCCGGACGGCCGGCCGGTCGACGCCGGCTGGCTGCTGCTGCCCGAGGGCACGGCGGTGCTGGAGCTGGCCCGCGCCAGCGGCCTGCCGCTGCTGGACGCGCCGGACCCCCGGCACGCGCACACCTACGGCCTGGGCGTGGTCGCCGCCGCCGCGCTCGACGCCGGGGCCACCGCGCTCGTCGTCGGGCTCGGCGGGTCGGCGAGCACCGACGGCGGCACCGGCGCGCTGCGTGCCCTCGGGCTGCGGCTGCGCGACCGTCGGGGCCGGGACCTGCCGCTCGGCGGCGCGGCGCTGGCCGACCTGGCCGACCTCGACCGCGCCGGGCTGCGACCCGCCCCACCCGGCGGGGTGCGGCTGCTGGTCGACGTGACCGCGCCGCTGGCCGGCCCGGGGGGCGCCGCCGCCGTATTCGGGCCGCAGAAGGGCGCCGGCCCGGACGACGTGGCGGCGCTGGACGCGGCGCTGCTCCGCTTCGCCACGCTGGCCGGCGGCGACCCGGACCAGCCGGGCGCGGGCGCGGCCGGTGGCACCGGGTACGGGCTGGCCGCGCTCTGGGGCGCGCGGATCGTGCCCGGCGCGGCGGCGGTCGCCGAGCTGGCCGGGCTCCCCGACGCGCTGGCCGGGGCCGATCTGGTGCTCACCGGCGAGGGCCGGTTCGACGACACGTCGCTGCGCGGCAAGGTGGTGGGCGCGCTGCTCGACACGGCCGCCGCCGCCCGCGTACCCGTGCAGGTGGTCGCCGGTCAGCTCGGCGCGACGCCGCCGGACGCGGTGTCGGCGGCGGTGTCGCTGGTGGAGTTGGCCGGGTCGGTGGAGTCGGCGCTGGCCGAACCGGGCCGGTGGCTGCGCGCGGCCGGCGACCGGCTCGCCCGCGCCGCCTCGGCGGGCTGACCGCCCGCTCAGCCCGGCAGGTCGGTGCAGCGCACCACCGTCGCGTCGTCAGGCGTCCCGGACGCGCCGGCCGCCTCGGCCCGCCGGACGCGACGCACGACGCCGGCCGGTCCCTCGGCGCGCAGGACGTCCCGCACGGCGGCCCAGTCGGCGAGGCCGTACGGGTCGACCAGCCGGGCCGCGCCGTTGCTCAGCAACGCGACGGCGCTCACCCCCCGGACGGGAAGCTCGCCGGTCACCGCCTCGGTCGCCGCGCGCGGGTCGTCCCTGGCGAGCCAGTAGCCACCCGGCTGGTTCCGGCGTGCCCGCAGCGCCTCGACGCAGCGGGCGTGCACCCGGTCGTACTCGGGTGTGCCGGGCGGCACGCCGTCCAGCGGCGCGGCGCAGGCCCGCCGGGCGGTGATCTCCCGGACGTCGGTGACCACCTTCGGGGCGGCCCCGGCCCGGTCGAGGAGCAGGAACGAGTCGGCGAGCAGCAGGAACTCCAGCCGGCCGCCGGTGACGCGGACCATCGCCACGGTGGCCTGCGGGGCGGCGGGATCGGCGGGGCGGCAGGTGTCGCGGTGGGCGGCGGTCACCTCGGCGATCCCCTCGGCGAGGATCGCCGCGAGGTCGCGTCCGTCGTCGCCGGACAGCCGGCCGAGCAGGGCGCCGCCCAGGCGGTGCGCGTACCACGCCACGCCGTGCCGGCAGACCGCCTCCGTGCCGGGGATGCCGGCGCCGTCCAGCAGGACGGCGGCGCCGGGCACGGCGCCGGCGAAGTCCTCGTTCGGCCGCCCGTCCCGGCCGGGGCTGCTGGCCAACTCGACCCGCACGCTTCCGTCCCCTCCGCCGGCCCATCGGAAGAATCCGGCCTGTCGGACAAATCAGTTTGCCGGTCGGTCGGCGGCCCGGGACAATCGGATCATGACCGCCCCTCGCCCCGCCATCACCACCCCGATCACCGCCGACCTGCTGCGCGGCGCGCTCGACCTGGAACGTACCGCGCAGGGGGTGCTGCCGCACCGGCTGCCGGCGCGGGCCCGGGCGCAGAACGCCGACCCGCAGGTGGCGATGGCGGAGGCGATGCCGTCGGGCGTACGGCTGGTGTTCCGCACCCGCGCCACCACCGTGGAGCTGGACGTGCTCGC
This sequence comes from Micromonospora ferruginea, assembly GCF_013694245.2. Taxonomy (NCBI): domain Bacteria; kingdom Bacillati; phylum Actinomycetota; class Actinomycetes; order Micromonosporales; family Micromonosporaceae; genus Micromonospora; species Micromonospora robiginosa. The sequence continues at coordinate 2,326,683 of NZ_CP059322.2, forward strand.
CACCAAGATGGTCTACCAGGGCGCGCCGCCGCGTCCGGACGGCCGCTACGACCTGCTGGTCGACGGGCGGCTCGCCGGGCAGGCGACCGCCGGCGGCGGCAAGGTGCTCGCCATCGACCTGACCACCGGCACCACGACCGTCGAGCCGGGCCCGGTCGCCGCGGTGCGCTTCGCCGACCTGCCCGCCGCCGACAAGGAGGTGGAGATCTGGCTGCCGCAGCGGGAGATCACCGAGCTGGTGGCGCTGCGCACCGACGCGCCGGTCGAGCCGGTCGGCGACCGCGGCCGGCGGGTGTGGCTGCACCACGGCAGCTCGATCAGCCACGGCTCGGACGCGGAGAGCCCCACCGGCACCTGGCCGGCGGTCGCCGCCGGGCTCGCCGGGGTGGATCTGGTCAACCTCGGGTTCAGCGGCAGCGCGCTGCTCGACCCGTTCACCGCGCGGGCCATGCGGGACACGCCGGCCGACCTGATCAGCATGAAGATCGGCATCAACCTGGTGAACAGCGACGCGATGCGACTGCGCGCGTTCACGCCGGCGGTGCACGGCTTCCTCGACACCGTGCGCGACGGGCATCCGGAGACCCCGCTGCTGGTGGTGTCGTCGATCCTGTGCCCGATCCAGGAGGACACCCCCGGACCCGGCGCGGCCGACTTCAGCACCGGCACGCTGCGGTTCGTCGCCACCGGCGACCCGGCCGAGCAGGCCGCCGGCAAGCTCACCCTGCGGGTCATCCGCGCCGAGCTGGCCCGGATCGTGGCGGAACGGGCCGCCGAGGACCCGAACCTGCACCACCTGGACGGGCTGTCGCTCTACGGCGAGGCCGACTTCGCCGAGCTGCCGCTGCCCGACCAACTGCACCCCGACCCGGTGGCGGACCGCCGCATCGGCGAGCGGTTCGCCGCGCTGGCGTTCGGCCCGGGCGGCCCGTTCGCCGCCTGAGCCCGCTGGCGCGGGGCAGCGGGCGACGCAAGCCGTCAGTACGGTACGGCGGATGGACAGCTCCCACCCGCCGGTGGCGGGCATCGTGCACGAGGCGCCCGACTCGACCGTCCGGCTGCGCCCGGTCGCCGAGGACGACCTGGCGATGCTGCGCCGGTTCGCGGTCGAGCCGGGCCTGGTCGGGCTCGACTGGGCCGGCTTCCGGGACGCCGCCGCGCCGGCCCGCCGCTTCGCCGAGGACGGCTATCTCGGCGAGCGCACCGGCGGCCTGATCGTGCAGGTCGAGCCGGCGCAGAGCGGTCCGGCCGGCTTCCTCAGCTATCTCCAGGGCCAGTACGGCGGGCGCGCGCCCTACTGGGAGATCGGCATCGTGCTGCTGCCGGAGTGGCGCGGCCGGGGCATCGGCTGGCGGGCCCAGGCGCTGCTCTGCGACTACCTGTTCAGCCACACCCCGGCGCAGCGCATCCAGGCCGGCACCCACGCCGAGAACACCGCGGAGCAACGCTCGCTGGAGAAGGCCGGTTTCCGCCTGGAGGGAGTCGTGCGGGCCTGCGAGTTCCGGGCCGGCGCCTGGCGCGACGGGTGGCTCTACAGCCGGCTGCGCGACGACCCGTCACCGCTGTGACGGGTCGTCGCGCACGATCGGGGTGGAGTCAGATCCGTCGTCGGCCGTACGTGCCGGCGACGATGGCCACGCCGATGGCGGCGAAGACCACCTGGATCAGCAGCTCGATCCAGTCGATGCCGTTGGTGTCGGCCACGTCCAGCGCGCCGGCGACGGCCGTGCCCAGCAGGGCCGCCACCACGCCGATGACGAGGGTGAGCCAGATCGGGATGTTCTGCTTGCCCGGCACGACCAGGCGGCCCAGGGCGCCGATGATCAGACCGATGATGATGCCGGAGATGATGCCGCCGACGTGCATGGTGGTCGCCCTTCCAGGGGGTGGGTTGTCGTCGCCCGGCTGATTGCCCAAGGCAACGAAACGCGAAACCCCTCGGCGGCGGGCTGGCCCGACGGCCGCCGGCGGGGTGTGATGGACGGGGCATCCCGGCGCACCCGAGGAGGACGCATGGCAGACGGACCGGTGTTGGTCATCGGCCTCGACCCGGCCCGGATCCCCGGCTGGGACCCGGCACCGGTGGTGGCCGCCATCGCGCGCGGCCACGCCCGCTTCGCCGAGCACGGGATCGAGGCCGACCTGTGCCTGACGGCGACCGACGCGGCCGCCGAGGCGGAGATCGCGGCGGCGCTGACCCGCCGGCGGTACGCCTGCGTGGTGGTCGGCGGCGGCATCCGCAAGCACGAGCCGTTGCTGGAGTTCTTCGAGCAGGTGGTCAACCTGGTGCACCGGCACGCCCCCGACGCGGCCATCGCGTTCAACAGCACGCCCGAGGACACCGTCGACGCGGCACTGCGCCGGCTCGGTTAGGGGGTGTCCCGCAGCGGCCACACCTCGACCACGCCGCCGGCGACGGCGCACGGGGTGCCGGACACCAGCGCGATCGCCTCCTCCATCGACGCGGCCTCGATGACGGCGAACCCGCCGACCGGCAGCGCCGAGGTCAGGAACGCCCCCGCCCGCACCTCGGCGCCCGCGCCGTCGTGGTTGCGCACCTGCGCCGGCGGGCCGGCGACGCCCATCCGCACGCCGGCCGCCCGCAACCGTTCGTCGTGCGCGTGGGCCGCGTCGCGTACCGCGGGGTCGGTGCGGTCGTAGCCCTCCTGGTCGCCGTACCCGATGGTGATGAACGTCGGCATGGGTCGGTCCTCTCGTCGCGTGCGCGGCCTTCGACCTGCCTACCACGCGCCGGGCCGCCGCGCCGCGCGTCAGCCGCCGACGGCGCGCACCCCGGCGGGCGCCTTCCTCGTCACCGCCGCCCGAGCCATCGATTGACAACGATATCGAAGCGTCCGTAGCGTGGGGCCGGCGAACGCCGAGGGCAGGCCTTCGTCACCACCGGTGTCCGGGTCCCGGTCGGTCACCCCTCTCTCCCCCACCGTGTCGCGTGCCGAGGTGGCCGTGGCGACGCGTGGCCCACGAACCGGAGGCACCGATGATCCGAAGATTTCGACTGGTGAGCGCCGCGACCGCCGCCATGGCGGTCCTCGTCGCCGCGGCGACCCTGGCCACCGGCCCGGCGAGCGCCGAGTCCAACGGCGGCGTACGGGTGATGCCACTCGGCGACTCCATCACGGACGGCTTCAACGTCCCCGGTGGTTACCGGATCGAGCTGTGGCGCAGGTTGGCGGCGGACAACTACCGCATCGACTTCGTCGGCTCGCAGTTCAACGGTCCGAGCAGCCTCGGCGACCACGACCACGAAGGCCACTCCGGGTGGACCATCGCCCAGATCGACGCCAACGTGGTCAACTGGCTGCGGGCGACGAACCCCCGCACCGTGCTGCTGCACATCGGCACCAACGACATGTACGGCGACACCAGCGGGGCGCCGGCCCGACTGGCCGCCCTGGTCGACCGCATCACCACGACGGCACCCAGCACCGAGCTCTTCGTCTCGACGATCGTCCCCAAGTCCGGTGCGGACAGTCAGGTCCGCGCGTACAACGCGGCGATCCCCGACATCGTGAAGAGCCGGGCCGACGCCGGGCGCCGGGTGCACCTGGTGGACATGTACGCGGCACTCACGCCGAGCGACCTGGCCGACGGGGTGCATCCCAACGCCGGCGGCTACAACAAGATGGCCGCGACCTGGTACAACGCGCTGCGATCGGTGCCGGGCAGCATCAGCGACGGCACCCCACCCACCAGCGCGCCGCCCACCACCACCCCGCCGACCACTCCCCGCCGACGACTCCCCCGCCGGCCGGCGGATGTCGGGTCGCCTACACGGTCAACGCCTGGAGCACCGGTCTCACCACCGCCGTCACGATCACCAACACCGGCGGCTCGACCGTCAACGGCTGGGCCCTGGCGTTCACCCTGCCGGGCGGGCAGACGATCACCAGCGGCTGGAACGCCACCTACGCGCCGACCAGCGGGGCGGTGACCGCGCGCAACGTCTCCTACAACGGGACCATCGGCGCGGGCGGCTCGATCGACATCGGCTTCCAGGCCACCCACACCGGCAACACCGGCCGGCCCGCGTCGTTCAGCCTGAACGGCGCCCCCTGCGCGATCGCCTGATCGCACCCGCCGCTCGGGTGGACGGCCGGCGCGTCACCGCCGTGGCGCGCCGGCCGCTCATCCGGGCGACGGGCGGTGCAGGCGGGTGGCGGCGAGCGCGGCCCCCGCGAGACCGGCGGCGGTGCAGGCCAGCACGCCCGCCGCGCCGGCACCGGCGGCGAGCACGCCGGCGGCGCTGGGGATGAGCACCTGACCGAGGCGGTTACCGGTGAGCCGCAGCGACATGGCGCGCCCGCGCAGCCCGGCCGGGGCCACCTCGGCCAGGAACGACATGGTCAGCGGCTGGCCCGCGCCCAGGCCGAGCCCGGCCACCGCGACCACCACGAGCAGCGCCGGGAACGGCAGGGGCGGCAGCAGCAGCCCGAGGCCGACGGCGGCCAGCGCGACGGTGCCGACCAGCAGCGCGCGGCGGCCGACCGCGGCGACGAGCCGGCCGAGCAGCAGCCGGGACGTCATCGACGCGAGCGCGCGTACCGTGAGCAGGAGGCCGATCGAGCCGGCCGCGATGCCCCGCTCGGCGCCCAGCGCCGGCAGGTAGACCAGGGTGATGTCGACCGCCGCCAGCACGACGCAGCTCACCGTGAGCGCGCGCACCATCCCGGGCCGGCGCAGCAGCGCACCCACCCCGCCGGCCGCCCGGTCGGCGGTCGCCGCCCGGTGGTGCCCGGACGGGCGGAGGTACGCCGCGACGGCCAGCAGCGGCACCGCCACCACGGCGGCGCCGACGAAGATGGCCCGGGTGTCCGGGATGGTGCGACCCCCGCCGAACAGGACGATCAGGCCGGGCCCGAGCGCCTGCCCGAGCGAGGCGGCGAACGTGTAGTAACCGAACGCGGCGTCGTAGCGGTCCGGCGGGGTGCGGTTGGCGACCAGGGCCTGCTGCGCCACCACCGCGCACAGGTGCGCGGTGCCGAGCGCCATGCTGGCCAGCACCAACCCGAGCACGGAGCCGGCGAGCAGCACGAAACCGAGGCCGGCGGCGGCCAGCAGCGCCGAGCCGACAAGCGTGACGCGCCGCTCGCCGAACCGGTCCACCGCCTGCCCGGACGGCACCGCCAGCAGCAGCGGCACCACGGCGAAGCTGGCCCCGAGCACGCCCAGCCAGGCGCCGGGCACCTCCAGCTCCAGCGCCCGGTACGCGGCGGCCGGACGCAGCATGAAGGTGACCGCCTGCACGACGACGGTGTGCGTGAGCAGGAGCGCGGTCTGGGCGCGCCCGGGGCCGGGCGACGCGGTGTGCGCCACTCAGTCGGCTTTCACCGCGAGGACCGGGCACGGCACCCGGAGCAGGATCTCCTGCGCGGTCGAGCCCATGATCAGTTTCCCGACCGGGGTGCGGTGCCGGATGCCGATCACCACCATCGACACGTCCTCGGCGGTCGCCAGGTCGACGATCTCCTCGGCCGCGTCCCGGCCGCGCACCAGTTGCCGGACCTCGTGCGGCACCCCGGCGGCGACCAGTTCCCGGACCACCCGGTCCAGGTCCGGCTCACCGGCCAGCCGCGGATCGACGTACGCGTCGCCGCGGGAGGTGTTCAGCACCAACACCCCCTCGTCGCGCAGCCGGGCCTGCTCGACCGCCGCCCGCAGCGCCGCCTCGCCCGGCGGCGAGGGAACGTAGCCCACCAGGATCGTCATGCCGTCACCGACCCTTCCCGCAGGGGTCGCACCACGAACCGCGCCAGCAACGGCCAGGCGAGCACCACCGCGATCACGGCGTACACCAGCCAGGACACCCAGCCGCCGACCAGGCCGTGCAGCTCGCCACCGGAGAGCTGCAACGCCCGGCGGCCCTGCAACTCGGCGCGCGGGCCGAGGATCACGCCGACCACCAGCGGCAGGATCGGCAGCCCGAAGCGGCGCATGCCGAACCCGAGCAGGCCGAGGGTGAGCAGCAGGAACAGGTCGAACGGCTGGGCGTTGACCGCGTACGCGCCCATCGAGGCGAAGAAGACGATGCCGGCGTAGAGGTAGGGGCGGGGAATCCGCAGCAGCCGCGCCCAGGCCGGCGCGAGCGGCAGGTTGAGCACGAGCAGCATCAGGTTGCCCACGAACAGGCTGGCGATCAGCGTCCACACCAGCGCCGACTCGCGGGTGAACAGCAGCGGGCCGGGCTGGATGCCGTACTGCTGGAAGCCGGCCAGCATCACCGCGGCGGTGGCGTTGGTGGGCAGTCCCAGCGCGAGCATCGGCACCAGCGTGCCGGCGGCGGAGGCGTTGTTTGCCGCCTCCGGCCCGGCGACGCCCTCGATCGCGCCCCGGCCGAACTCCTCCGGATGCCGGGTCAGCTTCTTCTCCGTGACGTACGACAGGAAGGTGGGGATCTCGGCGCCGCCGGCCGGGACCGCGCCGAACGGGAAGCCGAGCGCGGTGCCGCGCAGCCACGGCTTCCAGGACCGCCGCCAGTCCTCCCGGCCCATCCACGGCTGGCCGACCGGGATCACCTCGCCGGCGCGTCGCCGCAGGTGCGCGGCGATCCACAGCGCCTCGCCGACGGCGAAGATGCCGACCGCGACGACGACCACGTCGATGCCGTCGGCGAGCTGCGGCAGGCCGAGGGTGAGCCGCTGCTGGCCGGTCTGGTCGATGCCGATCACACCGATCACCAGGCCGATGAGCAGCGAGGCGAAGCCCCGGATCCGGGAGGCGCCCAGCACCGCGGTGACCGCCACGAACGCCAGCAGCATCACCGCGAAGTAGTCCGGCGCGCCCAGGCTCACCGCGAACGCCACCACCGGCGGCGCGACCAGCACCAGCAGCAACGTCGCGATGGTGCCGGCGACGAACGAGCCGATCGCGGCGGTGGCCAGCGCCTGCGCGGCCCGGCCCGCCTTGGCCATCCTGTTGCCCTCGATCGCGGTGACCACCGACGACGACTCGCCGGGGGTGTTCAGCAGGATCGAGGTGGTGGAGCCGCCGTACATGCCGCCGTAGAAGATCCCGGCGAACAGGATCAGCGCCTGGGCCGGCTCCATGCCGTAGGTGACCGGCAGCAGCAGCGCCACGGTCATCGCCGGACCGATGCCGGGCAGGACGCCGACGGCGGTGCCGATGGTGACGCCGAGCAGCGCGATCAGCAGGTTCGTCGGGGTCAGCACGTGGCCGAACCCGTCGAGCAGGGCGGAGAGGCTGTCCATCTAGAGGATCCCTTGCAGCACGCCGGCGGGCAGGTTGACGCCGAGCCCGATGGCGAAGGCGTAGAAGGTGGTCAGCGACAGCGCGACCGCGATCACCAGGTTGCGCACGTGGTGCCGGTTGCCCAGCGCGAACGCGGAGCCCCAGAACAGCAGCGCGCCGCTGATCACCCAGCCCAGCGGCTCGATCAGCACCGCGTTCACCACGAACGCCGCGATCAGCAGCAGCACGGTGCGCCAGTCGATCGGGCTGCTCAGGTCGACGTCCTCGCCGCCCTCCGGCTCACCGGCGCCGCCCCGATGGACGTCCACCGCGTAGATCGCCGCGACCACCAGCAGCAGCGCGCCGAGCAGCATCGGCACCGGTTTCGGCCCGACCGGGTCGGCGGCGTTGAGCGCCCGGCCGATCCGGGCGGCGTCCACCAGCACCAGCGCGCCGAGCACGGCGAGGAACGCGCACACCGCGTACTGCGCGCGGTCCGGCCGGGCCGCGCCGTCGGCCGGTTCGGCGCCGTCGGCCGGTTCGGCGGCGGGCGTCGGGCCGGGTTGCGCCGGGATCTCGGGTACGCCCGGGGGCCGGGACGGCGGCTCGCCGTCCCGGTCCGGTCGTGTCGACGTGCCGGTCATGCCAGTCCGAGCTGCTTGAGCAGCTCGGCCACCGAGGTGTCCTGCGCGGTGAGGAACGCGCCGAACTCGTCGCCGGTGACGAACGCGTCGGTCCAGCCGCGCTTGGCCAGCTCGGCCTTCCACTCGGCGGACTCGTGCATCCGGGTCAGCGCGTCGATCCAGACCTTCTTGTCGGCGTCGCTGATCCCGGGCGGGGCGACGATCCCCCGCCAGTTGGTGAACACCAGGTCGATGCCGGCGGACTTCAGCGTGGGCACGTCCTTGAGCGCCTCGATCGGCGCCTCGCTGGTGACCGCGAGGACGCGGAGCTGACCGGCCTCCACCTGGTCGAGGAACTCACCGAAGCCGCTCGCGCCGAAGGTAACCTTGCCGCCGAGCACCGCCGGCAGCAGCTCGCCGCCGCCGTCGTAGGAGACGTAGTTGACCTGGCGCGGGTCGATGCCGACGGTCTTGGCGAGCTGCATCGGCAGCAGGTGGTCCGGGCCGCCGGGTGACGAGCCGCCGCCGACCGCGATCTTCTTCGGGTCGGCCTTCCACGCCGCCACCAGATCGTTGATCGTCTTGTACGGCGAGTCCTTCGGCACCACCACGGCGCCGGCCTCCTCGATCATCTTGGCCAGCGGCGTGGTCTGGATCAGCGTCGCCGCCGACTTCGAGGTGTAGGAGGCCCCGACCACGCCCAGCCCCATCTGCATGGCGAGCTTGCCGTTGCCCTTCTCGTTCACGGTCCGTTGCAGGCCCACCGTGCCACCCGCGCCGGGCAGGTTGAACACCTGCACGCCGGTGGCGATCTTGGCGTCCTCCATCACCTTGGCCGCGGTCCGCGCCGTGGTGTCGTACCCGCCGCCGGGGCTGTTCGGCACCATGATCCGCAGGCCGGCGACCGGCTTGCCGTCCTCGCCGGGCTCGTCCTGCCCGGCGGTGGCGCCGCACCCGCCCAGCGCGAGAGCCGTCGCCATCGCGACGCCCATGACCAGCACACTTTTCCTGGTTGCCATCATGTTTCTCTTCCGTTTCGAATGAGTCCGGCGGCAAGATGATGGCTCCCGGTCGGGTCGCCCGTCTGCGTTGTGTCACCAGCGGAAGTTGAGGTCTTTGTGGTCACGGTCACGCCCCGGCGTACGCTCGCCGGGCAGCTCCTGATCCTCCAGCTCGCCATCATCCTGGTGGTGCTGGTGGCGGTCGCCGCCGTGTCCCTGGCCCAGTCGGCGGCGACGTTCAACCGGGTCGAGGGCCGCCGGGTCGCCGCCCTCGGCGAGCAGCTCGCCGGCAACGCGCTGCTGCGCGACCGGCTCAACCGGCCCGCGCCGGGCGAGGCGATCGCCCCGCTGGTGCAGAACACGCTCACCCAGTCCGGCGTCACCTCGGTGACCGTCGCCGACGCCCGGGGCCGGGTGGTCAGCTCGACCGACCCGACGCTGGTGGGCGGCCCGCTGGTGCTCGGCGACCCGCGGGTGACGCGGGGCCGGAGCTGGTTCGGCGAGCTGGAGCTGGGCAGCTCGCGGGAGCTGGTCGCCCAGGTGCCGGTGCTCGGCGCCCGGGAGGAGAACCTGGGCCGGCACCTCGGCGTCGTGGTCATCGGCGAGGCGTCGCCGAGCTGGTGGCAGCGGCTGGTCGGGGCCTCGTCGTACCTGTTCACCTACCTGGGCATCGCCAGTGCGCTCGGCGTGCTCGGGTCCTGGCTGCTGGCGCGTCGGATCAAACGGCAGACCCTGGGGTTGGAGCCGCGTGAGATCGCCGGCCTGGCCGAGCACCGGGAGGCGCTGCTGCACGGCATCGCCGAGGGGGTGATCGCGCTGGACCCGCAACACCGGATCACCCTGGTCAACGCGGTCGGCCGACGCCTGCTCGACCTGCCCGAGCACTGCCTCGGCCACAGCCTCGCCGAGCTGCGGATCAACGGCCGGCTCCGGGACGTGCTGGCCGGGGCCGGCGGCGGCGTCGCGCCGGACCAGGTGGTGGTCCGGGGCGGCCGGGTGCTGGTGATGAACCGGACCCCGGTCACCAAGGACGGGCGTCGGCTCGGTTCGGTCACCACCCTGCGCGACCGCACCGAGCTGGCCCGGCTGGAGCAGGAGCTGGGCTCGTTCCGCAGCACCACCGAGCTGCTGCGCGCGCAGACCCACGAGTTCGCCAACCAGTTGCACACCATCTCCGGGCTGATCCAGATCGGCGAGCACGACGAGGTGGTCCGCTACGTGGACACGCTCAGCCGGCACCGCGCCTCGCTGGACCTGACCGTCACCAGCCGCATCCACGACACCGCGGTCGCGGCGCTGCTGATGGCCAAGTCGGCGGCCGCCGCCGAACGGCGGGTGGAGCTGCGCGTCTCCGAGCGCACCGGGCTGGACCGGCTGCCGCCGGAGGTCGCCGCCGACGTGGGCACCGTGCTGGGCAACCTGGTGGACAACGCGGTCGAGGCGGTGGCCGGGGACGCCGCCACCGGCCCGGCCTGGGTCGAGGTGGAACTGCGCCAGGACACCGCCTCGGTGGAGATCGTGGTCCGTGACAGCGGTCCCGGCGTCGCGCCCGAACTGGCCACCGAGGTGTTCACCCACGGCTTCACCACGAAGGCCGCCGAGGGCGGGGAACGCGGCATCGGCCTGGCGCTGACCCGGCTGGTGTGTCACCGGCGGGCCGGCGAGGTGGCGGTGACCAACACCGACGAGGGCGCCATGTTCACCGCCCGGATGTCGACGTTCCCGACCGCGCCGCAGGGGGCCCGATGATCGACGTGCTCGTGGTCGACGACGACTTCATGGTGGCCCGGATCCACCGCGGCTTCGTCGAGCGGATCCCCGGCTTCCGGGTGGTCGGCACCGCCAGCACCGGCGAGGAGGCGGTGGCCGAGATCGACCGGCTCCGCCCCGGCCTGGTCCTGCTCGACCTCTACCTGCCCGACATGTTCGGCCTCGACGTGGTCACCCGGATCCGCGCCGCCCGGCACGACTGCGACGTGCTGGTGATCAGCGCCGCCCGGGAGGCCGAGGCGGTGCGCCGGGCGGTCCGCTACGGCGCGGTCAACTACCTGCTCAAACCGTTCGGCTTCGACGAGCTGCGGATCCGGCTGGAGCAGTACGCCGCCCGCCGGACCGCGCTGCGCGCGGCGGTCGTCACCGACCAGGCCGACGTCGACCGGGTGCTCTCCCGCGGCGGCGCCGTCGCCGCCGTCCCCACGCTGCCGCGCGGCCTGAGCGCGGAGACCGCCGAGCTGGTGGAACGCGCGCTGCGCGGGCACGACGGGACGCTGTCGGCGAGCGAGTGCGCCGACCGGGTCGGTATCTCGCGGGTCAGCGCCCGCCGCTACCTGGAGCACTTCTCCGGCAGCGGCCGGGCCGAGGTGACGCTGCGCTACGGCGCCGCCGGCCGCCCGGAGCGCCGCTACGCCTGGTTGCCCTGACCGGTGGGGGCGGTGGCCGTCCGGCCACCGCCCCCACCGTGGGCGTCGATCAGGACGGCGTGCCGGTCACCGTGAAGTTCCGGGTACGACCGACGTTGTCGAACGAGCCGAAGCCCACCCGCCCCGAGGTGAACGTGGTGTCCTTCGCGGTCATCAGCGGATCCTTGTGCCCGTCGACGTAGACGGCGATCTCGCCGGTGGCGGGCAGGTGCACCACCCGCACGTCGTGCCACTTCGCGTCCGTGACCGCCGGGTTGGCGCCCCGGGAGCGACCGTTCCACTGGTGGTCGATGCGCTCCCGGTCGGCGTTGTCGACCTTGAAGATGCCGTTGTGCGGATAGATCGTGTTGTCGGTGGACAGGTGCGCGTAGTAGTACTGCGTGTCCGACTGCCAGCCGAACACGACGATCACGTCGCGGTTGGTCACCTCGACCGGGGTGTCCAGGCGTACCTTCGCGTCGATCCGGACCGACGTCCAGGCCGGGCCCTTGGTCAGCACCGCGTACTCGAAGGGACGCCGCGGGCCCGGACGGGCCTCGCCGGCCTCGGCGAGGACGACCTGGTTGCCCTCGAAGCGCCACTTCGACGGCGTCACCGGCGCCCAGTTCCGCGCGCCCCCGGTGTTGGTCACCCGGGTACGGCCGACGTCGCCGTCCGCCACCGTCCTGGTGCCGACCACCTTCCAGATCTTGCCGTTGGCCTTGGCCACCAGGTAGATCTCCCCGGCCGCGTCGGTGCCGAAACGCAGGTCGACGCGGTTCGGGTCGCCCGGCGCGCCGGGCGCGGAGAGGTCCCGCATGCGGACCAGGTCACCGGCGGGGGTGTAGAGCGCGAGGCGGTGGATCTCGGCGAGCCCGCGACCACGCCGCATCTCGTCGGCCTCGGTGTAGAGGACGCTGCCGTCGACCAGGTCGCCGAAGAGGTACTTGCCGGTCAGTGCCGGCAGCGCGCGACCGCGGTAGACGAAACCGCCGGCCACCGCGACCCCGACGTCCGACGTGCAGTTCCAGTCCGCGGCCGGGTCGTGGTCGTACGCGGCGACCGGATAGGTGTAGCCGTACCTCGCGTCGTCGGCGGGCAGCGGGTAGAGCTTGTCGCACGGGTTGGTGGCGGTCTTGTCGAAGACCCAGTTGCCCTCGCGCTCGCTCCAGCCGAAGTTGTCGCCGGCGCGCACCTCGTAGATCGACTCGACCGCGTGCTCGCCGATGTGACCGAGGTACATCCGGCCGGTGGCCCGGTCCCAGGAGAACCGGTGCGGGTCGCGGAAGCCGACCGCGTAGATCTCGCCGAGCGCCCCGGCCCGCGAGACGAACGGATTGTCGGCGGGGATGCCGTAGCGGCCGTTGGGGGCGTTCGTCCCCCGCGGGTCGATGCGCAGCAGCTTGCCGTGCGGCAGGCCCATGTTCTGCGGGTCGCCGTTGCGGTAGCCCTGGCCGCCGTCGCCGACGGCAAGATAGAGCATCCCGTAGTCGCGGTCGCGCGGCGTCGCGGTCGGGTTGAAGTTGATCTCCTGGACGCCGTGGATCTGGCCGGCGAAGCCGATGCGCAGCAGCTCACGGTGGGTACCGGCGAACGTGTCGGCGGCCGGGTCGGTGGCCGTCCACTCGGTGATGACGGCCTGGTAGATGGTGTTCGGCTGGGCGTAGTCGGGCGTCCGGGTGGCGAGTGTCGCCTGCTCGGTGTGGATGGTGTAGAAGCGACCGTTGCGCCCGAACTCCGGGTGGAACGCGACGTAGCCGAAGCCCTGGCCGAGACCGCGGCCGGAGAAGAACTGCGGCGCGAAGGTGGCGGCCACGTCCAGGTAGACGTGCGGCACGCCGTCGCGGACCAGGTAGAGGTTGCCGTTGAGGTCGGGCACCGCGCGGCGGCCGGAGCGGTCCGGCAGCTCGCTGATCGTGTTGATCCGCGCCTTGCGGACCAGCCGGTTGTCGACCGGGACCGGGTTCGGGGTGGACTGCGGGAAGTCGGCGTACTCCTGGAGCACCAGCCCGGTGCGGGACTGGGTGGGGGTCTCCGGGATCGGGTCGTAGACCGCGCCGGCCGCCCGCGCGGGCGCGCCGACCAGGGTGGACAGGACGAGGGTGGCGGCGGTGACGCCGGCGGTGAGCACGGCTCTGCGGAGCCGGCCGGCGCTGCCACGGTGGTGGGACACGCGGTTCTCCTTGTCGGTGGGGCGGGTCATCGGCTCATCAGCCGGTACTGCGCGGCGACGTCGCGGGCCGGCACGACGGTGTCGAGGAACATCAGGCCGTCCATCCGGCAGTCGCACGGGTTGCGTTCCAGGGTGTCCTGCGGGAAGCTGCCGCCGATCTTGATGCCGCGCGGGTCGGTGGCGCTGGTGACGTGCGGGCCGGGGCCGCTCAGTTGCCAGGGGTCGCCGGCGGTGGTGTAGAAGCCGTCGACCGGCCGGCCGTCGCGGTAGAGCGCCATCGTGCCGCGGGTGAAGTCGAACGTGGCGGCCAGGTGCACCCACGTCCCCTTGGGCAGCAGCGTGCGCCAGTCCTCGCTCGCGGCGAAGGTCTGCGAGGCGCCGCCGTCGACGCGCCGGCCGAGCGCGACCAGGCGCAGCTCACCGTTCACGTCGATGAGTTCGAGCAGCGCCCGGACGCCGTGCCCGTCGGAGTCGCCGGTGAGCAGGCCGGCCAGCCCGATGGCGTTGTAGCGGTCGGTCGGGTCGGCGGTGGTGGAGTTGGGCGCGGGGCCGTCCATCTCGCGCTTGAACCAACCCATCACGGTGGCGCCGCCGGTGGCGGCGAACGGGCGCAGCGTGCGTACGCCGCTCGCGGACCAGGTGCCGGCCTTCCAGTCGTCGTTGCCGGTGGCGTCCGGCGCGACCTGCCGGGTCTGCAACGCCCGGCCGCTGCCCGGGTAGGCGCGGTCCGGCACCCGCATGGCCGCGCCGCCGTTGACCAGCTCGATCTCGGTGCCGGATCGACCCTGGTCGCGTTCCAGCGCCGGGTCACCCGCCACCGGGTGGTCGAAGTCGTAGGAGGCGACCAGGTGTGGCCGCAGGGCGGGGTGGACGTCGCCGGAGGCGGGCCGGCCGGCGGCGGCCGGGCTCGTCGCGGCGAGCAGCGTCGTCGCCAGCGCGGCGACGGCCACGGCGGCGACGCGTCGGGGTCTTCTCATGGTGGTGGTGCTCCCTTCGTCGGTGTGAGGTGGTGTCGAAGGTGGATCACCAAGCTGCGAAAGCGCTTACGTAAGCGCTTTCGTACCCTATGCTTGTCCCCACGCCCCAGGCAAGAGCGCGGCGCGGATCAATGCCCCCAGCAGGAGTTCGTCGATGCCCCGACCCGGTCCACGGCTACGCCTCGCCGACGTCGCCGCGCGCGCCGGCGTCTCCCTCGCCACCGCCTCCCGCGCGCTCGCCGGCCGCGACGGCGTCAGCGAGGAACTGGCCCGGCACGTCCGGGAGGTCTCCCGCGAGCTGGGGTACGTCGCCAACCCGTACGCCCGCACCCTGGCCGGCGGCGCCACCTCCACGGTCGGGCTGATCGTGCACCAGATCGACGACCCCTACTTCTCCGAGATCGCCAGCGGCGTCATCGAGGTCGCCGCCGAGCAGGGCCTGCTCGTCCAGATCGCGCACTCCGGCCGCGACCCGGAGAACGAGCTGCGCCAGTTGCGGCACCTGATCGCCCAGCGGGTCGGCATCATCCTGATCGCCGGCTCCGGCTACGACGACCCGACCGTCGAGGCGCAGGCCCGCGACGAGCTGGCCGGCTTCCAGCGCGGCGGCGGCCGGGTGGCCGTGGTCGGTCGGCACGCGCTCGGCGTGGACGCCGTGGTGCCCGACAACGAGGCCGGCGGTCGCGCCCTCGGCGCGCACCTGCTCAGCCTCGGGCACCGGCGGATCGCGGTCGCCGCCGGCACGCCCGGCCTGACCACCGTGGCTGACCGGCTCGCCGGCGTGGTTGCCGCGCTGGCCGCCGCCGGGCACTCCCCCGACGCCCTGTCGGTGGTGCACTCCGACTTCACCCGCGACGGCGGCCGGGTGGCGGCCGAACGGATCCTCGGCACGTACCCGGAGAGCACCGCGATCGTGGCGCTCAACGACGCGATGGCGATCGGGGTGCTCTCCGTGCTGCGCTCCCGGCGCATCCCGGTGCCGGAGCGGATCTCCGTGGTCGGCTTCGACGACGTGTCGGTCGCCGCCGACCTGGCGCCGAGCCTGACCACCGTACGGCTGCCGATGACCGAGATGGGGCGGATGGCCCTGCAACTCGCGCTGAAGCCCCGGGCGACCCGGCCTCGCCGTCGCTCGACCGGCCACACGCTTGTCGTCCGCGACTCGACCGGCCCCGCGCCGGCGCCCTGACCCGCCGCCGGCGACTCGGCACGGCCGGGGCCCCGGCAGGCCGGGGGTTCGGCACGGCCGGCGGCACGGCCGGGCGGGTCAGGTCGTCGGCAACCAGGCCAGGGTCGTCAGCCCGGCCAGGGCGGTGGCCTTCAGGCCGGCGTCGGAAACCGTCCAGAGCACCCCGTCGACCACCAGCGACCGCCGGATCCGCATGCCCCACTCCGCGCCGTCGGCCACCGACGGCGGATGCGTGACCGTGCCGGCCACGGTGAACCCGTCGGCGCCCACGCGCAACGCCAGCACCTCGCCGCCCGGCGCGCCCCGGCCGACCTCGCCGCCGGCCCGGTCGGCCACCACACCCGGCCGCATCACCGGGAGCACCACCAGGCGCTCCGGCGCCCACCAGAGGAACGCGTGCGGGTCGAACTCCGCGTCGGACCAGCCCTGCGCGACGTGGTGCCGGGCGATCCGGTTCGGCCGGGCCGGGTCGGCGACGTCGAACAGCGACAGCTGGAGGCCCTGGATCCGCCCCCGGTCGGTCGCCTCCTGCCCGACGCCGAGCAGCCGACCGTCCCCGGCCGGGTGCAGGTACGACGAGTAGCCGTTGACCTTCAGCTCGCCGGTGACCCGGGGCCGCGTCGGGTCCCGCAGGTCCACCGGGTAGAGCGGGTCGGTCTGCCGGAACGTCACCACGTAGCCGGTGGGTCCGAGGAACCGCACCGCGTAGATCCGCTCCCCCCTGCCCAGGCCGGTGACCGCACCGACCTCGGTGAGTCGCGCGCCGTCGGTGCGCAGCACGTGGACGCCGGAGACGGAGTCGCCGCCGCGACCCCACCGGTCGCCCGTGGTGGTGGCCACCCGCAGGTGACCGTCCCACTCGGACAGCGCGTACTGGTTGATCAGCCGGCCCGGCACGGTGCCGGCGGCCACGTAGCGCGGCGTGCCCGCCGCGACGTCGAACTGGTAGATCTCGGTGGTGTCGTCCAGGCGGCCCGCCGTCCGGGCCGGGAACCGCCAGCGCTGGTCGTTGGTGAGGTAGAGGCGCGGGCCGCTGCTGTAGACGGTGTCCCCGTCCGCCGCCACGGTCACCGGGTCGCCGGCACCGAGGGCGCTCACGCCGAGGTCGAAGCTGAGCACGGTCACCAGGGAGGCGCCGGAGAACCCGGCCGGTCGGCTGAGCCGGTCGCAGCCGACCCGCCCGGAGACGGTGCGCCCGTCCGCGGTGACCTGGTAGCGGGGCAGCCAGTCGTCGAGCGTGGCCTTGTCGATGACGGCGCGGTTGGCGGCGGTCCGCTGCGCGTCCGTGGCCTTCGCCGGTTGCGGGAAGGCCAGCCGGGGCGTGGACCGGACCACCACCCGGGTGGTCGCACCGACCTGCCGGGCGTCGACGAGGCGCCCGTCGATCCGGTAGTCGCCGACGATCCTCGGTGCGCCGGCGAGGTCGACCAGGACCAGCCGGGCCTGCGGAGCGCCCGGGGCAACCCGCCGCTTCGTCGCCGCCGGTCCGGCGACCCAGCGGTCGGGGAGCAGCACCAGCGCCCGGTCGCCGTGCAGCAGCAGGGTGGACTCGCCCCCGGCGTATCCCCGTGGTCCGGTGGACGGGTCGAGCGCCAGCCGCCCGGTCAGCCGGCGGCTCGCCGGGTCCACCACGGACAGCACGCCCCGGGAGACCGTGACGATCCGCCGGCCGTCGGTCTTCACCAGGTCCGGTTCGTCCACTCCGGCCTCGTGCACGGTGGTGCCGGAGAAGCCCGTCGCCGAGCCGCTCGCCGCGTCCTTCGCGGCCCCACCGGCCCGCTCGGCCGCCGCGTACGGCATCACGTCGCCGTCCACGCCGAGGCCCCACGGGCCCACCGCCGCCTTCGCCGCCGTGCGGAGCTGCCGCAGCGCGTCGTCGCAGGAGTCGAACGCGACCAGCCGCAGGCCGGCGGTCGGCCCGCCCCGGTCCGGGGGCGCCGGCGGGGCGGGCGGTTGCGCGGTGCAGCCGGCCAGGGTCAACGCGGCGACCGTCGTCCAGCCGACGGTCCGGGATCTACCACCAGTCATGGACCGTCAGACGTGGCCGCGCCGGGCGCGGTTCCCCCGCCGGGGACTCAGCCGCCGGCCATCGCGCCGAGCACGATGAACGGCTCCTTGCCGGCGACCACCTCCTCGGGCAGCGGCTCGTCCGGCGGCTCGTTCGACAGGTCCAGCTCGCAGGCGTAGAAGCGGACGAACGGGCGGCGCTCGCCGCTGTGCCGGTCGCGGATCGTGCCCAGCAGCATCGGGTACGCGGTCTCCAACGCGTCGAGCACCTCGCGCTGGGTGGGCGGCCCGGCCACCTCGACGCGGACCTCGCCGGTGACGTGCGCCAGGTTCTTCAGGTGGGCCGGCAGCACGACCCGGATCACGGCAGCACCTGGACCTCGACGGAGAGCACCGCGGGCAGGTCACGCACGATGGGCGCCCAGTTGTCGCCGCCGTCGGCGGAGTGGTAGACCTGCCCGCCGGTGGTGCCGAAGTAGATCCCGCACTCCTCGTGCGTGTCGACCGCCATCGCGTCGCGCAGCACGTTGACGTAGCAGTGCGACTGCGGCAGCCCGTTGGTCAGCGGCTCCCACTGCTCGCCGCCGGTGCGGCTGCGGTAGACGCGCAGCTTGCCGTCCGGCGGGTAGTGCAGCGAGTCGCTGGTGATCGGCACCACGTAGATCGTCTCCGGCTCGTGCGCGTGCACCGCGATCGGGAAACCGAAGTCGGTCGGCAGGTCGCCGCTGACCTCCCGCCAGTTCGCCCCGGCGTCGTCGGTGCGCATCACGTCCCAGTGCTTCTGCATGAACAGCGTGTCCGGCCGGGACGGGTGCTGGGCCAGGCGGTGCACGCAGTGCCCGACCTCGGAATCCTGGTCGGGGATCTCCCCCGAGCGCAGCCCCTTGTTGATCGGCAGCCAGCTCGCGCCGCCGTCGTCGCTGCGGAACGCGCCGGCCGCCGAGATCGCCACGTAGATCCGGTCGCGGTCGGCCGGGTCGAGGATGATGGTGTGCAGGCACATCCCGCCGGCGCCGGGCTGCCAGCTCGGGCCGGTCGGGTGCTGGCGCAAGGCGGTCAGCTCGGACCACTTCTGGCCGCCGTCGGTGGAGCGGTAGAGGGCGGCGTCCTCACCGCCGGCGTAGACGGTGTCCACGTCGTGCCGGGACGGCTCCAGGTGCCAGATCCGCTTGAACTCCCAGGGCCGGGGAGTGCCGTCGTACCAGAGGTGGTCGCCGACCTCGCCGGTGTAGGCGAAGTCGTTGCCCACCGTCGTCCAGTTCCGGCCGCCGTCGTCCGAGCGCTGGATGAGCTGCCCGAACCAGCCACCGGACTGGGACGCGTAGAGCCGGTCCGGCTCGACCGGGGAGCCGGTCAGGTGGTAGACCTCCCAGCCGCCGAAGTGCGGCCCGTCGACCGTCCAGTCGGCGCGCCGCGCGTCCGACGTCAGGATGAACGCGCCCTTGCGCGTGCCGACAAGTACTCGTGTTGATGTCACGTCTCGTCCTCCGTTCGACCGTTCTCCAGGTCCGACCGTGCGCCGCGCCGAAACTCATCGCTGTCGTACTCCCCGGGTACGACAATCGGCGTCCGCGCCGGTGGCGGCAAGGCCGCCGCGCCGGGGAGTCCGGTTGTCGGTGGGGGCCGCTAGCCTGCGCGCATGACCGGGCCCGGAGACGTTCCACAGGCGTACCTCGACCGGCTGCGGCCGGTCTGCCTCGACCTGCCCGAGACCTACGAGGAACCGGCCTGGGTGGGGACCCGCTGGCGGATCCGCAGGCGCACGTTCGCCCACGTGTGCACCGTCGACCCCGACCACCAGGCGGCGTACGCGCGCGCCGCGGGGACCGACGGGCCGATCTGCGTGCTGACGTTCCGCTGCCCCGGCGACGAGATCGCCGGCCTGCTCGCCGCCGGCCCGCCGTTCTTCAAGCCGGACTGGGGCGCGGACGTGGTGGGCATGGCGCTCGACGACACGACCGACTGGGCCGAGGTGGCCGAGCTGCTGACCGAGAGCTACTGTGTGCTGGCGCCGAAGAAGCTGGCCGCCCGCGTCGACCGGCCGGGGTGAGCCGCCGGCCCGGTCAACCGAGCTTCTTGCACAGCGTCTCGAACGCCAGGTCCGTCCGGCGCGGCAGGCCGAAGCGCTCGTCGCCGTAGGGGAACGGGCTCCGCTCGCCGGTGCGGGCGTAGCCGCGCCGCTCGTACCAGGCGATCAGGTCCTCGCGCTGGACGATCACGGTCATCCGCAGCTCGCCGGCGTGCCAGGTCTCCCGGGCGTACCGCTCGGCCTCGGCGAGCAATTCCCGGCCCAGGCCGCCGCCCTGGTGGCCCGGGTCGACCGCGAACATGCCGAAGTAGGCGTGGTCGTCGCGGCGCTCCACCTGGCAGCAGGCGACCAGCCCGCCGTCGCGCTCCGCCACCAGCACCACACCCGCCGGCGCGGTCACCGCCGCGGTCACCATCTCCGGGTCGGTGCGCTGCCCGTCGAGCAGGTCCGCCTCGTGGGTCCAGCCGGCCCGGGCACGGTCGCCCCGGTAGGCCGACTCGATCAGGTCGACCAGGGCGGGCACGTCGGCGGGCCGGGCGGTACGGAAGGCGGGGCTGGTCATGGCGCTCTCCACGGTCGGGACGGCGTACCGGGTCAGCGTACGCAGGCCGGGTCGCGGCGTCGGCACGGGACGGCCGGGACCGGCGGGACGTGGTTGACTGCCCGGCATGGAGGCCACCGTCGGGGCGCTCGACCTGCCGGCGACGCTCGACCTGCCGGGCGGGCCGGTCCGGGGCGGGCTGGTGGTGTTGCACGGCTCGCACGCCGACCAGCGGTCCTTCTACCTCTACCAGCACCTGGCGCGGCTGCTGCCCCCGGCCGGCGTGGCGGTGCTGCGCTACGACCGCCGCCGGCGCGTCGGCGGCCACGACGTGCCGCTGGCCGACCAAGCCGAGGACGCCGCCGCCGCGGTGACCGCGCTGCGCCGGCACGTCGGCGCGGCGCCGGTCGGGTTGTGGGGGTTCAGCCAGGGCGCCTGGGCGGCGGCGGTCACCGCCGCCGCGCACCCGGTCGACTTCCTGGTCCTGGTCGGGTGCAGCGGCGTCAGCCCGGCCGCGCAGATGCGCCACGGCACCGCCGAGCAGTTACGCCGGCACGGCCACGGGCCGGCCGACGTGGCCGAGCTGGCCCGGCTGCGCGAGGTCGCCGAGGGCTTCCTGCGCGGTGACGTGCCCCGCCCGGTGGCGCAGGCGGAGCTGGACGCCGCGCGGCGGCGGCCGTGGTTCCCGCTGGCGTTCCTGCCCGACGAGCTGCCGGCGACACCCGGCACCTGGGCGGACATGGACTTCGACCCGGCGCCGGTGTTCGCCCGGCTGACCGGCCCGGTGCTGCTCTGCTACGGCGAGACCGACGGGTGGATCCCGATCGAGGAGAGCCTGGCGGTGTGGCGGCGGACGGCCCGCGAGGCCGAGCTGACCGTGGCCCGGCTGGCCGGCTGCGACCACGCGCCCACGCTCGACGGGCGCGAGGATCTGGCCGGCGTCAGCCCGCACTACGAAGCCGTCCTGCTCGACTGGCTCGACCGGCGGCTGCCGCCGGCCCGGTAAACGCGTCGCCGGCGGCCGGCGCCGCCGCTACGCTCCCGGCCATGACCGCCGCCGAGCTGCCCACGTTCGAGTTCGCCTTCCCCGGTCCGCTGCGCGACCAACTGGTCGCCGCCGTGCTCGACGGCACCAAGACCAGCACCACCGGGCTGCTCCAGGACTACGAGATCGACGGCGAGCCGCTGCCGGAGGTCGGTACCCGGTTCTCGGTGATCGACTCCGTCGGCCGGGCGGTGGCCGTGATCGAGCTGGTCGAGGTCCGCGTCGCCCGGATCGGCGACGTCGACCTGGACCACGCCCGGGACGAGGGCGAGGGCTACGCGTCGGTCGCCGCCTGGCGTTCCGGTCACGAGGACTACTGGCACGGCGACGACTATCGGGGGTGGCTCGGCGATCCGGCGTTCACTATCGACGACGACACGCCGGCCGTGCTGGAGCGCTTCCGCCTCGTCGAGACGGTCGGGGCGACGCCGCTCAGTCCAGCCACCACGCCTGCATGTCCGCCCCCGCCGGCGTGAAGCGCAGCAGCGTCGCCACGACGCCGGCGACGACGCCGGCCAGCAGCAGCGTCCGCAGCCCGCGCGGCAGCGACCGCCGCTCCCGGGCCAGCAGCATCACGCCGTAGCCGGCCAACAGCGGGCTGGCCAGCCCGGCGAGATAGAGCAGCGCGGTGAGGCCGTAGAGCCACATGAACGGATTCCAGCCGTGCATGCCGAACGGCACCAGATCCTTCGGGTCGTACGCGCCGGTGCGCAATTCCGCCGGGCCCGCGTCGGCCGACACCATCCGGCCCCACCAGAGCGCGGCCACCGCGAGGAACGCGACCACCAGCGCCACCTGCGCCACCGCGATGGTGCGGGCCAGCGGAGGACGGCCCGGCAGGGAATCGACGGTCATGGACGCAGCCTAACCGGAATTGAGGGGCAAGTCAGGGGTTGTTCGCCGAACCCCCTGAGCAATAGCGCATTCCTTGCCGGGCCGACAATTCCGCGGCTACTTTTCTCGACGTTGCGCTCACGCACCGCCGCGAAGGAGAGCACCCGTGGACCTCACCCTGACCTTTGACAACGCGTACGCGGCGCACGCCGCGGTCGTCATGTCGACAGTCGCCGAGTCGAACCCGGGCGAGAAGCTCCGGTACTGGCTGGTCGCCGCCGACGACGTGCCGGCGAGCGCCCGCACCACGCTCACCCGCATCGCCGGGCCGAACGCCACGGTGGAGTTCCTCCGGGTGGACGCCGCCCAGGTGAACCTGTCCAAGGGCAGCGACCCGCTGATGGCGTACCTGTCGCCGGCGATGTACCTGCGGCTGCTGGTCCCGGCGGCGTTGCCGGCGGACGTGCACCGGTTGCTCTACCTGGACTGCGACACGATGTGCCTGAACAGCCTGAAGCCGCTGTTCGAGGTGGACATGGGCGGCGTGCCGCTGGGCGGGGTGCGGGACCCGTTCAACCGCCGGCTGCTGGACATGGGCGGCATCCCGGGCCTGGCCGGCTACGACCACCTCGACCCGTACGCGCACTACTTCAACTCGGGGGTGCTGCTGATCGACGTGCCGCGCTGGAAGGAGTGCGAGGTGACCGAGGTGTCGCTGGACTACCTGCGCCGGCACGCGCACGAGTCCCGCTACCCGGACCAGGACGCGCTCAACTTCGCGGTGCACGGCAACTGGCTGCGGCTGCCGTACCGGTGGAACGACCTGATGGCCTGGCGGCGGGAGCCGGTGTTCGGCGGCAAGCTCACCGACTCGTCGATCATCCACACCGCCGGCCCGGTGAAGCCCTGGCAGCCCGGCTTCCCGCAGGGCGCCCGGCGCGACCTCTACTGGCAGCACCGGCGGCGCAGCGGCGGCGGTCTCGGGTCGACGCTGCGCCGCTGACCCTCGCGGGCACGACGAACGGCCCCGCCACCGGGATCGGTGGCGGGGCCGTTTCACGTCGTCGGGCGCCTAGGGGCCGGGCACCGCCCAGCGCAGGCCGGCCGGGTCCCGGAACACCACCCCGACCGGCGGGGCGCCGTTCGGGGGTTCGAGCGTCGCGCCGGCCGCCAGCGCCCGCTGCACGAGCAGGTGCGGATCGGCCGGGGCGAGCGGCAGCGGGCCACCCGGACCGCCCGGGTCACCCGGGCCGTCGGACCACTCGCTGACCGTCAGCAGGTGGCCGTCGACCACCAGTTCGGCGTGCAGGACGCGGCCGTCCAGCAGGCACTCCCGCTGCACCGGCACCGCCTCGAAGACCGCCGCGTAGAACGCGGTCACCGTGGCCACGTCGGTCACCGTCAGGTGCGCACCGTTGCGCGGATCCCCGACGCCCATCGCGTTACCGCCTCTCGTTCACTCCGCGATACGGGTACGGCCGGTCCAGCGGAACACCGCGGGCGCGCCGTCGACGACGCCGGCCGGATCCCGCTCGAAGTGCTCGTAGCCCCCGTAGTGCCGTACCTTGATCTTGGATTCCACCGGGGACACCCGGTGGTTGCGCAGCTCGACCGGCAACGTCGCCGGGCCGCCCTCCAGCACCGCCTCGACGATGCCGGTGGCGTCCGCGCCTATCTGGTGGGCCGTCAGCGGCCAGGTGGTCCGGTCGTCATCGTTGACGAAGGACGTCGCCGTCCGGACGGCCGGGGCGGGATCGGAAGAAGCTGTCATGGCACGACCTCCGTCGTTCGTCGTTCCGCCTCGCCGTGCGCGCGCCGCAGGCGCCACGCGCGAGCGCGGGCGGATCACCGCCGGTTCCGCCGGGACGGAACCCGAGGCGATCTCCCGTGCGACTCGAACGTAATCCGGATCACACCACCGAAGTACCCTTAGCCGCCCCCTACCGGGGCCTACTCCCAGCGGAACAGCCGGGTGGCGAGCAGGCAGCCCAGGACGGCGGTGCCGGCCAGCACGAGCAACTGCGACACGGCCGGGTTCTGCCCGGCCCACGCGGCGGAGATGGTGTCCACGGTGGCGCCGAGCGGCGAGTATTCCCCGACGCGGGCCAGCACGGTGGGCATCTGGTCGCGGGGCAGCCACGCCCCGGCCAGGAACAGCAGCGGGAAGAACAGGGTCGGGCCGATGGACTGCGCCGACCGCGCCGAGGGGGCGAGCGCGGCGATGAGCAGGCCGATCGAGAACAGGCAGGCCACCCCGAGCAGGAACGCCAGCACGAAACCGGGCACGTTGGCCGGCGCCGGCTGGTCCAGCAGCAGGCGTACGCCGATCGCGGTGACCACCGCGCCGGCCACACCCATCGCCAGGTTGACCACCACCTGGGCGATGAGCAGCAGCGCCGGGCTGACCGGGGTGGTGGCCAGCCGGCGCAGCACCTTGCGTTCCCGGTAGATGCCCAGCGCCATGGGCAGCGTGAAGAGCGCCAGCATCCCGATGGTGAGGGACAGCGCGATGGACGGCAGGAAGGTCAGCTCGCCGTGCTGCCCGGGGGTCGCCTCCTGGCGGGCGCCGCGCTGCGGCAGGCCGAACACCAGCATCAGGCCGAGCGGCAGCGCGAAGACGAAGAACAGCGAGACCGGCTCCCGCAGGAACAGCTTGGCCTCGACGGCGACGAGCTTGGACAGGGCGTTCACGATGACCTTCCGTCGAGCGCCGGCGGGGTGGCCGGGTGGCCGGTGAGGGAGACGAACGCGTCGTCCAGGGTGGGCTGGTCGACCCGGAGGCCGGCGTAGCGGATCTTGCGTTCGGTCAGCGCCGACAGCACCGCCTGCAGCACCTCCTCACCGCCGGTGACGGTGACCTCGTCGCCGTCGCGGCGGACCGAGCTGACCTCGGGCAGCGCGGTCAGCAGGGCGTCGTCGAGGTGGTCGAGCGGGCGGAGGTGCACCCGGTGCTCGGCGTCCACCCGGGACATCAGCCCGGCCGGCGTGTCGATGGCGACCACCCGACCGGCGTCGATGAGCGCGAGCCGGTCGCAGAGCCGCTCGGCCTCGGCCATGAAGTGGGTGACCAGCACGACCGTCACGCCGCGGTCGCGGATCCGCTCGACCAGGTCCCAGGTGTCGCGGCGGCCCTTCGGGTCCAGCCCGGTGGTCAGCTCGTCGAGGATCGCGATCTCGGGGCGGCCGACCAGCGCCAGCGCCACCGACAGGCGCTGCTTCTGGCCGCCGGAGAGCTTGTGGAACGCGGTGTCGCGCTGCTCGGCCAGCCCCAGGTCGGCCAGCAGCTCGTCGATGTCGGCGCGGTTGCGGTAGAAGGACCGGTAGAGGTCCAGCGCCTCGCGTACCCGCAGCTTGTCGGGGAGCTGGCTCTCCTGGAGCTGGGCGCCGACGCGCTGGCGCACCTCGGTGCGGTCGCGGATCGGGTCGAGCCCGAGCACCCGCACCGTGCCGCCGTCGGCGCGGCGCAGGCCCTGCACGCACTCCACGGTGGTGGTCTTGCCGGCGCCGTTGCGGCCGAGCACGCCGAAGATCTCGCCCTGCTCCACGGTGAACGAGACGTCGTCGACCGCCACCTTGTCGCCGTACCTCTTGTGCAGGTGCTCGACTTCGATGACCGGCATCTGGCGGGTTCCTCCGTCGGGGTCCGGGTGCCGCCGGCGTGTCGCGGCGTCGGGTGCGGGCAGGGACGACCCACGCGGCGGGCCGACGCCGCCCATCATCCGGGCAACCGAGGCGCGGTTCAACCCATCGGCCGACGAATCGGGGTGTACGGCCGATCGCCAGGGGTGTCAGCCGGTCACCCGGCGTGTCGCCGGGCGTCGCCGGCCGCAGGGGTGGTCCGCTCCCGGGCGACCCGGTTACGGTCGGTTCGCCGCCGCCGGCGGCGCATCGTGAGAGGGGCGCCCGTGCCGCTGCTGAGCTGGCTGGACCGGTCCACCGACGAACGGCCGGACGCGGTCCGGGTCGACGACCGGTCACTGTCCTTGGTGGAGCTGCGTCGCGCGGCCGCCGCGATCGCCGACGAGCTGCACGGGGTACGCCGGGTCGCGGTGCCCGCCACGTCGAGCCTGGAGACCGTGGTCGGTGTGGTCGGCGGGCTGCTGGCCGGCGCGGCGGTGGTGCCGGTGCCCCCGGACGCCGGGCCGGTGGAACGCGACCACGTGCTGCGCGACTCCGCCGCCGAGGTGCTGCTGGCGACGCCCGGGACACCCGCCGTCGACGGTCCCGCCGCGCCGCCGACCCTGCCGGTGGACCTGACCCGCCGCTCGGACACCCGGCACCCCGAGCCGGACCCGGCGGGCACCGCGCTGATCCTCTACACCAGTGGCACCACCGGCGCGCCGAAGGGCGCGGTGCTGTCCCGCCGCGCGGTCGCCGCCTGCCTCGACGGGCTCGCCGACGCCTGGGCCTGGACGCCGGACGACGTGCTGGCGCACGGGCTGCCGCTGTTCCACGTGCACGGGCTGGTGCTCGGCGTGCTCGGCCCGCTGCGGATCGGCGGCCGGCTGCACCACGTCGGCCGGCCCCGCCCCGACCGGTACGCGGGCGCCGGCGGCTCGCTCTACTTCGGCGTACCCACGATCTGGTCGCGGATCGCGGCGGAGCCGGCGGCGGCGCGGGCGCTGCGCGGCGCCCGGCTACTGGTCTCCGGCAGCGCCGCGCTCCCCGAGCCGGTCTTCACCGCGCTCGCCGACCTGACCGGCCACCGCCCGGTCGAGCGGTACGGGATGACCGAGACCCTGATCACGGTGAGCGCGCGGGCGGACGGGCCGCGACGGGCGGGCACGGTCGGCGTGCCGCTGCCCGGCGTGCGCACCCGGGTGGTCGACGAGCGGGGCACGCCGCTGCCCGCCGACGGGGAGAGCATGGGGGAACTCCAGGTCCGCGGGGACACGCTCTTCGACGGCTACCTGAACCGGCCGGACGCCGACGCGGCCGCCCGGAGCGCGGACGGCTGGTTCCGCACCGGCGACGTGGCGACGGTGGGCCCGGACGGCGCCCACCGGATCGTCGGCCGGGCCGCCACCGACCTGATCAAGAGCGGCGGGTACCGGATCGGCGCGGGCGAGGTGGAGGACGCGCTGCTGGCACACCCCGGCGTACGGGAGGCGGCGGTGGTCGGCACGCCGCACCCGGATCTGGGCCAGCAGGTCACCGCGTACGTGGTCGGGGACGGGCTGGGCGAGGCCGAGCTGATCGACTTCGTGGCCCGGCAGCTCTCCGTGCACAAGCGGCCCCGGCAGGTGCGGCTGGTCGACGCGCTGCCCCGCAACGCCATGGGCAAGGTGCAGAAGAGTCGGCTGACCTAGCCTCCCGACGCCGCCGGCACGGTGACGGCGGTGAGCACCAGGCCCCGCTCCACCAGGAACCGGCCGTCGAACGCGGTCAGCTCCACGCCGTCGAGGCGCGGGCCGGGCACCAGCAGCCGGGCGGTGAACGTGCCGGCCGGGTCGACGACGATGTCCGCCTCGGCGAAGTCCAGCCAGCGACCGGTCAGCGGGAACCAGGCCTTGTAGACCGCCTCCTTCGCGCTGAACAGCAGCCGGTCCCAGCAGATGCCGGGGTGGGTGGCGCGCAGCGCGGCGGTCCGGGTGCGCTCGGCCGGCAGCGCGACCGCGTCCAGCACCCCGTCGGGCAGCGGCGCGTGCGGCTCGGCGTCCACGCCGACGCTGCCGAGGGTCCCGGCGCGGGCGAGGGCGGCGCCGCGGTAGCCGTCGCAGTGGGTCATGCTGCCCACGACGCCGGCCGGCCAGCCGGGCGCGCCCCGGACGCCGGGCAGGATCGGCGCGGGCGGCAGGCCCAGCCGGGCCAGCGCCCGCCGGGCGCAGTGCCGGACGGTGGTGAACTCCCGCCGGCGCTTCGGCACCGAGTTCGCGACGACGTGCTCCTCGGCCGGGTGCAGGGCCAGCCCGGCCGGGTCGGTGAAGCACTCCTCCACCACCACGGCCGGCGGCAGGATCCGCTCGATCACGCCCCGGATGGTAGGGCGTGTCCGCCGGCCTGTCCGGCCCGCGGCCGACGGTCAGGGGTCGGGTACGGGGGCATGGGCGCTGCGCCGGATCAGCAGCGACTTGCGGACCCGGCCCTGCGCGCTGCGCGGCAACTCGTCGACGAAGTGCACCCGGCGGGGGCGGGCCGCCGCCGAGAGCAGTCGGCCGACGTGGTCGACGAGCGCCTGGGCGGTGAGCCCGGCCGCCGCGACGACGTAGGCGACGACCTGCTCGCCGAGCGTGCGGTGCGGCGCGCCGACCACCGCCACCTCGTGCACGCCCGGGTGGGCCAGCAGCACCTCCTCGACCTGCCCGGTCGGCACGTGCCGACCGCCGCAGCGCACCACGCCGGTGCCGCCCGGGCCGAGGATCCGGTGGCGGCCGGCCGGGTCCACGGTGGCCAGGTCGCCGGTGGGGTGCCAACCGTCGGCCGGCGGCGCCGAGCCGGGCCGGTCGGCGTACCCGCTGAACGTCGTCGGGCTCCGGACGCTCAGCTCGCCGACCGCGTCGCCGTCGGCGGCCACCGGCCGGCCGGTGTGGTCCAGCACCCGGGTCTGCACGCCGGGCAGCGGGGTGCCCGGGGCGCCGGCCGGGCCGGTGAGGACGACGAGCGTCTCCGTGGTGCCGTACCCCTCCACCGGGTGGTGCGAGGTCAGCACCCGCAGCCGCTCCCCCACGGCGGGCGCCAGCGGGGCGTCGCCGGAGACCAGCATGCGCGCCCGGGACAGCGTCCGGGCCCGGGCCGCGTCGCCGGCGATGCGCGCCCACTGGCGGGGCAACGCCAGGTAGATGGTGCCGGGCGGGCCGGCGGTGGCGTGCCGGTCGAGGTGGACGAAGCGGCTGCCCACCCGCAGCGCGCCGAGCAGGCCGACCACCAGCCCGTACGCCCGGAACAGCGGCGCGCCCTGGACGAGCACGTCCTCGGCGCTCCACCGCCAGGCGGCGGCGAGCAGGTCCAGGTCGGCCGCGATGGCCCGGTGCGAGATGCGCACGCCGCGGGAGAGGCCCCCGACGCCGCCGGTGTAGAGGATCACCGCGTCGCTGGCCGGCAGCGGGTCGGGGTGCGTGGCCCAGGACCGGTCCCGCAGGTCGACCGGGACGAGCGGCAGGGTGGCGTCGCAGGTGGTGGGGCCGAGCAGCACGTCGGCGCGGGACTCGCGCAGGATGCGGTGCCGCTCGGCCGCTTCGGCGCCGGGCGGCAGCGGCACCACCGGCACACCGGCCTGGACGGCGCCGACGATCCCGACCATCGTCTCCAGGTGCGGCTCGGCCTCGACCGCGACCGCCCGGGCGCCCCGGATCCGGTCGGCGACCGCGTTCGCGCAGCCCAGCAGCGCCTCGGCGGAGAGCGTCCGGCCGGCGACACGGAGCGCGTCGGAACGGTCCGCCCCGGACCCCCGCAGCCCGGGCAGGAGCGTCATCGAGCCGGGGCCCGGTGTCTCGGCGGTGGTTGGCAGATCACGCGCGAACCCTTCACGTCACGGGCGCGCCGGCCCGTGGCCGATCCCCCGTCGTGCGGCGGATTGTCGTCCGCCGACCACGGCGGACGGTCCAAAATTAGGCGGCTGATCGACTGCAGACAACCCCTACCCCGGGTGCCCGACGGCGGGCCCGGACGCCGGGTCACCGGCCCGGAGCGGCAGGTGAGGGGCGGAGGGCGAGCGTGGCATGAAACTGGTTCGCGTTGATCGGCGGGCGGCGCCGAAGCGCCCGGGGGCCTGCCCGGAATCGGGTCGTCGAATCGTTCCAGGTCGGCCGCGACACCATCAGGGGGAAGCGGGAAATAACGATTCCGATTTCATTCTTCCGCAGTTACCGAAGGATCCGCTTTCTTTGCCCACACCGTTCCACTGGCCGCCGGGCCGCGAATTTCTTCTTTAACAACAAGTTGCGGCAAAGGGCTTCCAGACGGACTGAAACGGGCAAGTTGGGCGAGGGCCGAAAGTGCGGTGACGGCACCCGGAATCGGTCCGCGACCGCCGGGCGACAATCGAGCAAAAGTGCCGGACCCGCCGCACCGGGCACGTCGGGCGCGGCGACCGGCCAGGCGGCGCGCCGGCGGATCGCCCACCGGCCGCCCACCGCCTGTCGCGGCGCGCCGGTACCCGGGCCGCCCGGTGACGGATGAACAGCGAGAACGCTCTCAAGGAACGGGACGCGGCGCGCGGCCGACCCCCGTCGCCGCACCGGCGCCTCGGACCGGGCCGACCGGCCGGAGCCACCGCGCCCGACGACCGGACCGCCGTTCTCCCCGCGCATTAGCGGCAAGGGTCGGAAAACGTTACCAACCGACCGATCGGACCGTCGGCGTCACGTTCCGGAAGAGCGGGATGACTTTCCGCTGTCACGGCCGGCCGGGGCGCCCTCACCGACCGGCGGCGAGAAGATGCCATGTTTGCTCATCCTTTACATCCTCAGACTTGCCGCCCAATTGCCAGGCTGACATACTCCACCCCATGAATCGGGATCGATAGAGGCGGACCGCGTCGAACCGCCCCTGAATTGCGGGACCGCAGGTGGCGGCGTATTTTCGACGCACGAGACCAGGCGCGACGTTCCGATGAAACGCTCACGTCGTACCATCGTTGCCGGTATTCGCTAATTGGAATGGGTCAAGGATTTGTGGGTCTCTGACTGCTACGGGTGTCACCGGAGACCACGGCGTGCGGCCCGCCGACGGGCCGCCGCGGGGCGGAGGCCCGCCCGATGACGATGGCCGAACGGGACCGGCATCTCGACGTCCTGACCGATCGGCTCGCCGATCTGCTCCACCCGGGCGAGCCCGCACCCGGCCCGGGCCCCGGCCCCATCACGCTGATCACCGGGCCGGTCGGCGCCGGCAAGACCACGCTCCTGCAGGCCTTCGCCCGGCGGTGCGCCGAGGCCGGGGTCACGTTCCTCGGCGCCAGCGCGTCGCGCAGCGAACGCACGGTGCCGCTGGAGGTGGTCCGGCAGCTCGTCCGGCGGGCCACCGTGGACGACGCCGACCGCGACCGGGTCGGCCAGTTGCTGGACCGGGCCGTGCTGCGCTGGGGCGAGACCGCCGACGAGGAGGCGCTCGCCCTGCTGACCGCCGCGATCGGTGGCGAACTGCTCGAACTCGCCGCCCGGGCACCCGCCGTGGTCGCGGTCGACGACGTCCAGCACGCCGACGCGCCGTCGCTGCGGTGCCTCGACCACCTGGTCCGTCGGGTCGTCGGCCTGCCGGTGCTGATCGTGCTGACCGAGGCGCCGCGCACCCGGCCGTGGCACCCCACCGCCTACGCCGAACTGCTCCAGCCCGCCCGGCTGCACCGGGTCCGGCTGCCGCTGCTCACCGCGGACGGGACGTACCGCATCCTGGCCGACCGGCTGGGCGCGCCGGTGGCGCGGCGGGTCGCCGACGAGGCGTACCGGATCAGCGGCGGCAACCCGCTGCTGGTGCACGCGCTGGCCGACGACCACACGGCCGGCGCCGAGACGCCGACGCCCGGCGAGGCGTTCCGGGAGGCGGTGCTGAGCTGCCTCTACCGCTGCGAACACCTGGTGCTCACGACCGCCCGCGCGTTGGCGGTGACCGAGGAGCCGTTGCACGGCCCGCTCCTGCCCCACCTGGTCGACCTCCCGTCCGAGCTGAACCTGCACGCCGTCGACGCGGCCACCAGCGCGGGTCTCGTCGACACCGACGGCCTCCGGCACCCGGCGGTACGGCGGGCGGTGCTGGACGGCACGACGGTGGAGGAACGCGCCCGGTTGCACCGCGCCGCCGCCCAGGTGCTGCACGACGACGGCGCCCCGCCACCGCGGATCGCGCCGCACCTGCTGACCTCCGACGAGCTGACCGAGCCGTGGATGGCGCCGACCCTGCTCGACGCCGGCGAGCACGCGCTGGCCGAGGGCGACGTGGACATCGGCCTCCGTTACCTGCGCCGCGCCAACCGGGACTGCACCGACGAGTGCCTGCGAGCCCGGATCCGCTCCGCCCTGGCCCGCGCCGAGTGGCGTCTGGACCCGCAGGGTGCGGTCCCCCACCTGCTCGGCGTCGCCACCGCCGTGCGCGCCGGGCACCTGGGCACCCGGCAGGCCGCCGGGCCGATCCAGTACCTGCTCTGGCACGGCCAGATCGACCGGGCCGTGGACCTCATCCACCATCTCGGCGAGCGCGCCGACGGCGTCGACGCCCACTCGACCGCCGACCTGATGATCATCAAGGGGTGGATGGCCACGCTCTACCCCGGGGTTCCGCTCGACGGCGCCGCTCCGGCCGGCACCACCCGGGACCCGCTCGCGCTGGCCCGGGTCAAGCACCGGCTGCGCGGCGTCCTCCTACTCGACGCGGTGCTGGGCCGTGGCGACCTCGGCGCGCTGGAGAACGCCGAACGCACGCTGGGGACGCTCGGGCTGGAAGACGAGCCGAGCATGTGGAACGTGGTCTGCGCGGTGATCGCCATGATCTACGCCGACCGGCTCGACCTGGCCGGCGAGTGGTGCGACCGGCTGGACCGGATCGCCTCCGCCCGCCGGCACCGGACGCCACGCGCCCTGCTCACCGCGGTCGCCGCCACCGTCGCGGGCCGACGCGGCGACCTGCGCCGGGCCCGCGAACTCGCCGACTCGGCGCTCCACCGGCTGTCCCCGAAGGGGTGGGGTGTCGTCATCGGCGCGCCGCTCGCCGTTCGACTGTGGACGCTGACCTGCCTCGAGGAGTGGGACGAGGCGGCGGCCTGCCTGCGTACGCCGGTGCCACCGGCGCTGTTCGAGACCCCGTTCGGCCTGCACTACCTGCACGCCCGGGGGGCGCACGCGCTCGCCGCGGGCAGCCCGGAGGCGGCGCTGGCCGACTTCCAACTGTGCGGGCAGTTGATGACCTCGTGGCGGCTCGACCAGGCGGCGCTGGTGCCCTGGCGCACCGAGACGGCGCGGGCGCTGCTGCGGCTGGGCCGCCGGCAGCAGGCCGAGAAGGTGGTCCGGGAGGAGCTGGACCGGCTCCGCCCGGCCGACCTGCGCAACCGGGGCGCCGCGCTGCGGGTACTCGGCGCCGTCCACGAGGGACCGGAACGGATCCGGCACCTGCGGTGCGCGGTCCGGCTGTTGGGCGAGTGCGGGGACCGGGTGGAGCTGGCCCGTGCCCTCGGCGACCTCGGCCAAGCCCAACAGCAGGCCGGTGACCTGCGCGAGGCGCGCAGCACGACGCGGGCCGCCCGGGAACTCGCCGAGGAGTGCGGGATCCCGTTGCTGCGCCCCACCGCCACGGGCCGGGCCACCGCGGCCGGCCGGAGCGCCGCCCCCGATCCGGACTCCGACACCGGGATCCTGCTCACCGGCCTCAACGACGCCGAGTCCCGGGTCGCCGCGCTCGCCGCGCAGGGGCACACCAACCGGGAGATCGCCGAGCGCATGTTCCTCACCGTCAGCGCCATCGAACAGCGCCTGACCCGGATCTACCGCAAGCTCGACGTCAACTCCCGCAGCGAACTGGCCGCCCGGTTGCGGCTCGACCCCTGAGCGGGCCGGCCGGCCATCCCCGTACCCCCTGACGGTTCGTCGTGCCCGGCCACTCGGCCCGCGCGAACCTGGCCGGAGTGTGGTTTCATCTGCTGATCGGCCGTCACCTGTTGTCCATAGAGGCGAAACCCGATCGTCATCCGGTCTGACGGCACCCCCCTTCCGGACGACCGCGCAACCCCTAACGGCCGGTCGGCACCGCAGGTTTACCGCTGAAACCGTGGGGTCCCGGGACCGTTGTCGCACGCCAGAGCCGGTGCCAGACTCGCCTTCAGCCGGAACGTCTCGTCCGACGACATGCTCCGGTGGGGAGGATTCCGAGTCCACCCGGCCGGCGGCCCGGCGCGCTCCACCCCTGTCCCGCGACCGGGACGGGTGTGGTGGAGGGGCCGCCGACGGCACCGGGCGGAGCGGCCAGCCGACGGCGGTGACCCCGTCGTGGCACCGCCGACGAGAAGGGCTGACAGGACACGTGCTGGTACAGCGAGAGGAACAGCTCACCCTGCTGCGCGAGACCTTCCAGAACTGCGAACGGCAGCGGAAGGGACACGTCTCGCTCGTCACCGGCGCGGTGGGCAGCGGCAAGACGAGCGTGCTGGAGTCGTTCGGCGACTGGGCGGCCACCGCCGGCGGCCGGGTGCTCAGCGCGACCGCGTCGCGGACCGAACGCGGACTGCACCTGGGGGTGCTGGGCCAGCTCCTGCAGGGGCCACGGTTCGACCCCGACACCGGGATCCGGGTGGAGCGCCTGCTGCGCGACTCCCCGGCCGCCTCGCCGGAGGCCGGGCGCGACGGCGGCGAGGACCCCGCCGACCAGGTGTGGGCGCCGGTGCTGCACGGCCTGTTCAGCACGCTGCTCGACCTGGCCGAGTCGGAGCCGCTCGTGCTGACCGTCGACGACGTGCACCACGCCGACCCGGCGTCGCTGCACTGCCTGCTCTACGTCGCCCGCCGGCTGCGGCACATCCCGATCATGGTGGTGCTGGCCGAGGCCCGCACGCTGCGCCCGTCGCACCCGCACTTCCGGGCCGAGCTGTTCAGCCAGCCCCACTTCACCCGGATCACCCTGCCGCCGCTGACCGTCGAGGCGATCGCCCGGCTGGTCGACGACGACGTCGAACCGGCGGCCCGCGAGGCCGCCGAGCGGTGCCTGCGGATGACCGGCGGCAACCCGCTGCTCACCCGGGCGCTGATCGAGGAACGGCCCCGGTCGGCGACGGACGAGGAACCGACCGCGGACGCGGCCCTCGGCGACGCGTTCGACCAGGCGGTGCTCGGCTGCCTGTACCGGCACGAGCCGGGCGTGCGCCGGGTCGCGCAGGCGATGGCGGTGCTGGACCGGCCGGGCGGACCGGCGGACCTGCTCGGCCACCTGCTCGACGTGGTGCCGGAGTCGGTCACCCCGATGGTCAGCATGCTGCGCACCACCGGCCTGTTGGACCAGGACCGGCTGCGGCACCCGCGGATCCGGCGGTCCATCCTGGCCGACATGTCCGTCGACGAACGACGCGGCCTGCACCAGCGGGCCGCCGAGGTGCTGCACGAGCACGGCGTCGAGCCGGGTGACGTGGCCGAGCACCTGGTCGCCGCCGGCTGGGCGGAGGCCGGGTGGACGGTGCCGGTGCTGCACGACGCCGCCGCCCAGGCGCTCGCCGCCGGCCGGCCCGACGTGGCCGCCGGCTGCCTGCGCCTGGTCGGGCGCGCCGAGGTGGACGACGACCAGCGGGTCGCCATCACCGCCATGCAGGTCAGCGCCCGCTGGCAGATCAACCCCCTGGCCGTCAACGGCCAGCTCGACCAGCTCGTCGACGCGGCCCGGTCCGGTGGCTGGCCGACCCACGCCGCCCTGTCCGCCGTGCCGTACCTGCTGTGGCAGGGACGGGCCGAGGAGGTCGAGGAGGCGATCACCGGCTGCGCCGGCGACGACGAGCAGGCCCACGCCGCCGGTCGCCGGCGGATGATGCACCTGCTGCTGGGGCTCTCCCACCCGGAGCACCTGGCCGCCGTACGGGAGGCGGCGGCCGCGCCCCGGACCGCGCTGCTGGCCGGCGGATCCTCGCCCGCCCAGGCGCTGGGCCTGGTCGGCGCGGCGCTGACGCCGACCGGCGACCACGACACGGTGGCCGCCGCCGACCACCTGCTGCACCGCCACCACGCCGACGACGGCATGCTCCCGCTGCTGACCGCGCCGCTGCTGGCGCTGCTCTGGGCCGGTCGCGCCGACCGGGTGGCCGCCTGGACGGCGGTCCTGCTGGAGCGGCCGGCCGCGCGGCACGCCCCGATCTGGCGGGCCGTGCTGCGGGCGCTGCGCGCCGAGGCGGCGCTGCGGCTGGGCGACCTGACCGTGGCCGAGCAGCAGGCCCGTACCGCGCTCGACGACCTGCCGGTGGCCGCCTGGGGAGTCGCCGCGGCGGGTCCGCTGGCCACGCTGATCGCCTGCGCCACCGAGTCCGGGCGGCACGCCGAGGCGGACCGCTGGCTGGCGCAGAGCGTCCCGGCCGGCGCCTTCCGCACCCCGCTCGGGCTGCACTACCTGGCCGCACGGGCCCGCCACCACCTGGCGCTCGGGCGGGCCCACGCGGCCACCACCGACCTGCGCCGGTGCGGCGAACTGA
Organism: Micromonospora ferruginea; assembly: GCF_013694245.2. Lineage (NCBI taxonomy): Bacteria > Bacillati > Actinomycetota > Actinomycetes > Micromonosporales > Micromonosporaceae > Micromonospora > Micromonospora robiginosa. Next base: position 2,362,796 of record NZ_CP059322.2, read on the forward strand.
TGCGCGCCTGGGGCGTGGACGTGGCCGGGCTGGTGCCCTGGCGGCTGGAGCTGGCCCGGGTGCAGCTCGCCGTGGGCAACAAGGCGCACGCCACCCAACTGCTGCAGGAGCAGTTGCGGGCGCCGCACGGGGTGGACGACCGTACCCGGGGCCGGGCGCTGCGGCTGCTCGCCGGCACCGCCGCGCCGGACCACCGGCGCAAGCTGCTCTCCGAGGCGGTGAACCTGTTGCAGGGCTGCGGTGACCGGCTCGAACTGGTCCGGGCGCTCGGCGACACCGGGCAGACGCTGCAACGGGCGGGCGACTCGGCGCAGGCGCGGCTGCTGGTCCGCCGGGCATACCAACTGGCCCAGGACTGCGGCGCCTCGGTGCTGGCGCAGCGGCTGGTCCGGCGCGAGCCGGGCGGCGTGCCGGCGGGTCCGCCGGCCGAGGCGCCGGAGCCGGAGGACGGCCTCAGCGAGGCCGAACGCCGGGTGGCGGCGCTCGCCGCGCAGGGCCACACCAACCGGCAGATCTCCAGCAAGTTGTTCATCACGGTGAGCACCGTGGAGCAGCACCTGACCCGGGTCTACCGCAAGCTCGACGTCAAGCGCCGTTCGGACCTGCCGGCCCGGCTGGTGGCCTTCGCCGAGCCGCTGGGCGAGGAGATCCAGCCCGCCGCGTCCTGACCACCCACGTGTAAGGCGGGGGCCCTTGTTAACACCGAGGTGTTAACAAGGGCCCCCGCCTCTACCGAAAGCGTTAAGAAGGGCCCCCGCCTTCTAGCTCAGCACGAGGTCGGCGGCGGCGGTGACCCCGCCGGCGCGGCGCAGGCAGTCGCGCCAGCGGGCGGCACGGTCGCGGAACGACGGCTCGGCCAGCAGCCGGCGCAGCTTGCCGACGACGTCGTCGACGTCGAGCGGGTCCTCGTGCTCGACCGCCAGCGCCACGCCGGCGTCGACCACCCGCACCGCCCCGTCGTAGCAGTCGAACCAGAACGGCATCACGAGCTGCGGCACCCCGAACCAGGCCGCCTCGTGGATCGCGTTCGCGGCGGCGTGGTTGAAGAAGACCCGCACGTGCGGGTGCGCCAGCACCTCCACCTGCGACGGCAGCCACGACTCGACGCGCAGGTTGGCCGGCAGCTCGCCGGCCGGCGGCAGCAACCCGTGCCGGGCGGCCGGCAGCTTCCACAGCACCTGGTGCTCCGGCCCGAGCCGGGCGGCCACCTCGACCAGCGCCGCCACCTGCGCGGCGGTCGGGCGCATGATGGTGCCGAAGCCGACGTAGACCACCGACTCGTGGGCGTCGAGCCAGGCGCGCAGCTCGGCGCCGTCCGGGCTCGGCACGATCTCCCGGGGCACCATCGAGCCCACCATGCGCAGCGTCGCCGGCGCGGTGTCGAACGGGTACTCCAGCCCGAACACGGTGTAGGCGAGCAACGCCTCCGCCGCCTCGGCGTACTGCGAGGGGCGCAGCTCCACGTTGCGGATGCCGGCGTCCGCGCGCCGCGCGGCGGCGGCGGTGCTGCGGGCCAGCCGCTCCGGCTCGGTGAGCGTGGCCACCAGCGCGGCGCGGTAGCGGTCGTTCGCCGCCCGCTGGCTGGGGTTCATCGCCAGCGGGAGCCCGGACAACGACATCGGGTACGCCGGCGGCAGGCTGTCCTGGAGGAAGTTCGACGGTGGCACCGTGACACTGATGACGAACGGCACCCCGCGGGTGGTGGCCGCGTCCAGGCCGAACGAGGCGAACGAGTCCACCACCGCCCGCGCCGGCCGCACCTCGTCGATGACCGCCAGGCACCGCTCGTACAGCTCGTGCAGGTGGTCGAAGTCGGTGGAGGCGTCGACGTAGCTGGCGAAGTTCACCACCCGGGAGCCGGTGGACATCCGGCGGTGCGTCTCGTCGTCCCAGTGCTCCGGGCGGACCTCCACCCGGGGCGGGCCGAGCGAGACGAACCGCACGTCACCGTCGCCGGGCAGGGCCTCGATCTCGGCCCGTCGCTCGTCGGTGCAGGCGAACCGGACCGGTCGGGTGGCGCGGCGCTTCAGCTCACCGGCCAGCGTGAGCAGCGGGTTGAACAGCCCGGCGCTGCCGGAGCTGACCAGCAGCAGCGGTCCGTCGTCGGGGTTCATCGCGGCCGGCCCCTAGTCCATCGCCCGGCGCATGAAGCCGCGGATGCCGACGGCGGTGAACACCACGAACACCCCGGCGAGCACGACCAGGTCCAGCCAGAGCGGCACCGACTGGACGCCGGGCGGCGCGACCAGCGAACGGGTGGCCTCGCTGACGTAGGTGAGCGGGTTGACCGCGCAGACGACCTGGAACCAGGGCAGCGAGTCCAGCGCCCGCAGCGGGAACTGGGTGGCGCCGGTGAACATCAGCGGCGTCAGCGTGACCGTGAACATGATCTGGATCCGGTGCGGCGGGACCAGGGTGCCGAACGTCAGGCCGAGGGCGGCGCCGACCATCGCGCCGGCGGCCAGCACGCCGATCACCGGCAGCAACGTGGACAGCGGCCAGGTGACGCCGAGGATCAGCATCCCGACCGGGATGAGCACCAGGCCGGCGACCAGCCCCCGGATCGCACCGAAGACGATCTTCTCGAACGCGACCAGCGGGATCGCCATCGGCGACAGCAGCCGGTCCTCGATCTCCCGGGTGAAGGAGAAGTCCATCACCATCGGCAGCGCGGTGTTCTCCAGCCCGATCAGGAACGCGTTGAGCGCGATGACGCCGGGCAGCAGCACGTTGGCGAAGTCGTCGCTGGCGTAGCCGAGGTCCTTGAGCACCTTGCCGAAGATCAACAGCATGAACAGCGGCTGGAGGAACACCTGGGCCAGGAACCCGCCCAGCTCCCGGCTGGTGACGAACATGTCGCGCCACAACACCGCCCGGAACGTGGTGAGCTGGTCGCGCAGGCGTACCGGCGGGGGTGCGGTGACGGCCGGCGGCGCCGGCACGGCGGGGGCGGTGACGGTCACCGAAGGTCCCTTCCGGTCAGGTGGATGAAGACGTCCTCCAGGCTGGGCTGGCCGACGCTGAGGTCACGGACCTCGCAGCCGAGGTCGGTGAGGACCTTCAACGCCATCGGCACGGCGTTGGCCGGCGCGCCGGCGGTGTAGACCCGGAACGACAGCGGCGCGTCCGGGTCCTCCGGCGTCGGCATCGGCGGCATGCCGGGGAACATCGGCATCTCCGCACCGCCCGCGCGCAGCCGTTCGACGCGTTCCACGTCCGGCACGTCGGTCAGCGCGGTCTGGACCGCCTCGGCCGGGGCGCCGGGCGCGACCGCCAGGGTCAGCGTGCTGCTGCCGGGCAGCGTCCGGGTCAGCGCGGTCGGCGTGTCCAGGGTGAGCAGCTTGCCGTGGTCGACGATGCCGACCCGGTCGCAGAGCTTCTCCGCCTCCTCCATGTCGTGCGTGGTCACCACGACGGTGACCCCGGACCGCTTCAGGTCGGCGATCCGCTCGTGCACGAACAGCCGGGACTGCGGGTCGAGGCCGGCGGACGGCTCGTCGAGGAAGAGCACCCGGGGGGCGTGCATCAACGCCCGGGCGATCATGGCGCGCTGGGCCAGGCCGCCGGAGAGGAAGTCGGTGCGGGCCTTCGCGAAGTCCTTCAGGCCCATCTGTTCCAGCAGCTCGTCGGCCCGGCGGGTGCGGCGGGACCGGGACATCCGGTGGTACGCGGAGTGGAACAGCAGGTTCTGCCGGACGGTGAGCGACCGGTCCAGGTTGACCCGCTGCGGCACCACCGCGAGCAGTTGCCGGGCCACGGCCGGCGCGCGGGACACGTCCGCGCCGCAGACCAGGGCGCGACCGGAGGTGGCCCGCACCCGGGTCGTCAGCACCCCGATCGTCGTGGTCTTGCCCGCGCCGTTCGGCCCGAGCAGACCGAAGACCTCGCCCGCGGCGACCGAGAAACTCAGTCCGTCCACCGCCGGCGGCATGTCGGGCCGGTATCTCTTGACCAGCCCGTCGACCACCACTGCCTCGTCCACGTCGTCATGCTCCCGTCCTGGTTCCTGGTAAGACAGTTGTCCGCCACCGCGATAGGGGGCGTTAGGGGCAGCCAAGGGGCGGCCTCACAGCCCGCGCTCCGCGAGCCATCCGTCGACCGTGGCGGCGAGTTCCGGGCCGCGTTCGCCGACCATGGTGAAGTGGTCCCCGGCCGCGTCCCGGGTCTCGTGCGGGTACGGCCACACCGACTTCCACCCGCCGGGTTCCCCGGTCCACTCCCCCAGCGGCTCGCCGGCGCGTACGAGCAGCGTCGGCGCGGCCATCGGCGTGGGGTTCCAGTCCAGGAACAGTGGCAGGTAGCCGGCCCACGCGGTGGCCCGGTGGTCGTCCATCGGGGTGTACGCGCTGTCCCGCTCGACCATCCCGTCGAGCAACTGCGCGGTCCAGCCGCCGAGCACCTCGCTGCCGGCCGGGTAGGTGTCCATCAGCACCACCGCGGCCGGCGGCCGGCCCTGCCGGTCCAGCTCGGCGGCGAGCAGGTTGGCCACCATGGCGCCGCCGGAGTGGCCGGCCAGCACGAAGTCGCCGGACCCGACCGCGCGCAGCACGGTGTCCGCGTGCACCCGCAGCAGCGCGTCGAGGTCGGCGGGCAACTCCTCGCCGACGCCGAAACCGGGGTTGGGCAGCGCCCACACGTCCCGCCGGCCACGCATGCCGGCGGCGACCCGGGCGTACTCGTGCGCGCCGGAGAGCAGCGACATGGTGCAGCAGCAGACCACCGGCGTGGCCGGGCCGTCGGCCAGCCGCATGATGCCGGCCGGCCGGGTCAGCTCCTCCGGACCGGTGAAGCTGGGCCGGAACTGCGCCAGTTTCACCAGCAGCTCGGCGTATCCGGCCGCGTCGGCGCGCGCCTTGGGCTGGCGGAACAGCCCGCCGAGCAGGCCGCCCGCGCCGTCCGGCGTCGCCGCGTCGGCGGGCGCGTCGGCGGCCTGACCGCCGAGGATCGCGCCGAGCAGGTGCCCGGCCAGCGCGACCGGGGTGGGGTGGTCGAAGAGCAGCGTGGCGGACAGCTCGGCGCCGGTCTCCTGGCGCAGCGCGTCGCGCAGTTCCAGCGCGGTGAGCGAGTCGAAGCCCAGCTCCAGGAAGTCGCGGTCCGGCTCGACCGCGCCCGGGCCGGCGTGCCCGAGGACGGTGGCCGCCTGCGCCCGGACCAGGTCCAGCAGGATCCGCTGCCGGTCACCGGCGGGCACGGCGGCCAGTCGGTCGCGCAGCGCGGTCGCCGGGTCGGAGCCGGTCCCGCCGGCCGGCGCGGCCGGGTCGGTCCCGGCGGCGTCGGGCACGCCCCGCAGCAGCGGGGCCGGGCGGACCGCGGTGAACGCGGGCACGAACGCCGGCCAGTCGACGTCCGCGACGGCGACCTCGCCGCCGCCGGCGGCGACGGCCCGGTCCAGCGCGTCGAGGGCCACGCCGGGGTCCAGCGGGCGGACGCCCCGGCGGCGCAACTGCTCCGGGTCGGTGGCCTCGCCGTGCCACGGCGCCCACGCCAGCACCGTGGCCGGCCGGCCGGCGGCGCGGCGGCGGGCGGCGAGGGCGGCCAGGCCGGCGCCGGTCGCGGCGGTGACCGCGGCGCCGCCGCTGCCCCAGGTGGCGGCCGTGGAGACGAAGATCAGGAACTCGTCGACCGGATGGTCGGCGCAGGCGGCGTCGAGGCTTGCCACCGCGGCCAGGTGCGCGCCGACGGCCTCGGCCAGCCGGTCCGGGTCGGCCGCCGCGACCGGCTCACCGGCCCCGCCGGCGTCGGCCACGTGCAGCACGGTACGCACCGGCGTGCCGGCCGCGGCCAGCCGCGCCAACGCGGCGGCCAGCGCGTCCGGGCCGTCCACGGTGGTCACCTCGACGCCGCACACGGTGGTCCGCTCGACGCCGTCCAGCATGGTCCGCTCGACGCCGTCGACGGTGGCCCGTTCGACGCCGTCCTGGTCGGCCCGGTCGGTGCCGTCGACGGTGGCCCGTTCGACGCCATCCGGGTCGGCCCGGCCGGCGCCGGCCGGCAGGGGTGGCCCGGCCAGCAGCAGGTGGGTCGCGCCCGACTCGGCGAGCCGGCGCAGCAGGTGCGGGCGGCGGACCGGGGCGTCGCCGTGCACCAGCACCGCGCCCGCCGGCCGCCACGGCTCCACGGCGCCGGCCGGTGCGCGTTCCAGCCGGCGGGCGCGCAGGCCGCCGGCCCGGATCGCGAGCTGGTCCTCCACGCCGTCCCCGGCCACCACGCGGGCGAGCAGGGCGGCGTCCGGGCCGGCGGGTGCGGCGGGCAGGTCCAGCAGGCCGCCCCAGAGCCGGGGGTGTTCCAGGGCGAGCACCCGGCCGAGTCCCCACCCGGTCGCGACCGCCGGGTCGGGTGCCGGGTCGTCGGCGTCGACCGCGACCGCGCCCCGGGTGACGCACCACAGCGGCGCGGTGACTCCGGCGTCGGTGAGCGCCCGCACCAGGGCGACGGTGCCGGCGAGGACGTGCGCGCCGGCCGCCGTCGCACCGGTGTCCGCCGGCTCGTGGACGGCGGCGACGGCGGGCAGCAGTGAGATCACCCGGACCGGGGTGACCGTGTCGAGGCGCTCCCGCAGCGCGCCGGTCGCCACCGGCACCGGGTCCAGGCCCTCGGCGCGTACCGCGTCGGCGACGGTGTCGAGCAGGTCGCCGGGCGTACCCACGATCAGGCACGGCCCGGTCGGCGCGGCGCCGGCCGGCGGCTCGACCGGGGTCCAGCCGGTCCGGTAGCGCAGCCCGTCCAGGGTGGCGGTCCGGCGGCGGCGGTCGCGGTAGCCGGTGAGCGCCGGCAGCAGGTCGCCGAGCGGGCCGGTGGCGGCGTCGCCGTCGAGGCCGAGCAGGGCGGCCAGGGCGGCCGGGTCGCCGCCCTCGGCGGTGGACCAGAACTCGCCGTCCGCCGGGTCGGCGGGGCGCGGGGCCAGGTCGAACCGGATCGGGTCGGGCCAGAACCGCTCGTGCTGGAACGCGTACGTGGGCAGGTCGACCCGGGTGGCGTCGGTGCCGGCGAACAGCGCGGGCCAGCGTACGGCCGCGCCGCGCAGGTCCACGGCGGCGAGCGCGGCGAGCAGGCCGGCCGGTTCGGACAGCTCGCGCCGGGCGGCCGGTACGAACGCGGCCGGCTCGGCGTCGGGCAGGCACTCGCGGGCCAGCGCGGTCAGCGCGGCGTCCGGGCCGAGGTCCAGGAAGGTGCCGGTTCCGGCGGCGGCGAGCGTGGCCACCGCCGTGGAGAAGCGCACCGTGTCGCGCACGTGCTCGACCCAGTAGCCCGGGTCGGTGGCCTGCGCGTCGGTGAGCGGCCGGCCGGTGCGGTCGGAGACCAGCGGCACGCTCGGCGGCTGCCAGGTGAGTTTCTCCGCGACCACCCGGAAGTCGGCCAGCATGTCGTCCATCCGGGCCGAGTGGAACGCGTGGCCGACCCGGAGCCGGCGGGTCCGGCGGCCCTGCGCGGCGAGCCGCTCGCCGGCGGCGAGCACCGCGTCCTCGTCGCCGGAGAGCACCACCGACTCGGGGCCGTTCACCGCGGCCAGCGCGACCCGCGCGTCGAGCAGCGGCGTCACCTCGGCGGCGGAGGCGCGGACCGCGAGCATCGCGCCGCCGGCCGGCAGCGCCTGCATGAGCCGGGCCCGCGCGGCCACCAGCGTGGCCGCGTCCGGCAGCGACAGCACGCCGGCGACGTGCGCGGCGGCCAGTTCGCCGACGGAGTGGCCGAGCAGGTGCGCCGGGCGCAGGCCGAGCGCGGTGACCAGCCGGTACGCGGCCACCTGGTAGGCGAAGAGCGCGGGCTGGGTCCACTCGGTGCGGTCCAGCAGCGCCGCCTCACCGGTGCCCGGCGCGGCGAACGCCACCTCGCGCAGCGGGCGGCTCAGGTGCCTGTCGAGTTCGGCGGCCACCTCGTCGAACGCGGCGGCGAAGACCGGGAACCGGCGGTGCAGTTCGGCACCCGCGCCGGGCCGCTGGGCGCCCTGCCCGGGGAAGAGGACGGCGAGCTTGCCGGCGGCGCGGGCCACGCCGCGGACCACGCCGGGGGCGGGGCGTTCCTCGGCGACCGCGCGCAGCCCGGCGACGAGCCCGGCCGGGTCGTCGCCGGTGACCGCGGCCCGGTGCGGCAGCGCGGCCCGCGTGGTGAGCAGCGCGTACGCCACGTCGGCCGGGCGCAGGTCGGGGTGGGCGTCGAGGTGCTCCAGCAGCCGGCGGGCCTGCCCGGCGAGCGCCGCCCCGGAGCGCGCGGAGACCACCCACGGCACCGGCGGGGCGGGGTGTCCGGCGACCGGGCCCGGCGGCTCCTCGACCTGTTCGATGACGGCGTGCGCGTTGGTGCCGGAGACGCCGAACGCGGACACGCCGGCCCGGCGGGGGCGGCCGGTCGCCGGCCACTCCCGTGCCTCGGTCAGCAGCTCCACCGCGCCGGCCGCCCAGTCGACGTGCGGGGTGGGCCGGTCGACGTGCAGCGTGGCCGGGAGCCGGCCGTGCCGCATGGCGAGGACCATCTTGATGATCCCGGCGACACCGGCGGCGGCCTGGGTGTGGCCGATGTTCGACTTCACCGACCCGAGCAGCAGCGGCGTGGACCGCTCCTGCCCGTACGTGGCGAGCAGCGCCTGCGCCTCGATCGGGTCACCGAGCGTGGTGCCGGTGCCGTGCGCCTCCACCGCGTCCACGTCGGCTGCGGTGAGCCCGGCGTTGGCCAGCGCGGCCCGGATGACCTTCCGCTGGGCGGGGCCGTTGGGGGCGGTGAGGCCGCTGCTGGCGCCGTCCTGGTTGACCGCGGTGCCGCGGACCACGGCGAGCACCGGGTGGCCGTGGCGGCGGGCGTCGGAGAGCCGTTCGACGAGCAGCATGCCGACGCCCTCGGACCAGCCGGTGCCGTCGGCGGCGGCGGCGAACGACTTGCACCGGCCGTCGGTGGACAGGCCGCGCTGCCGGGAGAACTCCACGAACACGGTGGGGGTGGCCATCACGGACACGCCGCCGGCCAGCGCCAGCGTGCACTCCCCCAGCCGCAGCGCCTGGCAGGCGAGGTGCAGCGCGACGAGCGACGACGAGCAGGCGGTGTCCACGGTGACCGCCGGCCCCTCCAGGCCCAGCGCGTACGCGATCCGGCCGCTGGCCACCGCCGCCGCGCTGCCGGTGCCGAGGTAGCCCTCGACGCCGCCGCCGACGCCGGTGAGCAGCGCCGCGTAGTCGCCCTGGCTGCTGGTGGCCGCGTACACGCCGGTGGGCGCGCCGCGCAGGGCGGTGGGGTCGACGCCGGCGGACTCGAACGCCTCCCACGCGGTCTCCAGCAGCAGCCGCTGCTGCGGGTCCATGGCGAGCGCCTCACGGGGGCTGATGCCGAAGAACGCCGGGTCGAAGTCGCCGGCCTCGGGCAGGAAGCCGCCGTCGCGGACGTAGGAGGTGCCCCGGCTGGCCGGGTCGGTGTCGTAGAGCGCGTCGAGGTCCCAGCCCCGGTCGGCGGGGAACGGCGCCATCGCGTCGCGGCCGGCGTCGACCAGCTCCCAGAGCTGCCCGGGTGAGCGCACGCCGCCGGGGAAGCGGCAGCTCATCCCGATGATCGCCACCGGCTCGGTGAGCCGGTCGGCGAGCTGCTGGTTCTGCTGCTTGAGTTTCTGGTTGTCCAGCAGCGACGCGCGCAGCGCGCCGACCACCTCGTCCAGCGAGACGCTCATCGGGCCCTCCCTGCGGCCGGCCGGGTCACGAGTCGGATCCTTCGAGCGCCATCCGGACCAGCCCGGCGACGTCGAGGTCGTGGATCTCGGCCGCCGGCGCGTCCGGTGCCGGGTCGGTGGCCGGCGCGGCGGTGTCGTGGCCGAGGCGCAGCAGCTCGTCGAGCAGGCCGGCCTGGCGCAGCCGGTCCAGCGGGATGGCCGCGAGCACCCGCCGGACCGTCTCCTCGTCGGCGCCGCCGCCGGCCGGCTCGGCGCCGCCGGGGAACAGCTCGTCGTCGAGGTACGCGGCCAGCCCGGCCGGGGTGGGGTAGTCGAACACCACGGTGGTGGGCAGTTCCCGCCCGGTCGCGGCGGTGAGCAGGTTGCGCAGCTCCACCGCGGTCAGTGAGTCGAACCCGAGGTCGAGAAAGCCGCGTTCCGGCTCGACCGCGTCGACCGAGGGGTGGCCGAGCACCTTCGCCGCGTCGGTGCGGACCAGGTCCAGCAGCGCGTCGCGGCGGTCGTCGGCGGTCAGCGCGCGCAGCTCGGCGAGCCGGTCCCGGCCCTCCGTCCCGGTGGCCGCCGGTTCGGCGGCGGCGGTGGCGAGCGCCCGTACGGCCGGCAGGTCGGCCAGCAGCGGGCTGGGCCGCAGCGCGGTGAACAGCGGGTGGAAGGTGGCCCAGTCGACGTCGGCGACGGTGACGCACGTGTCGCCGGCGGCGAGCGCGTGCCGCAGCCCGGCCATCGCCGGCTCGGGCGGCAGCACCCGCAGGCCGCGCCGGCGCAGTTGCTCCGGCGCGTCGTCGTCGAACATGCCGGACTCGGTCCACGGCCCCCAGGCCACCGACGTGGCGGGCAGCCCCCGGGCCCGCCGGCGTTCGGCGAGCGCGTCCAGCGCGGCGTTGCCGGCCGCGTACCCGCCCTGCCCGCCGCTGCCCCAGGTGGCGGCGATCGAGGAGAAGAGCACGAACCCGTCCAGCTCCACGCCGTCGAGCAGTTCGTCGAGCAGCTCCGCGCCGGCCAGTTTCGGGCCGATGACGTACGCCAGGTCCTCCAGCGTGGTCTCGGCGAGCGGCACCACCTCGCTGACGCCGGCGGCGTGCACCACCGCGCGCAGCGGCGGCCCGTCGGCGCGCAGCTCGGCGATCAGCGCGGCCATGGCGGCCCGGTCGGCGGCGTCGCCGCGGGCCACCCGGCACTCGACGCCGGTGGCGGCCAGCTCGGCCAGCAGGGCGTCCGCGCCCGGCGTGCCCTCGCCGCGCCGGCTGGTCAGCACGATCCGTTCGGCGCCGGCGCCGGCCGCCCAGCGGGCCACGTGCCCGCCGAGCGCGCCGGTGCCGCCGGTGATCAGGACCGTGCCGCGTGGCTGCCACGGCGGGCGCTCGCCGTCGGTCGCGGCGGTGGCGAGCCGCCGGGCGTACGTCCCGTCGGCGCGCACCGCGAGTTGGTCCTCGGTGGTGGCGGCCAGCAGCGTGGCGAGCCGCCGGGCGACGTCGTCGTCCCCGGTGGCGGGCAGGTCGACCAGGCCGGCCCAGCGGGCGGGTTGTTCCAGCGCGGCGACCCGGCCGAGGCCCCACAGCGCCGCCTGGCGGGGGGAAGGCGGGGTGTCGTCGCCGGCGACGGCGACCGCGCCCCGGGTGGCGCACCAGAGCCGGGCCGGCGCGTCCAGGTCGCCGAGCGTCTGGAGCAGTGCGACGGTGACGGCCAGGCCGCGCGGCAGCGTCGGGTGTTCGGCGTGCGGCGTCTCGTCCAGCCCGAGCAGGGACAGGACGCGTACCGGCCCGTCGGCGGTGGCGGCGCCGACCAGGTCGGCGAGCCGGTCGCCCAGCGCGTCGGCGTCGGCGGCGGTGTCCACCGGGGCGGTGGTGGCCGCCGGGCCGAGCGCGTCGGCCAGCGCGGCCAGGTCCGGTTCGGCGGCCCGATCGGCGGGCAGCAGCACCAGCCAGCGGGCCGGCCCGTCCGGTGCGGGCCCGGCGGTGACGTCGACCGGTTCCCAGCGCACCCGGTAACGGCTGCCGTCCACCACCGACCGTTCCCGGCCGCGTCGCCGCCACGCCGACAGCGCCGGCAGGACCGCGTCGAACGGCTGGTCCGGGACCACGTCCAGCTCGGTGAGCAGGCCGTCCAGGTCCTCGGCCTCGACCGCGGCCCAGAACCGGCGTTCCACGGCGGTGTCCTCGGCGGGCGGTGCGGTCAGCCAGGCCGGCGGCTGCGGCCAGTAGCGCTGCCGGTCGAACACGTGGGTCGGCAGGTCGGCCGGCTGCGGATCGGCGTCGGCGTAGAGGGCGGGCCAGTCCACGCCCACACCGTGCACGTGCAGCGCGGCGACCGCGCGCAGCAGGGTGTGCGGTTCCGGCCGGTCCCGGCGCAGCGTGGGCAGCACCGGTGGGACCGGACCGTGGCCGGCCAGCACGCCCTGGGCTGCCGCGGTGAGCACCGTGTCCGGGCCGACCTCGAGGTACGCGGTGCAGCCGTGCTCGCGCAGCGCGGTGACCGCGTCGGCGAAGCGGACGGTGTCGCGGGCGTGCCGGGCCCAGTAGCCGGGCGCGCCGATGCCGGCCACGTCGACCGGCGCGCCGGTGACGGTGGAGATCAGCGGCACGGTCGGCGGGTGGTGCGGCAGCCGGGCGGCGAGCGCGGCCAGCTCGTCGAGCACCGGTTCCATCAGCGGGCTGTGGAACGCGTGGCTGACGGTGAGCCGTCGGGTGCGTACCCCTCGGGCGGTCCAGTCGGCGGCGGCGGCGTCCACGGCGTCGGTGGGACCGGCGAGCACGACGGCGGCCGGGCCGTTGACGGCGGCGACGGCAAGCCCGTCGCCGAGCGCGGCGCGGACGTCGTCCTCGCTCGCGGCGACCGCGAGCATGGCGCCGCCGTCGGGCAGCGCCTGCATGAGCCGGCCGCGGGTGGCGACGAGTTCGGCGACGTCGGCCAGGGTGAGCACGCCGGCGGCGTGGGCGGCGGCGAACTCGCCGATGGAGTGCCCGGCCACCGCGTCCGGGCGCAGGCCCCACGCGGTGAGCAGCCGGAACAGCGCCACCTCGACGGCGAACAGCGCCGGCTGGGTGAACTCGGTGCGGTCCAGCAGCGCCGCGGTGTCGGTGCCGGGGTCGGCGTCGAGCAGCGGGCGCAGCGGCCGGGGCAGGTGCGGGTCGAGCGCCGCGCACGCCTCGGCGAGCGCGTCGGCGAACACCGGGTACGCGGCGGCCAGCTCGCGGCCCATGCCGGGGCGTTGCGCGCCCTGCCCGGAGAACAGGTACGCCACCCGGGGCCGGCCGGTCACCGCGCCGGTGACCAGCGCGGGCGAGTCGTCGCCGGTGGCGAGCGCGCGGAGTCCGGCGCGCAGCGCCCGCCGGTCGCCGGCGAGCACCACCGCGCGGTGGTCCAGCGCGGCCCGGGCCACCGCCGAGGACCAGCCGACGTCGACCAGCGGCGGCGCGGTCGGCCCGGCGAGCCGGTCGGCCCACGGCGTGGCCTGGGCGGTCAGCGAGTCGGCGGTACGGGCGGACAGCAGCACCGGCACCACCGGCGGCGCGGCCGGCTCCCCGGCCGGCACCGGCGGTTCGGGGGCCTGCTCCAGGATGGTGTGGGCGTTGGTGCCGCTGATCCCGAAGGAGGAGACGGCGGCGCGGCGCGGCCGGCCGGTCAGCGGCCAGGGCCGCCCCTCGGTGAGCAGGTCCACCGAGCCGGTCGTCCAGTCCACCTGGTCGCTGGGCGCGTCGACGTGCAGCGTCGGCGGCAGGTAGCCGTGGCGCAGCGCGAGGATCATCTTGATCACCCCGGCTACGCCGGCGGCGGCCTGGGTGTGGCCGATGTTCGACTTGATCGAGCCGAGCAGCAGCGGACGGTCGTCCGGCCGCCCCTGCCCGTACGTGGCGAGCAGCGCCTGCGCCTCGATCGGGTCGCCGAGGCGGGTGCCGGTGCCGTGCGCCTCGACCGCGTCCACGTCGCCCGGGTCGAGCCGGGCGTGGGCCAGCGCCGCGCGGATGACCCGCTGCTGGGCCGGCCCGTTGGGCGCGGTGAGCCCGTTCGAGGCGCCGTCCTGGTTGACCGCGCTGCCCCGCACCACGGCGAGCACCGGGTGGCCGTTGCGACGGGCGTCGGAGAGCCGCTCGACCAGCAGCACACCGACGCCCTCGCCCCAGCTCGTGCCGTCGGCGCCGGCCGCGAACGCCTTGACCCGGCTGTCCGGGGACAGTCCACGTTGCCGGCTGAAGCCGACGAACACGCCGGGGGTGGCCATCACGGTGACGCCGGCGACCAGGGCCAGGGAACACTCGGCGGCGCGCAGCGCCTGGCCGGCCCAGTGCAGCGCGACCAGCGACGACGAGCAGGCGGTGTCGACGGACACGGCCGGCCCTTCCAGCCCGAGCGTGTAGGACACCCGGCCGGACAGCACGCTGCCGGCGTTGCCGGTCATCAGGTGCCCCTCGGCGCCCTCCGCGGTGAGCATGAGGTTGCGGTAGTCCTGGTAGTTGGTGCCGACGAAGACACCGGTGGGGGTGCCGCGCAGCGTGCGCGGGTCGATGCCGGCGCGTTCGATCGCCTCCCAGGACGTCTCCAGCAGCAGCCGCTGCTGCGGGTCCATCGCGAGCGCCTCGCGGGGACTGATGCCGAAGAAGCCGGGGTCGAAGTCGGCGACGTCGGGCAGGAACCCGCCCTGGCGGGCGTAGCTGGTGCCCTCGACGGCGGGGTCGGTGTCGAAGAGCCGGTCGAGGTCCCAGCCCCGGTCGGTGGGGAAGTCACCGATGGCGTCGCCGCCGGCGGCGAGCAGTTGCCACAGCCGTTCCGGGTCGTCCGCGCCACCGGGGAATCGGCAGCTCATCGCCACCACGGCCAGCGGCTCGTCGGGGGTGGCCACGGCGGCCGGCGAGTCGACCGGCGCGCCGGCGCCGGTGAGCAGCTCGTCGAGGTGCCCGGCCAGCACCGCCGGGTTCGGGTAGTCGAACGCGAGCGTGGCGGGCAGCCGCAGCTCGGTGGCGGTGGCGAGCAGGTTGCGCAGGTCCACCGCGGTCAGCGAGTCGAGGCCGAGGTCGCGGAACGGGCGGGTGACCGGCACGTCGTCGGCGTCGCCGTAGCCGAGCGCGGTGGCGGCGCACTGGCGGACCAGGTCGCGCAGCGTCTCGGTGCGTTCGGCGGCGGTCCGGCCGGCGAGCTGCCGGGCCAGCGCCGAGCCGGGCTGGTCGGCCGGTTCGGGCACGGCCGGCGTCTCCGGGGGCCGCAGCGCGTCGGTGACCTCGGGCAGGTCACCGAGCAGCGGGCTGGGGCGGACCAGCGCGAACGCGGGCGCGAAGCGGCTCCAGTCGACGTCGGCGACGACGGCTGTGGGTTCGTCGCGGCCCAGCGCCCGGGCCATCGCGGCGACGGCCGACTCCGGGTCCATGGCGACCATGCCGCCGCGGCGCAGCCGCTGCTGGGCGCGTTCGTTGTCGGCGGGCAGGCCGGCGCCGGCCCAGGCGCCCCACGCCACGGAGAGCGCCGGCAGCCCGGCGGCGCGGCGCCGGTGCGCGAGCGCGTCGAGGTGGGCGTTGGCCGCGCCGTACGCGCCCTGGCCGGCGTTGCCGGTGGTGCCGGCGACGGAGGAGAAGAGCACGAACGCGTCCAGCTCGTGGTCGCGGGTGAGCGCGTCGAGGTGGTCGGCGGCGGCGCTCTTGGGCGCGGCGACGGTGTGCAGGCGGGCCGGGGTGACGGTGTCCACGATGCCGTCGTCGAGCACGGCGGCGGTGTGCAGCACGGCCCGCAGCGGCGCGTCGTCGGGCAGGTCGGCGAGCAACGCGGCGAGCTGGTCGCGGTCGGTGACGTCGCAGCGGGCCACGGTGACGCGTACCCCGAGGTCGGTCAGCTCGGCGGCGAGGTCGCCGGCGCCGGGGGCGTCGGGGCCGCGGCGGCTGGCCAGCAGCACGTGCGCGGCGCCGGCGCGGGCGGCCCAGCGGGCCAGGTGCCCGCCGAGGCCGCCGGTGCCGCCGGTGATCAGCACGGTGTCGCGGAGCCGGACCGTGTCGTCGGCGAGGTCGGTGTTCCGGGTGAGCCGGCGGGCGTGGGCGCCGGTGTCCCGGACGGCGATCTGGTCCTCGCCGTGGTCGGCGCCGAGCACCGCGCCGAGCAGCGCGGCGGTGGTGGCGTCGAGCTGGTCGGGCAGGTCGACCAGGCCGCGCCAGCGGGCCGGGTGTTCCAGCGCGACGGCCCGGCCGAGGCCCCAGACGGCGGCGGCGGCCGGGTCGGGGGCCGGGTCGGTGTCGCCGGTGGTGACGGCGCGGCGGGTGGCGCACCACAGTGGCGCCTCGACGCCGAGCGCGCCGAGCGCCTGGACCAGGTGGGCGGTGCCGGTCACGCCGAGCGTGGTGGCCGGGTGTTCGGGGTGGGCGCGCCCGTCGAGGCCGAGCAGGGAGAGCACGGCGGCGGGTCCGCCGGCGGGCAGCGCGGCGCGCAGCCGGTCGGCGAGCGCGGCCGGGTCGTCGGCCG
The DNA here is from genome assembly GCF_013694245.2 of Micromonospora ferruginea. Classification (NCBI taxonomy): domain Bacteria; kingdom Bacillati; phylum Actinomycetota; class Actinomycetes; order Micromonosporales; family Micromonosporaceae; genus Micromonospora; species Micromonospora robiginosa. The sequence continues at coordinate 2,378,883 of NZ_CP059322.2, forward strand.
GGTCGACGGGCACGGGTACGGCGTCGGCGCCGACGTTGCCGAGCGCGCCGAGCACACCGGTGACGAGCGGGTCGTCGGCCAGGTCGGCGGGTACCGGGATCAGCCAGGCGCCGGTGAGCCGGGTCAGCGGCAGGTCGGGCAGCGGCGTCCAGGTGACCCGGTAGTGCCAGCGGTCGGGGTCGGGTTCGCCGTCGCGCTCGGTGACGAAGCGCGGCGGGGCGGGCCAGTACCGCTGGTGGTCGAAGGCGTAGGTGGGTAGCGCGACGGTGTCGGTCTCGGCGAGCACGGCGGTGAGGTCGACGGGCAGGCCGATGGTGTGCGCGGTGGCGAGGTTGGTCAGCAGCCGGGTCGGGTCGTCCTCACCCCGACGCAGCGTGGACAGCGTGTGCCCGGCGGTGCCGGTGTCGTCCAGGATCGCCGTCACCGGCATCGCCAGCACCGGATGCGGACTGATCTCCACGAACGTCGTGTGACCCGCCTCGATCGCCGTGCGCACGGCGGTGTCGAAGCGGACGGTCTGCCGGAGGTTGTCGTACCAGTAGTCGGCCGTCATGGTCACCGGGTCCACCCAGTCACCGGTCAACGTCGACACCAGACGGGTATGCCCCGGCTGCGGCGTCACATCCGCCAGGTCGGTGCGCAACTGCTGCGCGACCTCCTCCACCGCCGCCGAGTGCGACGCGTAGTCCACCGGGATCAACCGGGCCCGGATCCCGTCGGCCTGACACGCGTCGACCAGATCGGCGACCGCCCGCGGCGGACCGGAGACGACGACCGTCGCCGGACCATTGACCGCCGCGATCCCCACACCCGCGAACCGTGATCCGTCCGCGGCCGGACCGGTGTCGCCGCCGGCCGACCCCGCGCCGGCGTGCGCGCTCCCCGCCAGCCGCGCGGCGACGTCGTCGGCGGACAGGTCGATCGACGCCATCGTCCCGGTCCCCCGCAGCGCCGACAACGCCCGCGACCGCAGGGCTACCGTCCTCGCGGCGTCGTCGAGGGACAGGATCCCCGCCACACACGCGGCGCCGATCTCGCCCTGCGAATGCCCGATCACCGCCTGCGGATTGACACCCACGTGCCGCCACACCGCGGCCAGGGCGACACCGACGGCCCACAGGACCGGCTGCACCACCTCCACCCGGTCCAGCCACGACTCGTCGTCGCCGGTCAGCACCGACACCAGGTCGACGTCGAGGTGAGCAGCCAGGGCCACCTGGCACTCGGCCAACGCCGCGTCGAACGGCGCGCATCGGCCCACCAGACCAGAAGCCATCCGCGCCGACTGCGCGCCCTGACCAGGGAACACGAACACCGGGCCGGCGGGCCGCTCCGCCGTGCCGGTCACCACCGCCGGCGACGGCGTGCCGGCCGCGAGCGCGTCCAGACCCGACAGCAGGTCCTCGACCGACGACCCGAGCACCACCGCCCGCCTGTCGAACGCCGACCGGGTGGTCGCGAGGGACCACGCCACCACACCCGGGTCGGCCGGGTGCGCGCGCAGGTGCGCGGCCAGCCGGGTGGCTTGCCCGGCGAGCCCGCCCCGGGTACGGGCCGACACCGGCCAGGCGGTGACGGCGACGGCGAGCAGCCCCGGGGCGGGGACGGCGACGGCCTCGGCCGGCGCCTCCGGCGCCTGTTCCACGATGACGTGCGCGTTGGTGCCGGAGATGCCGAACGACGACACCGCCGCCCGGCGCGGGCGGTCGCGCTCCGGCCAGGGCCGCGCCGAGGTCACCAGCTCCAGTGCGCCGGACGACCAGTCGATGTGCGGGGACGGCTCGTCCACGTGCAGCGTCGCCGGCACCAGCCCGTGCCGGATGGCCAGCACCACCTTGATCACCCCGGCCACCCCGGCGGCGGCCTGGGCGTGCCCGATGTTCGACTTCACCGAGCCCAGCAGCGCCGGCCCGGCGTCACCCCGGTCCTGCCCGTACGTGGCGAGCAGCGCCTGCGCCTCGATCGGGTCGCCGAGGTTGGTGCCGGTGCCGTGCGCCTCGATCACGTCCACGTCGGCGGTGGCCAGCCGGGCCGCGGTGAGCGCCTGGCTGATCACGCGTTGCTGGGCGGGACCGTTGGGGGCGGTGAGCCCGTTCGACGCGCCGTCCTGGTTGACCGCGCTGCCGCGCACCACGGCGAGCACCGGGTGCCCGTGGCGGCGGGCGTCGGAGAGCCGCTCCACCAGCAGCCAACCGACGCCCTCGGAGAACCCGGCGCCGTCGGCGGCGGCGGCGAACGAGCGGCACCGCCCGTCCGGGGACAGCGCCCGCTGCCGGCTCGACCCGATGTAGAGGCCGGGGGTGGCCATCACGGTGACGCCGCCGGCGAGCGCCAGCTCGCACTCCCCCGCCCGCAGCGCCTGCGCGGCCAGGTGCAGCGCGACCAGCGAGGAGGAGCAGGCGGTGTCGATGGAGACGGCCGGGCCCTCCAGGCCGAGCGTGTAGGACACCCGGCCGGAGGCGACCGCCGCCGCCCCGCCGGTCATCGAGTGGCCCTCGTCGCCGTCGGGCGACATCATCAGCAACGTGCCGTAGTCCTGCCCGTTGGTGCCGACGAACACCCCGGTGCGGCTGCCGCGCAGCGAGGCGGGGTCGAGGCCGGCGGACTCGACGGCCTCCCAGGCGGTCTCCAGCAGCAGCCGCTGCTGCGGGTCCATGGTCAGCGCCTCGCGGGGGCTGATGCCGAAGAACGCGGCGTCGAAGTCCCCGGCTCCGTCGAGGAAGCCGCCCTCGCGGGCGTACGAGGTGCCGGGGTGGTCGGGGTCGGGGTGGTAGAGCCGGTCGAGGTCCCAGCCCCGGTCGTCGGGGAACGGGGCGACCGCGTCCCGGCCCTCGGTCAGCAGCTCCCACAGGTCCCGCGGGTCGCGTACGCCGCCGGGCAGCCGGCAGCTCATCGCGACGATCGCCACCGGCTCCAGTTCCTGGGACTGGGCCTCGCTGAGCCGGCGGCGGGTGTCGTGCAGGTCCGCCATGACCCGCTTGAGGTAGTCGCGGAGCTTGTCTTCATTGGCCATCGGGAGCCGCTTCCTCGCAGGGGACGGGAGTGAGCCGGTGCGGGTCAGGACAGACCGAGGTCGCGGTCCACCATGGCGAACAGCTCGTCGTCGCTGGCGTCGCCGAGGTGGCGGCCGAGGTCGTCACCTCCGCCGCCCTGGCCGAGCCGGGTGAGCATGGCCTGGAGGCGGACGGTGGCTCGGACCCGGGCGGCCTCGTCGCGGGCCACCACGTCGAGCCCGTCGGCGATCCGGTCGAGGTCGTCCAGCAGCGCGGTCGGGGTGACCACGTCCTCCTGGGCCACCTCGGCGTAGAGGTACTCGGCCAGCGTGGTCGGCGTCGGGTAGTCGAAGACCAGGGTGACCGGCAGCCCCACGCCGGTCGCCAGGCCGAGCCGGTTGCGCAGCTCGACCGCGGTGACCGAGTCGAAGCCCAGCTCGCGGAACGCGCGGTGCTCGTCCACCGACTCCCCGGACGGGTAGTTGAGCACGGCCGCGACCTGGCCGCGGACCAGCGCGAGCAGCACCGCCATCCGGTCGGCGGCGGGCAGCCCGGCGAGCCGGTCACGCAGCGACTCCGGGCCGTCGGGCACCTCGCCGGCCGTGGTCCGCTCCGTCGTGCGCAGGCGGCGCACGTCCGGCAGGTCGCTGATCAGCGGGCCGGGGCGGGTGGCGGTGAACGCGACGGAGAACCGTTCCCAGGCGATGTCGGCGACGGTGAGGAACGCCTCGCCGTGGTCGACGGCCTGGTGCAGCGCGGTGATCGCGGCCTCCGGCGGCATCTCGGGTACGCCGTGCCGGTGCAGCAGCTCGCCGAACGGCCCGTCGGCCATGCCGCCGCCGGCCCAGGCGCCCCAGGCGATGGACGTGCCGGGCAGGCCGAGCCCTCGCCGGTGCTGGGCGAGCGCGTCGAGGAACGCGTTGCTCGGGGCGTAGTTGCCGACGCCGGAGCTGCCCACCGAGCCGGCGAACGAGGAGAACAGCACGAACGCGCCGAGGTCCAGGTCGAGCGTCAGCTCGTGCAGGTGGTACGCGACGTCCACCTTGGCCGCGAGGACCCGCTCGATCTGGTCGATGCGCAGGTCGTTGATGAGGGCGTCGTCGAGCACCGCGCTGGCGTGCACCACGGCCTTCAGCGGCCGGTCGGCGGGGATGCCGTCGATCAGCGCGGCGAGCGCGTCCCGGTCGGCGGCGTCGCAGGTGACCACGCTGGCGGTGGCGCCGAGCGCGGTCAGCTCGGCGACGAGTTCGGCGGCGCCGGGGGCGTCCATGCCGCGCCGGCTGGCCACCACGATGTTCTCCACCCCGCTGCGGGCGAGCCAGCGGGCGGCGTGCCCGCCGAGCGCGCCGGTGCCGCCGGTGACCAGCGCGGTGCCGGAGGGCTGCCACGGGTGCGCGGGCCGGCTGTCGCCGAGCGGGACGCGGGTGAGACGCCGGCCGAGCAGTCCGCCGGGGCGTACCGCGATCTGGTCCTCGTCGCCGGCGGCGGTGAGCGCCGCGACCAGCAGGCCGGCGCTGCGCTCGTCGACCGCCTCCGGCAGGTCGACGAGTCCGCCCCAGCGTTGCGGGTGTTCCAGCGCGGCGACCCGGCCGAAGCCCCAGACCATCGCCTGGCCGGGCGAGCGGAGCAGTTCGCCGCGGCCGACGGAGACGGCGCCGGAGGTGACCGCCCACATCGGGGCGGCGAGGCCGATGTCGCCGAGCGACTGGACCAGCGCGACGGTGGCGGCGAAGCCGCCGGGCACGGACGGGTGCATCGGGTGGACCAGCTCGTCGAACGCGAGCAGGGACACCACGCCGGTCACCTCGGCGAGGGTGCCGTCGGCGTCGGTGGCGAGCGCCTCGCGCAGCAGCTTGCCGAGCAGGTCCCGGTCGACGTCGGTGGTGCTGACGGGCAGGGGCACGACGGTGGCCCCGGCGGCGGTGACCGCGTCGACGCAGGCCTCCTGCCAGGGCTCGACGATGTCGCCGGTGGGCAGTACGACGAGCCAGGTGCCGGCCATCCCCCGGTTGGTGATGCCGGTGAGCGGCTTCCAGGTGTCCTGGTAGCGCCAGCCGTCGATGTCGGACTGGCGGCGCTGCTGTCGCCGCCAGCGGCGCAGCACCGGCAGCGCGGGGGTGAGCGCGTCGAGGGCGTGTTCGGCGGGGGTGTCGTCGCCGGCGAGCACGTCGGCGAGGCCGGGCAGGTCGCCGCGTTCGACGGCGGCCCAGAAGCCGCTGTCGTCCGGGCCGGCGTGGTCGGCCGTCTGGTCGTCCCGCTCGGGGCCGCCGCTGCCGTCGAGCCAGAGGCGCTGGTGGTCGAAGGCGTAGGTGGGCAGCGCGACGGTGTCGGTCTCGGCGAGCACGGTGGTGAGGTCGACGGGCAGGCCGATGGTGTGGGCGGCGGCGAGGTTGGTCAGCAGCCGGGTCGGGTCGTCCTCACCCCGACGCAGCGTGGACAGCGTGTGCCCGGCGGTGCCGGTGTCGTCCAGGATCGCCGTCACCGGCATCGCCAGCACCGGATGCGGACTGATCTCCACGAACGTCGTGTGACCCGCCTCGATCGCCGTCCGCACGGCGGTGTCGAAGCGGACGGTCTGCCGCAGGTTGTCGTACCAGTAGTCGGCCGTCATCGTCGCCGGGTCCACCCAGTCACCGGTCAACGTCGACACCAGCCGGGTATGCCCCGGCTGCGGGGTGACACCGGCCAGGTCGGTGCGCAACTGCTGCGCGACCTCCTCCACGGCCACCGAGTGGGAGGCGTAGTCCACCGGAATCAACCGGGCCCGGATGCCCTCGGACTGACACGCCTCCACCAGATCGGCGACCGCCTGCGGCGGACCGGAGACGACCACGGTCGCCGGACCGTTGACCGCCGCGACGCCGACACCCTCGAAGCCGTTCAGGCGGGCCGTCACCTCATCGGCCGGCAGGTCGACCGACGCCATGGTGCCGGTCCCCCGCAACGCGGACAACGCCCGCGACCGCAACGCCACCGTCCTCGCCGCGTCGTCCAGGGACAGGATCCCCGCCACACAGGCGGCGCCGATCTCGCCCTGCGAGTGCCCGATCACCGCGTCGGGCGTCACGCCGGCCGCGCGCCAGACGGCGGCGAGCGCGACACCGACCGCCCACAGGACCGGCTGCACCACCTCCACCCGGTCCAGCCACGACTCGTCGTCGCCGGTCAGAACCGACACGAGATCCACGTCCAGGTGCGGGGCCAGCGCGGTCCGACACTCGGCCAGCGCGGTGTCGAAGACCGGGCAGCGGCCGACCAGGCCGGCGGCCATCTGAGCGGACTGGGCGCCCTGGCCGGGGAAGACGAGGACCGGGCCGGCGCCGGCCGCCGACGCCGTGCCGGTGACCAGGTTGCCGGCGGGCAGGCCGGCGGCGAGCGCGTCCAGGCCGGCGAGCAGCTCGGCGGGGTCCGCGCCGACGACCACAGCGCGCTGGTCGAGCGTGGACCGGGTGGTCGCGAGGGACCACGCCACCGCCGCCGGGTCGGCCGGGTGCGCGCGCAGGTGCGCGGCCAGCCGGGCGGCCTGCCCGGCGAGCGCGCCCCGGGTCCGGGCCGAGACCGGCCAGGCGGTGACGGCGGCGGCGAGCAGGCCGGCGCGGCGCGGCGCGGGGGCGTCGTCGGCGGGCGCCTCGGCCGGCTCGGCGACGGACGGGCGGTACTCCTCGACGATGACGTGGGCGTTGGTGCCGCTGACCCCGAACGAGGAGACGCCGCCGCGGCGGGGCCGGCCCAGCTCCGGCCACGGTTGGTTCTCGGTGATCAGCTCGACCGCGCCGGCGTCCCAGTCGACGTGCGGGGACGGGGCGTCCACGTGCAGCGTCGCCGGCAGCGTCCCGTGCCGCAGCGCCATCACCATCTTGACCAGGCCGGCCACGCCGGCGGCGCTCTGCGTGTGGCCGATGTTCGACTTCACCGAGCCGAGCAGCAGCGGCCGGTCCGCGGGACGGTCCTGCCCGTACGTGGCGAGCAGCGCCTGCGCCTCGATCGGGTCGCCGAGGGTGGTGCCGGTGCCGTGCGCCTCGACCAGGTCGACGTCGGCCGGGCCGAGCCGGGCGTCGGCCAGCGCGGCCCGGATCACCCGCTGCTGCGAGGGGCCGTTCGGGGCGGTGAGGCCGTTGGACGCGCCGTCCTGGTTGAGCGCGCTGCCGCGGATCACCGCGAGGATCGGGTGGCCGTTGCGTTCGGCGTCGGCGAGCCGCTCCACCACGACGACGCCGCCGCCCTCGCCCCAGCCGGTGCCGTCGGCGCCGGCCGCGAACGCGCGGCACCGCCCGTCGACGGACATGCCGCGCTGGCGGGAGAAGACGATGAACACACCCGGGGTGGCCATCACGGTGACGCCACCGGCGACCGCCAGGTCGCACTCGCCGCGGCGCAGCGCCTGACCGGCCAGGTGCAGGGCGACGAGCGACGACGAGCAGGCGGTGTCGACGGTGACGGCGGGGCCGTTGAGGCCGAGCGTGAACGAGATCCGGCCGGAGGCGACGCTCGTGGTGTTGCCGGTGCCGAGGTACATGTCGACGCCGTCCGGCACGTACGGCAGGCCCATCCCGTAGTTGGACGTGCTCAGCCCGACGAAGACGCCGGTGGCGCTGCCGCGCAGCGACAGCGGGTCGATGCCGGCCCGCTCGATCGCCTCCCAGGACGTCTCCAGCAGCAGCCGCTGCTGCGGGTCCATGGCGAGCGCCTCGCGGGGCGAGATGCCGAACAGGGCCGGGTCGAAGTCGCCGGCGCGGTCGAGGAACCCGCCGACGCGGGTGTAGCTCTTGCCGGGCTTGTCCGGGTCGGGGTCGTAGAGCCCGTCGAGGTCCCAGCCCCGGTCGGCGGGGAACTCGGTGAGCGCGTCACGCCCGCCGGCGACGAGGTCCCACAGCTCCTCCGGGGACCGGACGCCGCCGGGGAACCGACAGCTCATCGACACGATCGCCAGCGGTTCCTGGTCGCGCGCCTCGACGGTCTGCAGCTTGCGCTTCGTGTCGTGCAGGTCGGCGGTCACCCGCTTGAGGAAGTACCGCAGCTTGTCGTCGTCGCTCATCGCGTCCCTGCCTTGATCCGCGGTGGTCATGTCAGGAGATTCCAAACTCTTTGCTGATGAAGTCGAAGATCTCGTCGTCGCTGGCCGCGTCGAGGTCGGGTCGCTCCGGTTCGTCGGCCGGGCCGGCCAGGTCGGTGGCCTTGGCGAGCAGGTCACGCATCCGGGTGGCGAACCGGTCCCGGGTGGCCGGGTCGAGCGCCAGCGTGGTGAGCAGCGACTCGACCGCGTCGATGCCCTGGAACAGCGGTTGGGTGGAGGGCGCCGCGTCGGCGGCGATCTCACCGGCCAGCTTCTCGGCGAGGGCGTGCGGCGTCGGGTAGTCGAAGACCAGCGTGGCGGGCAGCCGCAGCCCGGACAGCGTGTTGAGCCGGTTGCGCAGGTCGACCGCGGTCAGCGAGTCGAAACCCAGGTCGGTGAAGAGGCGGCCGGGGTCGACGGCCTCCGGCCCGGCGTGGCCGAGCACGGCGGCCACGTTCGCCCGGACCACGTCCAGCAGCACCTTGCGCCGCTCCGGGTCGGCCAGGCCGGCGAGCCGCTGGCCGAGCGACACGCCGCCGGCGCCGGCACCGCCCGCGTCGACCGAGCGGCGCAGCGGTACCCGGACCAGGCCGCGCAGCAGCGGGGCGAGCACGCCGGCCTCGGCCTGGCCGCGCAGCGCCGCCACGTCCAACCGCATCGGTACGACGGCGGCGGTGTCCAGCCGCCAGGCGGCGTCGAACAGGTGCAGCGCCTGCTCGGTGGAGAGCCCGGCGGCGCCCTGCTCGGCCATCCGCCGCACGTCGGCGTCGGCGAGGTGGCCGGTCATGCCGCTGGCCTGCTCCCAGAGGCCCCAGGCGAGGGAGATGCCGGGCAGCCCCTGGGCCCGCCGGTGCGCGGCGAGCGCGTCGAGGAACGCGTTGGCCGCGCCGTAGTTGGCCTGGCCGGCGCTGCCGAGCGTGGCGGCGGCGGACGAGAACAGCACGAACGCGCCGAGGTCGCGGCCGGCGGCGAGCCGGTGCAGGTGCCACGCGGCGTCGATCTTTCCGACGGCGACCGCGTCGATCCGGTCCGGGGTGAGCGACTCCAGCACGCCGTCGTCGAGCACGCCGGCGGCGTGCACCACGGCGGTGAGCGGGTGCTCGGCGGGGATGCCGTCGAGCAGCGCGGCCAGCGCGTCCGGGTCGGCGGCGTCGCAGGCGGCGACCGTGACCTCGGCGCCGGCCTCGGCCAGCTCGGTGACCAGGGCGTCGATGCCGTCGGCGGTCGCGCCGCGCCGCCCGGCGAGCAGCAGGTGCCGGACGCCGTGGGTGGTGGCGAGGTGGCGGGCCAGGAGCCGGCCGAGCACGCCGGTGCCGCCGGTGATCAGCACGGTGCCGTCCGGGTCGACGCCGCCGGGCCGGGGCTCCAGCGCGGCCGGTACGCGGGCCAGGCGCGGCGCGCGCACCTGGCCGTCGTGCACGGCGAGCTGCGGTTCGCCGGTGCCGATCGCGGCGGCGAGCAGCGCGGCGCCGGCCGGGTCGGCGTCCAGGTCGACGAGCTGGATCCGGTCGGGGTGTTCGAGCTGGGCGGTGCGGACGAGTCCCCAGGCGGGCGCGGCGCGCAGGTCGACCCGGGCCGGGTCGCCGGTGGCCACCGCGCCGCGGGTGACCAGCACCAGCCGGGTGTCGGCGAACCGGTCGTCGGCGAGCCACGCTTGGAGCGTGCCGAGCAGGCGGTGGGTGGTGGCGCGGGCCTGCGCGGCCAGTTCGGGGCCGGTGCCGTCGCCGGTGCCGGCGATCGGCAGGATCAGCGTCCCGGGGGCGGGTTCGCCGCCGGCCAGCAGGTCGGCGAAGGCTTCCGGGGCGAGGTCGGGGCGGACCCGGGCGCCGGCGGCCTCGGCGGCGGCGTTGAGCGCGAGGTCGTCGCCGAGCACCACCCAGCGGCCGGCGGCCGGCGACGGTCCGGCGGTCACCGGCAGGACCGGCCAGTCCACCTGGAACAGCGACTCGTGCCGGCCGGAGCGGGCCGCGCCGAGCGCGTCGCCGGTGACCCGGCGCATGATCAGGGATTCGGCGTGCAGGACGGGGGCGCCGGTGGCGTCGGCGACCTGGAACGTGACGCCGACGTCGCCGGCCGCGGCGACGCGGACCCGCAGCGCGGTGGCCCCGGCGGCGAGCAGCGTGACGCCGGTCCAGGCGAACGGCAGGCGGGGCGCGGTGGCGTCGGCGCCGTCGCCCATCCGGCCGAGGAAGCCGCCGATGGACATGGCCTGGAGCGCGCCGTCGAGCAGCGCCGGGTGCAGCCCGAACCGGCCGGCTTCGGCGTGGTGCTCGGCGGGGAGCGCCACCTCGGCGAAGACCTCGTCGCCCCGGGTCCAGGCGGCACGCAGCCCGCGGAAGACCGGGCCGTAGCCGAAGACGGTGGACTCCAGGCCGGCGTAGAAGGAGTCGGAGGCGACGGGCGTGGCGCCGGGTGGCGGCCACACGCCGAGGTCGAACGCGGGCGCGTCGGCGCCGCGCGGGGCGAGCAGGCCGGTGGCGTGGCAGGTCCAGGCCACGTCGGCGAGGATCTCGTCGGACCCGTCGCGGTACGGGCGGGAGTGCAACTGCACCGGGCGGCGGCCGGTGTCGTCGCGCTCGCCGACGGTGAGCTGGATCTGGAGCGACCCGAGTTCGGGCAGGACGAGTGGGGCGAGCAGGGTGAGTTCCTCGACCACCGGGGCGCCGGCCTGCTCGCCGGCGTGCGCGGCCAGTTCGACGAACGCGGTGCCGGGCAGCAGGATCGCGTTCATCACCCGGTGCTCGCCGAGCCACGGGTGGGTGCGTACGGAGAGCCGGCCGGTGAAGACCAGCCGTTCGCTGTCGGGGAACGTGACGGCGGCGCTGAGTAGCGGGTGGCCGGCGTCCTGGAGGCCGGCGGAGGCGACGTCCTGGGCGCGGTGGGCGGGCGGGTCGAGCCAGAACCGCTGCTGCTCGAACGCGTAGGTGGGCAGCGCGACGGTGCCGGTCTCGGCGAGCACGGCGGTGAGGTCGACGGGCAGGCCGATGGTGTGGGCGGTGGCGAGGTTGGTCAGCAGCCGGGTCGGGTCGTCCTCACCCCGACGCAGCGTGGACAGCGTGTGTCCGGCGGTGGCGGTGTCGTCCAGGATCGCGGTGACCGGCATGGCCAGCACCGGATGCGGACTGATCTCCACGAACGTCGTGTGACCCGCCTCGATCGCCGTACGCACGGCGGTGTCGAAGCGGACGGTCTGCCGGAGGTTGTCGTACCAGTAGTCGGCCGTCATCGTGGCCGGGTCCACCCAGTCACCGGTGAGGGTGGACACCAGCCGGGTGTGACCGGCCAGCGGGGTGACACCGGCCAGGTCGGTGCGCAACTGCTGCGCGACCTCCTCCACGGCCACCGAGTGGGAGGCGTAGTCCACCGGAATCAACCGGGCCCGGATGCCGTCGGCCTGACAGGCGTCGACCAGATCGGCGACCGCCTGCGGTGGACCGGAGACGACCACGGTCGCCGGACCGTTGACCGCCGCGATCCCCACACCCGCGAACCGTGATCCGTCCGCGGCCGGACCGGTGTCACCGCCGCCCCGGACCGGCGCGGTCCCGTCGCTCGCCGGCCCGGAGCCGGCCGACGTCGCCAGCGCCAGCCGCGCGGCGACCTCGTCGGCCGACAGATCGACCGACGCCATCGTCCCGGTCCCCCGCAACGCGGACAGCGCCCGCGACCGCAGGGCCACCGTCCTCGCCGCGTCGTCCAGGGACAGGATCCCCGCCACACACGCCGCACCGATCTCACCCTGCGAATGCCCGATCACCGCCTGCGGGCTCACCCCCACGTGCCGCCACACCGCGGCCAGGGCGACACCGACCGCCCACAGGACCGGCTGCACCACCTCCACCCGCTCCAACCACGACTCGTCGTCGCCGGTCAACACCGACACCAGGTCGACATCGAGGTAGGGAGAAAGCGCCACCTGACACTCGGCCAACGCCGCGTCGAACACCGGCGACCGACCGACCAGACCAGAAGCCATCCGCGCCGACTGCGCACCCTGACCCGGGAACACGAACACCGGACCCGCGCCGTGTGACGCGACCGATCCGGACACCACGTTGCCGGCCGGCGCGCCGGACGCGAGCGCGTCCAGTCCGGACAGCAACTCCTGCACCGACGACCCGACCACGGCGGCCCGATTGTCGAACGCGGACCGGGTGGCGGCCAGCGACCAGGCGAGCGCGGCGGCGTCACCGTCGCCACCCGAGCGGACGTGCTCGGCCAGGCGGGCGGCCTGCCCGGCCAGCGCCGCGCGGGACCGCGCGGACACCGCCCACACCGTCGCGGCGGTGTCCAGCAGGCCGGCGCCGGCCGCGGCCGGGGCGGCCGGTTCGTCGCCCTGTTCCACGATGACGTGCGCGTTGGTGCCGGAGATGCCGAACGACGACACCGCCGCCCGGCGCGGGCGGTCGCCCGCCGGCCAGGGCCGCGCCTCGGTGGCCAACTCCACCGCGCCGGCGTCCCAGTCGATGTGCGGGGACGGCTCGTCCACGTGCAGCGTGCGGGGCACGGTGCCGTGCCGCATGGCCTGCACCATCTTGATGACGCCGGCGACGCCGGCGGCGGCCTGGGCGTGGCCGATGTTCGACTTGATCGAGCCGAGCAGCAGCGGCCGGCCGGCGGGCCGGTCCTGCCCGTACGTGGCGAGCAGCGCCTGCGCCTCGATCGGGTCGCCGAGCGTGGTGCCGGTGCCGTGCGCCTCGACCACGTCCACGTCGGCCGGGGACAGCCGCGCCGCGGCCAGCGCCGCCCGGATGACCCGCTGCTGCGAGGGGCCGTTCGGGGCGGTCAGACCGTTGGACGCGCCGTCGGAGTTGACCGCGCTGCCGCGCACGATCGCGAGCACGTGCCGGCCCTGCCGGCGGGCGTCGGAGAGGCGCTGCACCAGCAGCAGGCCGACGCCCTCGGACCAGCCGGTGCCGTCGGCGGCGGCGGCGAACGACTTGCACCGGCCGTCGGCGGCCAGGCCGCGCTGGCGGGAGAACTCCACGAACGCGGTCGGGGTGGCCATCACGATGACGCCGCCGGCCAGCGCCATGTCGCACTCGCCGCGGCGCAGCGCCTGCCCGGCCCAGTGCAGCGCGACCAGCGACGACGAGCAGGCCGTGTCCAGCGACACCGCCGGCCCTTCCAGGCCGTACGTGTAGGCGACCCGGCCGGAGATGACGCTGCTGGTCATGCCGGTGAGCGCGTACCCGGAGGTCTCCTCGGGGGCGAACGCGAGCAGCGAGCCGTAGTCCTGGCCGCTGGTGCCGACGAACACGCCGGTGCTGCTGCCGCGTACCCCGGTCGGGTCGATGCCGGCGGACTCGAACGTCTCCCAGGTGGTCTCCAGCAGCAGCCGCTGCTGCGGGTCCATGGCGAGGGCCTCGCGCGGGCTGATGCCGAAGAAGCCGGGGTCGAAGCGGTCGACGTCGGCGAGGAAACCGCCGCCGCGGGCGTAGAACGTGCCGGTGGCGTCCGGGTCGGGGCTGTAGAGGGTGTCCAGGTCCCAGCCCCGGTCGCCGGGCAGGTCGGTGATCGCGTCGACGCCCTCGGCGACCAGCCGCCACAGGTCGTCCGGGGTGGACACGCCGCCGGGCAGCCGGCAGGCCATGCCGATGATGGCCAGCGGCTCGTCGTCGCCGACGGTGACCGGGGCGGTCGCCGGCCGGGCCGGGACCGGCACGCCGGCGATCTCGGTGTCCAGGTGGGCGGCGAGTTCCTGCGGGCTCGGGTAGTCGAAGACCAGCGTGGCGGGCAGCCGCAGGCCGAACGCGTTGCCGAGCCGGTTGCGCATCTCGACGGCGGTGAGCGAGTCGAAGCCGAGGTCGCTGAACGCCCGGCGCGGGTCGACGGCAGCCGGGTCGGGGTAGCCGAGCACGGCGGCGGCCTGCCCCCGGACGATCTCCAGCAGCGCGGCCCGCCGGTCGGCGTCGGCGAGCGCGGCGAGCTGCTGCACCAGCGACGCCCCGGTGGCCGGCGCGGCGGCGGCGCCCCGGCCGGCGCGGATCAGCGCCCGGTACAGCGGCGGGACGGCGCCGGCGAACTGGGCCCGCATGGCGGCCAGGTCGAGGTGGGCCGGCACCAGCGCGGCGGCCGGGACGCGGCAGGCGGCGTCGAACAGCGCCAGCCCCTCCTCCGCCTCCAT